>JAZKBR010000008.1 GCA_040388535.1 Gemmatimonadota bacterium | reverse complement strand
CTGTTACCGTATGGGCCAAGGAGGAGTTGAACCTCCGACCTCACGCTTATCAGGCGTGCGCTCTAACCACCTGAGCTACTGGCCCGTGCAAGAGGCGCAACAATAGGCATTTGGAGCCCTCGGGTCAACCGTTCAGGGCCCCTTGGGGGCCGGTGCGGCCCGGCCCCCGGCCACTGCCGCCTCGACCACCTCGAGCAGCTCGTTGAGCCGGTAGGGCTTCTGGAGGAAGCGCACCGGGTGCCCCTCGACCTCCTCCACTGCGGCCGAGCCGGCATCGAGGCCACTCGACAGTACGACCGGCAAGTCGGGGTCGCTGAGCCGCATCCGGGCGAGCACCTCCCGGCCACTCAGGTCGGGCATCGAGAGATCCAGCAGCACCACCCCGAATTCGCCTCGATGTGCCGCCAGCTTGGCCAGCCCCTCGAGCCCACCACTGGCCTGGACCACCCGGTACCCGGCCCGCTCGAGGATCCGGGTGGCCAGGGCGCGCACCACCTCTTCATCGTCGATCACCAGGGCAGCGACTTGCCCGGCCGGGGCTGACCGCGGCGGTACCACCGCAGCAGGCCGGGGCACCTCCGTCGGGCGCGGCGCCGCCGGCACTAGTGGGAAGATCGCGGTAATCACCGTCCCCGTGCCGACGGTGGTCTCGATCCGGAGCGCCCCTCGATGGCCCCGAACAATGCCCAGGACGGCGGCGAGGCCGAGCCCACGGCCGACGAACTTGGTGCTGAAAAAAGGATCGAAAACCCGCTCCACCGTCTCGCGCGTCATCCCCTCGCCAGTATCACTGACCGAGACCGCGGCGTACGTCCCCGGTGTGACGCTGCCGGGAAACGAGGCCGATGCAATCCACGCGGCGTCAACCGAGACAGCGCCGGTCCGGATCGTCACTGTCCCCGGCCGTCCCTTGAGCGCTTCGGATCCGTTCACCGCGAGGTTCATCACCAACTGGGCGAGTTGCGTGCTGTCGCCGGCAATCCACGGCGAAGGCTCGGCGAGTTCGGTGCGCACCTCGGTCGTCTTCGCGAGCGTCGCCGGCAGCAATGCGGTGAGCGCCGCAACCTCGGCCGAGAGTGACACCGGCCGGATCACGAATTGTCCCTTCCCCGAATACGCGAGCATCTGCCGGGTAAGGTCGGCCGCGCGCTGCGCCGACACCTCGATGTCGCTGAGCGTATGCGCGAGCACACTCCCGTCGGGCACCGACGACCGTGCCAGCGACGCGTTGCCAAGAATCCCGACCAGAATGTTGTTGAAGTCGTGCGCGACGCCGCCGGCCAGCACGCCAAGACTCTCGAGCTTCTGCGTTTCGGCCATCTTGAGTTCGAGATGGCGACGCTCCTCTTCGGCGCGCTGCCGTTCGCGGAACTCGCCGGCCATCGCGCTCTGCGCCGCGAGCAACTCCACCCGCTGGCGTGCCTCGTACAGCGTCTGATGCCGCAACAGCCAGGCCCAGTAGCCGCACACGGCCACGTGGACGATGGCAATCCCGAAATGGAAGAACAACTTCCACAGAGTAACGTGGTGCTCGGGAAAGAAGTGGAGGTCGAACCCCATGTTGTGCAGGGTGGCGAAAAGGGTGTGCTGTCCGATGATCAGCAGCGCCCCCGGCCACATACAAAGCCAGTCCTGGTAGACGATCATCATCGTGAAGCCGACGAAGAACCAGAAATGCTGCTCCGGCTGGCCGTACATCTGCCAGATGTGCAATGCGCAGAACGATTCGAGGACCACGCCAGCCATGGCGCGAGTGAGGAAGGTGCCGGGCGCGAGGAAAAAGCAGAGGACGAAGGCCAGCGTCGAGAGGCCGGCCCAGACAATCGTGATGCCCCAGGTGTGGTTGATCGGGGCGAGCAGCGCCGCGATGACGACGTGCGCGAGAATGAAGCGCAACATCAGCCGGTCGCCGCGCGCGTGGATCGGGGCGAGAATGCCCTCGACTTCCAGCGGCGCGAAGCCGTGGTTGGGCGAGGCAGCAGGCATGTCGGCCGAACCAGGAAGCGAATAGGACAGCTGCATCAGTGCCCGTGTCGGAAAGGGGGACCGTCGGGTCAATCAGAGCCGGATCGTGAGACCATCCTGCAAGGTGTTGCGATAGGCGCGCCAGGCCGGCACCAGGCCGATCAGAACGCCAGCTGCCACGACACCACCCAGGTAGAGCCATTCCAGTCTCTGCGGGGGGGTTATCGGTATGTACAGGCCAAAATGTGATTCGGCCACCCCCTGCCCCAGCACCAGCAAGAGGTAGACGAGCCCCAGCCCAGCGCCGGCACCCAGCAACGAGAGGGTGCCCGATTCCAGTACCATCAGCGCGGCGATCCGACCGGGCCCGGCGCCGAGCGACCTCAGGATCGCCATCTCGCGGCGCCGCTCCTCCAGGGTGCTGTAGAGCGCCACCAGCATGCCGAGCAAACCGACCACCAGCACCGCCCAGGTGATGATCCTCGCTCCATCCTCGGCGTAGCCGATGGTGTGCCAGAGTTCCGTGAGGGCCACCGCCGGGAGAATCGCCGTCAGCGGCTCCCGCACGTCGGTGTTCATCTGCCGCTGCAGCAGCAGCGAGGCGGAGCGGGCCTTGGCGCCGACGAGGAAGGCGGTCAGCGAAGCGTGAGACGCGTCGGGGGAAGGGGGAAGGGGGAACGGAGAAGGGTCATGGGTGACGGGTGATGGGGCTGGAGCTGTGGCGCCGGGCATCACCAGCGGGGCGAACTTCGCCTGGCCGGTCGAATTCTCCGGCGGCATCCCGGCGTGCATCGCCTCGATCCCTTCAAGCGAGATGAAGAGTGATTGGTCCACCGGAGTCGAGGTGCGGGCGAGGATCCCCACCACCGTGAACGGGTGCGCATCGTGATCGCTGATGCCGGTGCCGCGGAGCCCGTGCGTGAGCACCACTTTGGCGCCCATCTCGAGCTTCAGCTTGCTTGCCACTTCCGCACCGATCACCACACTGCTGTCGCTGAGCGCGGTGCTTCCTTGCGCCGCCGAGACCGTGCCATCATTGCGATAGTGGTAGTGCTCGAAGAAGGCGGCCGTGGTGCCGACCACGCGGTAACCGAAGTAGGAATCGCCCAGCGAGATCGGAATCGTCCACTTGATTCCGGGATGATTCGCCCAGCGCTGATAGGTCTCCCACCGCACACTTCCGGCCGGCGCGCCGAGGCCGAACACCGACGAGAGCAGCAACTGCTGCGACCCGCCACGCGCACCGACAATCAGATCGGTCCCGCGGATCGTGCCGGCAAAACTCTGGCGAATGCCGCGGCGCACGGTCTCGACGCCCACCAGCAACGACACCGAGAGTGCAATCGACGCGATCGTGAGCACCGTTGTCACCCGGCGATTGCGGAGCGAGAGTAGCGCGAGTCGAAGCGTGAGCATTCAGCGCGCGACCGCGTGATTCATCGCCGGGAGCGAGCAGATGCGGTCGAAGCGCGCCCCGAGTGCAAGATCGTGGGACACGAAGAGCAGCGTTGCCCCGGCCTCATTCACCTGCTCGAAGAGGAGTTCGAGAAAGCGGTCGCGCAGGTCAGTATCGAGTGCGGAGGTCGGTTCGTCGGCAATCACCAGCTCGGGGCTGCCGATGAGTGCACGCGCGGCGGCGACGCGTTGCTGTTGGCCCACGCTCAGCTCGGTCACCGCCGTCGTCAGGAACGGCGCAATTTCGAGCCGCTCGGCCAGCCGGAGTGCCGCAGTTTCTGGGCGGTCGCCCGCGAGGCGTGCCTGCCGCGCCGGGTGCAGCTTGCACGGCAGGGTGATGTTCTCCATCACCGTAAGCCAGGGAATCAGGTTGAAGAGCTGGAAGAGGTAGCCGAGATGGACGCCGCGGAAGGCGTCGCGTTGCGAAGGTGGCAACGCGGCAAGATCCTGACCGAGAATCTCGACCCGCCCCGACGAAGGTGCGAGAACACCCGCAAGGAGGCCGAGAAGTGTCGTCTTGCCACTGCCACTGGGGCCGTGGAGAAAGATTCGTTCGCCGCGAGCCACCACGAAGGGATCAAGTCGAAGGACCTCGCGCCCTGCCCGATAGGCAAAGCCGAGGTCCACGCAGTTGATCGCTGGCGCGACGGCGGTCACTTCTTCGGTGGGGCGTACGGCGTGCTCGAGATCCCTTCCATTTCGTAGTAGGAGGCGCCGTAGGCCGAGTCGGTCTGCTTGAGGCGGATGACCCCCTCGAACATCACCGGATCCCACCAGCCGATCTTGACGGTCTTCTGCCCCTTCATCTTCACGTACACCATCTGATTCGGCGGTGGCGGCGGCGTGTGAACGCAGGCACCGAAGTAGGGCACCAGCAGGAATTCGTCGGCTTCCTGCATGTTGTCTTCGAGCGGGACAATGAACGCCGCGATCTTCACCAGCTTGCCATCGAGCGCGGCGAGAGTGGCCGGCGCCTTCCCCGTGCCGAGGTCGAGCGAATTGAGAATCTTCCAGTCGATGAGCTGCGGATCGACCGCGACGCCGAACGCCCCGCGAAAGGCCGCTTCGGGCGATACCGAGAAGGCGCGTGCCTCGGCCCGGACGGTGGGCAGGGCGACGAGCGCTACGGCAGCAGTGAGGACTCGGAGGGTACGCATTCGGGCTCCTGGGGAATACAACAGGAATAGTACGTAGATTTGCGCTCGCACGTTGGAGCAGGGAGGTTGTCCCCCTGAGCGCAGCGAGGGGGCTGGTCTCGACGGCGAGAGGGTGCTCCCTCGACTACGCTCGCCTTCGGCTCGCTTCGCTCAGGACGACAACTCCTTCCTCAGCTCTTCTGTGGAGACGGGACCAGCGGCCGCACCGCCGCGAGCAGTTCGTCGACGGTGAAGGGCTTCGCGAGGAACGGCAGCCCCTCCTCGCGGATCCGCTGGAGGAAGACGGTATCCTGGGTGTAGCCGCTGGTATAGAGCACCGGCGGTCCGCCCTGGGCTGCGATGTACTCGCCCAGTTCGCGACCGCTGGCACCCGGCATCACGACATCCGTGATCACCAGCTTGAAGGTCTCCGAGTTCGCCAGGAGTTCACGCGCTTGTGCCACACTCTCCGCCTCCTCGACCACGTACCCCGAGTTGCGCAGCAGCCGGGCGACCACGCGGCGTAGTGTTGCTTCGTCCTCGACCAGAAGCAGATGCGTCCCGGGAGTGTCGGTCGCGTCGCTTTCCACGCTCACGACACCGGGCCCGCCAGCGGTGTCGGTGACGAGAGTCGGCAGGATCACCCGAAGACGGGCTCCACCGCCGCTGCGATTGCTCGCCTGGATCGAGCCGCCTGCCTGTCCGACGATGCCATACACGGTGGCAAGCCCGAGTCCGGTGCCCTGCCCCGCGGGTTTGGTCGTGAAGAACGGCTCGAAGATCTTGTCTTCCATCCCTTCCTGAAATCCGGCGCCTTCGTCTTCGACGTCGAGCACGACCCATTCACCGCGGTCGGTCGGAAGTCCGCTCCCCGCAACCTCGGTGCGACCAGGGACGTGCGCTCGCGTGGTGAGGCGAATCGTACCGCCACCCACCATCGCATCGCGCGCATTCACCACCAGGTTGATGAGGACCTGCTGGACCTGGATTTCGTCGGCGCGCACGTGCCCGATCGCAGGGTCGAGCGACAGCTCGATGCGATTGGCCGCACCCACAAGGCGCTGGAGCATCGGATCGAGACGACCGATTGCATCGTTCAGGTCGAGGGCGCGCGTCTGCCACGGTTGCCGGCGCGAGAACGCGAGCAATTGGCGAGTGAGCCCCGCCGCCTGATCGGTGGCGCCGCGAATCATCTCCAGCTCTTCTACCGCTTCGGGATCGTCGGGCAGCCGACCATCGAGCAGGCTCGATGCCGACGCAATCACCGTGAGCAGGTTGTTGAAGTCATGGGCGATACCGCCGGCGAGTCGCCCCACGGCGTCCATCTTCTGGGCCTCGCGGAGCTGCTCCTCGGCTTGCCGCAGCGAAGCGGCGTTGTCGTCCCGCTGGATCGCGAGCGCTGCCAGCGATGCGGCCACGCCGACGAGCGCACGCTGCGCCGGTGTGGGGAGACGACTCTTGGCGAAGTGCATCACCATCACACCGAGCTTGTCACCGTTGGAGTCGTTGAAGGGCCACGACCATACCGCGCGATAGCCGATCTGCGCGGCCTGTGGACGCAATCCCTCCCAGTCGGGATCCTCGAACACATCGGCTGTGGCCTGCGGCGTGCCGGCGCGCGTGCGCGACACGAACGGCATCCCGGGATGGAACGGCGTGCTCCGATTCAGCTCGGCGAAATCCGGCGGCATGCTCGGCGCACTCAGTACGAGGAAACGCTGCGCACTCTCGTCCCAACGAAACACGGCCCCGCAGCCGCCCCGCAACTGGCTCTCGAGCAGGGTCAGCAATCGCGCGAGCACAGTCTCGAGGGTGGCACCACGGGCGAGCGATTCGAGCACCGTGACCTGCGCGAAGGTGGGCCGGTCGGTCCGATCGATGATGGTGGCGCGAATCTGCGGCGTGCGGCCGGGCACCCGCATCAATCGGATATCGCAGGGGATCTGCGCCCCATCACTGCGGAGATGGATCCATTCAAATTCCTGCTGTTCCCCGGCGACGGCTCCCTCGACCACACCCCGAAAGGCGACATCAAGCGGCGTACCTCCCGGCTGCAGGGCCGCACTGACATCGGCCGGGCCGACACGAAGCAGCTCGTCACGGGACATTCCGAAGAGCCGTTGCGCTGCTTCGTTCACTTCCACGAATCGCCCGGTCCGAATATCCGACACGGTGATGGCCTCAGGCGCCTGCGCCAGCAGGGAGCGATAGCGTGCTTCGCTGGTCGTCAGCGTGCGCTCGGCCCGGCGGCGCCGAACGAACTCGCCACCCAGCAGCAGGCCGGTGATTGCGAGAACCGCGATGAAGGCCTGCAATTGCAGTAGTTGCGTGTCGGTGGGGGCAAGGCCGAAGGGACCCTGCCCCGCCATCGTACCCCGCACGGCCATGATCCAGAGGATCGTGGATGCGGCCGTTGCGCCGCGCTGCCCGAACCGCATCGTGGCCCAGGCGCCGGCAGGAAAGGCGAGGAAAGTGACCGGGAAGTTGGCGGCCGTGGTCGGGGAGGTCTGGAAGAAGATCAGCCACCCGGCGAAGGCGACCGCGACGACCATTCCGGCGAACTCGAGCCGCCGTGCCGTTGTCCGGGGCAGGAACGGCCGCCGCCACCAGGTGAGGATGAAGGTGCCGATCACGATGGCGCCGAGGACGTCGGCGCTGAACCAGACGAGCCAGAGCCGGGGGAACTGCGCCGGGATGTGGAGCTCGCGCCCGAGCGGCCAGGCGCCGATCAGAGCTCCAATGGCCGGTCCGACGATCGCGCCCAGCAGGAAGACGCCGATCGCCGCGACCGACTCCGGTCGACGGGAGCGTGGGAAGGCACGCCGGTAGATGCCGACGATGATCAGCGCTTCGACCGTGGGCGCACTGAAGAAGGCCAGCGAGACCGGGAGGCCGTGCCCCATCATCAGGGCCACCGTGAAGGCGCCGAGGCCGAGCACCGGGAAGTACCGGAGGCCGAAGAGCATCAGCCCGGCGACCGCGACGCCGGTGGCGGGCCAAACCGGCGAGATCGTGGCGGAGATGAGATTGAAGCGGTAGCCGAGCCAGATGGCCAGGAGGTAGCCGCAGAAGAGAAAGGCGGCCCGGCGCGGGCTGATGGGGAGAGAAAGCGGCCACAGCATGCTCTATGATACGCCCGGAACGGCTGAAACAGGCGACGCCCCGCCGGAAAGGCGGGGCGTCGAAGCAGAGCGTGGGGCAGGATCAGGCGTCGTCGTTGCCGTCCTCATCGAACACGAAGTCGCCGCCGCCGAACTCTTCGTCCTCGGCGTCCTCCTCGTCGTCTTCGAAGTCCTCGTCCTCGTCATCGTCGAGATCGTCCTCGTCCTCGTCGAATCCGAAGCCCTCGGTGTCGAAGTTTTCCTCTTCGTCCTCATCGAAGGGGCGCCGCATAACGGTGCCTCCGTCCAGCGTCGCCTCGAGAGACGCCTCCCACGCCGACATGGTAGCCTCCACGGTTCCAAGCTCAGGGTGAACAGCCACAGCCATCGTACCACTCATGATGCGTCGGCGACCCGATTCGCCGCACGCTGGACCTTCTTGCGCTCGGTCGCCTGCAGTGTCCGCTTGCGGAGCCGGATGTTCTGCGGCGTCACTTCGATCAGCTCGTCTTCCTCGATGTACTCGAGCGCGTACTCCAGAGTAATCTGGCGAGGCGGTTCGAGCGAGACGTTATCGTCGGTCGCCGTCGTGCGCATGTTCGTGAGCTTCTTTTCCTTGCCCACGTTCACGTCCATATCGGCCGGGCGCGAGTTCTCGCCCACGATCATCCCCTCGTAGACTTGCTCACCCGGCGCCACGAACATCTGGGCGCGATCCTGCAGGTTACCCAGGGCGAACGCGACCACACTGGCCTCGCGATCGGCCACCAGCACACCGCGCTTGCGTCCGCTGAGCGGACCCGCCCACGGGCCGTACTCGAGGAACCGGTGATTCATCATGCCGGTGCCGCGGGTATCCGTCAGGAACTCCGAGCGATAGCCGAAGAGACCGCGCGACGGAATCCGGAAGGTCAGACGCACCTGACCCTGTCCCGGGTTTCGCATTTCGGTCATTTCTGACCGCCGCGGCCCGAGCTTCTCCATCACGACGCCCATGTACTCCTCGGGCACATCGATGGTCAGCTCCTCGTACGGCTCGAGCCGTTCGCCCTTCTCGCCTTCCTTGAGGATCACGCGCGGGCGAGAGACCTGGAATTCGTATCCCTCACGGCGCATCGTCTCCATCAGGATGCCGAGGTGCAGCTCACCACGACCAGAGACGGAGTGCGTGTCGGGCGAGTCGGTCGGCTCCACTCGCAGGGCGACGTTGCGCTCGAGTTCCTTGAAGAGCCGGTCGCGCAGCTGGCGCGAGGTGACGTACTTCCCTTCGCGGCCGGCAAACGGCGAGTTGCTCACAATGAAGTCGACCGAGATCGTCGGCTCTTCGACGGCGATCCCTTCGAGCCGCTCGAGCTTGTCGACCGAGGTGAACGTCTTGCCGATATCGAGCGTCTCGAAGCCGGCGAGGGCGATGATATCGCCAGCCGATGCGTGCTGGACCTCGATGCGATGGAGGCCGTCGAAGGTGTAGAGCTTGGTGACGCGATTGCGCTCGATGCCCGGCTCGTCACCGACCATGCCCGGCTCACCGAGGGGCAACAGGGCCACCTGGTCGCCGACATTGATGGTGCCGTGCTCGATCCGGCCGATGGCGATCCGGCCCAGGAACGAGGAGAAGTCGAGGGTCGAGACCAGCATCTGGAACGGTTCGCCCGGGTTGCCCGTGGGCGCCGGGACGGTCTTCACGATGGTATCAAACAGCGGCTCGAGCGTGGTCCCCGGCTCATCCAGTTCGTGCGTGGCGGTACCGGCACGGCTGGAGGTGTAGAGGAACGGGCAATCGAGCTGCGCTTCGGTCGCGTCGAGGTCCATGAACAGCGAGAGCACTTCATCGTGCACGCGCATCGGCTCGGCATCGGAACGGTCGATCTTGTTGATGGCGACGATCGGCTGCAGGCCGAGGGCCAGCGCCTTGCGGGTCACGAAGCGGGTTTGCGGCATCGGGCCTTCGGCGGCGTCGACCAGAATGAGCACGCCATCGACCATCCGCAGGATTCGCTCGACTTCACCCCCGAAGTCCGCGTGGCCCGGGGTATCGACGATGTTCACCTTCACACCGTGCCAGGTGATGGCGGTGTTCTTGGCGAGAATCGTGATGCCCCGCTCCTTTTCGAGCGGATTCGAGTCCATCACGCGCTCTTCGACATGCTGATTGGCGCGGAAGGCGCCGGCCTGCCGGAGCATCTGATCGACCAGCGTTGTCTTGCCATGGTCGACGTGTGCGATGATGGCGATGTTGCGAATTTCCACTGCAAACGACCCCTATGTGACAGATCCCAAGTACCCAAGGGCGGCATATATACCCGGGGCACCGGGGCACCGCAAGCCGATCAATGGGCGTGGTTGTGCCCGTGATGCGCCCCATGTCCGCCGACCGACGCCGGCCCCGACGGGGCCTCGGCATCGCCACAGAGCTCCCCCCCACACGCCCCACCGGTCTCAAGCTGGATCGTGACATGCCCGATGCCGAGCGTTCCCATCTCGACTTCGAGCTGCCGGAGGACCTCGGGGTGCTCTTCGAGGGCGGGGACGACCACGTGAGCACTCATTGCCACCAATCCATTGGCGACGGTCCAGACGTGAACGTCGTGAACCGCATCGACCGCGGTGTGCTGGCGGAGCCGGGCTTCCACTTCGGCAAGGGCCACATGCCCCGGCACGCGGTCGAGCAGGATGGTGGCGCTCTCCTTGACCAGACGCCAGGCGCTCCGGAGGATCAGCACCGAAACCAGCACCGAGATCAGCGGGTCGGCCGGTAACCACCCGGTGAAATGGATCACCACGGCGGCCGATATCGCGCCGACGGAGCCGAGGATATCGCCCATGATATGGAGGTAGGCGCCCCGGACATTGATATCGTGGTGGTGATGTCCGTGCAGCACCCGCAATGAGAGAACGTTCACGACGAGCCCGACGCTGGCGACTACACCAAAGAGCGTGGCATCGATCGGGCGCGGATGCTTGAGTCGGTCGACTGCTTCTATGGTGATCGCGAGACCGATCACGAACAGCGCCAGGCCATTCACCAGCGCGGCGAGCACCTCCCAGCGCAGGTTGCCGAAATGCTGGGCGGCGCCGTTGCGCCGCTGGGCGATCTTTGCCCCGAACAGCGCGAGCCCGAGCGCAGCGACGTCGGTTCCCATATGGCCAGCATCGGCGAGCAGCGTCAGCGAATTGCTGACGAGGCCACCCACGATCTCCACGAGTGTGAAGAGCGCGGTAAGGCCAAGTACAATGGCGAGCTTGCGTGTCACCGAGTCCTCATTCTCCGTTGGACCGATGCCGCGTGGCCGAAGAGCCCTTCGGCCTCAGCGAGCGCCACGATGTGCGGCGCAGCTGCATCGAGGGCAGCCCGCGAGTATTGCACGACCGAGGTCCGCTTGACGAAATCATATACGCCCAACGGCGAGGCATAGCGCGCGGTTCCCCCGGTGGGCAGCACGTGGCTCGGGCCGGCGACGTAATCGCCCACCGGCTCGGGGGTATCGTGCCCGAGGAAGATGGCGCCGGCGTGACGCACCGATCGGGAGAGTTCCTCGGCATCGCGGGTCACGATCTCGAGATGCTCGCTGGCCCGGAGGTTTGCGACAGCCACGAGATGGGCCCGGTCGGGGACCATGATGATGAGCCCCTGCCGGGCCAGGGCCACTCGCGCGATGGCGGCCCGGGGTGCGTGGGCCAGGGCGCGCTCCAGTGCGGCCGGGATGGCCCGCGCAAGTTCACGCGAGGTGGTGGCCAGCCAGGCGCCGGCGTCTTCGTCGTGCTCGGCCTGGGCGATGAGGTCGGCGGCGAGATTGTCGGCATCGGCGCTGTCGTCGGCGAGGATGAGCACCTCGGTCGGCCCGGCGATCATATCGATGCCGACCTGCCCAAAGAGTTGCCGCTTCGCTTCGGCCACCCAGCGGTTCCCTGGACCGACAATCTTGTCGACGCGGGGGATCGTCGCCGTGCCATATGCGAGCGCCGCAACCGCCTGCGCGCCACCCACCCTGAAGACCCGGGTGACCCCGCTCAGGGAAAGCGCCGCGAGCACCGCGTCATTGGCACCCCCTGGCGGCGTCACGGCGATGATCTCGCGCACCCCGGCGACCACAGCGGGGATCGCGTTCATCAGCACGGAGCTGGGATAGGCGGCCTTTCCGCCGGGCACGTAGAGACCCACGGCGTCGAGCGGCGTCACCCGCATGCCGAGGAGTGTGCCGTCGGATTCGCGCTGCTCGAAACCGTGGTCGATCTGCTGGATGTGGTAGCGACGGATCCGGTCCGCCGCGAAATGGAGCGCTTCACGCAAGGCCGGCGGGATCCGGTCCAGGGCCGCAGCGCAGGTCGCGGGCGAGAGCTCCCACTCGGCCGGCGCGAGGTCGCTCGCATCGAAGCGACGCGCGTACTCCGCCACCGCCGCGTCGCCGCGCAGCGCGACATCGGCCACGATGGCGGCCACGGCATCGCGGGTCGCGAGGTCGCTCTCGGCCGGGCGCGGCAGCAGGGCCCGTACCCCGTCGAGGCCCCCGGGCTCCCGGGCGAGGTCGTAGCTCCGGATTAGTACCGGCTCTCGCCCGCCTTCCGCCCCGCCGCTTACCTTCCCCGTCATGGAGACCACCGCATCGCCGCCGTCTATTTCGTGGAGCATCGCTGCCGTTCTGGCACTGGTGCTGACAAATGCCTATTTCGTCGCCGCCGAATTCGCCCTCGTGTCAGCCCGGAAGACCCGCCTGGAAGAGAGCGCCCGCGAAGGCGACGGCAAAGCTACGCTGGCCCTCCGGGTCATCCAATCCCTGAATCGCTACATCTCGGCCACCCAGCTGGGGATCACGCTCGCATCCCTCGGGTTGGGCTGGGTCGGCGAACCGGCGCTCGCCCGGCTGCTCGAGGGATTCTTCCGCGGACTCCCGGCAACCGTTGCGGCAGTTGCGACGCATGGCGTGGCCGTGGCGATTGCGTTCACCATCATCACGACACTGCACATTGTGCTCGGTGAGCTGGTCCCCAAGACCGTGGCGTTGCTCTTCCCCGAGACGGTGAGCCGGTGGCTGGTGATTCCACTGATCGGCTTCGCGTGGGTGATGCATTACCCGATCGCGCTGTTGCACAACACTGCTCGCGCGTTACTGCGCATCTCGGGGATCAAGGCCTCCCAGACCCACGACCGACTCCACTCACCCGAGGAGATCCGCATCCTCGTCGAGCAATCGGAAGAGGGTGGCTCGCTCGGCGCTCAGGATGCGCGGCTGCTCGAGGGCGTCTTCGAGTTCAGCGAGAAGACCGCCGAAGAAGTGATGACACCGCGCACCGAAATGATCGCGCTCGAAGCCGACCTGAGCGTCGAGGCCGCCGCCGATGCCGTCGCCGAGGCCGGCCGGTCGCGCTACCCGGTCTACAGCGAATCGCTCGATGAGATCACCGGCGTGGTCCTCGCCAAGGACATTCTCCGCGCGGTACGTCAGCGCCCCGGCGCCACCGTCAAGAGCATCGTGCGCGAACCGCTCTTCGTGCCGGGAACGCGCGAGGTCGAGGATGTGCTCACCGACATGAAGCGGCTCAAGACCCATCTCGCTGTCGTCCTCGACGAGTATGGCGGCACCGCCGGACTGGTGACGATGGAAGACCTGCTCGAAGAGATCGTCGGCGAGATCTTCGACGAGCACGACGCCGTGGCACAGGTCCACAAGTCGACGACCACCGACGGTTCACTCACGCTCGATGGCGCGATGACGGTCGCGGATTTCAACAATCGTTTCGAAGCCGAGCTCGATGATGCCGACTACACCACGGTGGGCGGCTTCCTCTTCGGCCAGCTCGGTCGCCTGCCGCGCGAGGGCGATCGCGTGAGCGTGGCGCCGTTCGAATTCCAGATCGTCACGATGGCCGGGCGTCGTGTCGACACCGTGAAAGTGACGCTGCCGTCGTGAGTCGTTCTTCCATCGCCCCGATTCCACCGGGGGCGCTCGATCTCACCGGCCCGGCCGTCCGCCAGCGACGCGAACTGCAGCGCGCTGCGATGGCCGTGTTCGACGCCGCGGGTTTCGCCGAGGCGATTCCGCCGACCTTCGAATATGACGAGATCTTTCTGCGGGCCGGCGGCGCGGACATCGCCGACAAGCTGATTCGGTTCACCGATGTCGATGGCCGGATCCTCGCGCTGCGCTACGACTTCACCGCCGCGATTGCCCGCGTGGCGGCAACTTCATTTGCGGACGTCGCACCACCGATCCGGATATCGTACTCCGGCAAGGTCTATCGCCATGCACCTGGCCGTGCCGGGCGGCCCCGCGAGATCCTGCAGGTGGGCGCCGAGACGATGGGCGCGAGCGGCGTCGCGAGCGATGTGGAACTCGTGCGGCTCGCACTGACCCTGCTCGGCTCGCTCGGCCTTGCCGACTACCAGCTGAACCTCGGACACGCTGGTGTGCTCGCTGCGGGCTTTGCGGCGCTGCCACCCGAGCGCCGGGCCGAGGTCCGGAAATGGATCGATCGGAAGGACCGGGCGGCCCTCGAACAGCACCTCGCCGGACTCGACTCGCCGGCCCGGGAGCTGGCTTCGCTCCCGTTCGTGATCGGCCGCCGCGGCGTCCTCGAAGCGGCGCGCGTCAGTGCACCGGAAGGTGTGCAACCGGCCCTCATCCAACTGCTCGCGATCGACGACGCCCTGACTCCGGCAGAGCGACAGCACGTGGTATATGACCTCGGGGAAGTGCGCGGCCTCGACTACTACACCGGCATGCACTTCGAGATCTTCGTCGCCGGGTGTGGCAGGGCAGCTGGCGCGGGCGGGCGCTATGACGATCTGATGGGTCGCTTCGGCCGGCCGATGCCTGCGCTTGGCGTGGCATTCGATATCGACGCCCTTGCCGAGGTGACCGCGTGAGCACCACGCTTCGCATGGCGCTCGCCAAGGGTCGACTCTACGATGGGGCCGTCGCGCGACTCGCCGCCGCCGGGATCACGGTCGATGGCGATGCCGGTCGCAAGCTGCTGATCGGCACCAGCGAGCCCGGCCTCGAGATCCTGGTAGTGAAGCCGGGTGATGTGCCGGTGTATGTGGAGTCGGGTGCCGCCGATCTGGGCGTGACTGGCAGTGATGTGTTGCGGGAGGCAGACGCCGACGTGCTCGAACCGCTCGATCTGGGCTTCGGGGCCTGCCGGCTGGTCGTCGCGGCACCAACGTCAACCAGCTACCCCAACCTCGCGCACGGCAATACGCCGCGCGTCGCCAGCAAGTACCCGCGATTGGCTCGCGCCCATTTTGCCGCGATGGGGCGCGCCGTGGAAGTGATCGAGATCAGCGGCAGCGTCGAAGTGGCCCCGCTGCTCGGCCTCGCCGACTGGATCGTTGACCTGGTAGATACGGGGGCGACGCTGCGGGCCAACGGACTCACCGAACGCGTCACGATGCTCGAGAGCAGCGCCATCCTCGTCGCGAACCGTGCGAGTCAGAAGCTGAAGCTGGAGGCGCACCTGGGATTGATGGCGAGACTGAGGGGATGATGGATGACAGATGACAGATGACAGTTGACAGATGACAGATGAACAGCGGAGGCCGACATCCCCTCGAGGTGCCGGCCTTTCCGTATCCATCATCTGTCATCTGTCATCTGTCATCCGTTACGGAGCTTTCCTCTCTGCGATGTGCTTGTCGTGCGGGCTCCGATGCTTCCGCCGCACGTTGGCATTCGCCGGCGGAAAGACGTTGTACTGAAAGATGTGCCAGAACGCTGCGACACCGTCACGCCAGCCGATCTTCTTCCCTTCCTCGTACGTCCGCCCGGAATAGCTGATCGGCAGCTCCCAGATGTTCGCGTGGGCCTGGGCGAGGCGAGCCGTGAGTTCGGGCTCGAAGCCGAAGCGGTCGGAGGTCAGTACCAGCTTCTTCATCAATGGCGCGCGCACGAGCTTGTAACAGGTTTCCATGTCGGTCAGGTTCAGGTCGGTAAGCATGTTCGACATGAGCGTGAGCATCCGGTTGCCGACCGAGTGCCAGAAGTAGAGCACCCGGTGCGGCCCGCTCAGAAAGCGTGAGCCGAAGACGGCGTCGGCACCGCGATCCTCGATCGGCCCGAGCAGCGTCGGGATCTCCGCCGGGTCGTACTCGAGGTCGGCGTCCTGCACCACGATCACATCACCAGTGGCCGCTTCGATGGCAGTCCGGATTGCGGCGCCCTTGCCGCGATTCACCGGATGATGGCGCACCACATCGACCCTCCCTTCGGCCAGCAACCGATCCAGGATCGCCGCACTGCCGTCACGCGACGCATCGTTGACGCAGACGATCTCCTTGTCGATCGGCACGGCGCGCACCCGCTCGATCAGCGATTCGAGCGTCGGCGCTTCGTCGAACACCGGGATCAGGATCGAGACGCGAAGGCTCATGCCGGATGACTCCGTCGGGCGAGATCGATGGCGAGGGTGATCGAGGCGCGCATGCTGCTGGCATCTGCACGTCCAGTGCCAGCAATGTCGATGGCGGTGCCGTGGTCCGGGGAGGTCCGGACGAAGGGCAGCCCCAGCGTGATGTTCACGCCCGAGCCGAACGAGGCCACCTTGATGGCGGTCATCCCGACGTCGTGGTACGGCGCCAGCACGACATCGAACTCGCCGCGAAGTGCCCGGACGAACACCGTGTCCGCCGGGATCGGCCCGGGGGTGCCCAGACGGTGGGCTGCAGGGGCCAGCACTCGCGCCTCCTCGTCGCCGAAGAGACCCTGTTCGCCGGCATGCGGGTTCAGCGCACAGAGTGCCATCCGCGGCTCGGCGATGCCGAACCACTGCTGCAATCCCCGGCGAGTCACCTCGCCCACGCGAACGATTCGGTCGGCAGTGAGCATCAGGGGCACGTCACGAAAGGGGATATGCGTGGTGACCAGCACGACTCGCAGGCGATCGCTCGCGAGCATCATCGCGACATCAACATTGCCGGCGAGATGGGCCAGCCACTCGGTATGCCCCGGAAATGGAAAACCAGCGAGATGCAGCGCATGCTTTTCGGCCGGGGCCGTGACGATCGCATCGACGTCGTGATCGAGTGCGAGCCGCGCGGCGCGCTCCACGGCGCGACCGGTGATCAGACCGGCCTCGACGGCCATAGCACGCGCCGGACCGTCGTGCGGGCGCCAGGGTCCAGTGGGAATGTGGTGGGAAGCCGGGATCCCGGCGATCTGTTCCTTGGCGCCGATCAGGGTGATATCGGCATCCACACCATCCGCCAGCGCCGCCGCCACGATCTCTGGGCCGATCCCGCGGGGATCACCGAGCGTGACGGCGAGGCGGACGCGTCGGTTCACGGGTCGCGAACGTCCACGTACGTCTTGGCGCGCAACTCCGCCAGGAAGGACTGCTCACCGAGCTGGGCGCCGAGGATCTGCCGAATCCGCTCACGCGCGACTTCATAGCTGAGGTCGCCGGCGGGAGCGCGGGACATCACTCGAGCCACGGCCCACTTGGTCCGCAACGGCTGACCGGCAACTTCGAGCGGAAACGCCGCTGTCACCTTGCCGGTGTCGACGCCGGTGAGCGCCTTGGCATACGCCGGCAAGAGCGAGTCGACCGGATAGTTCGCGATTTCCTTTTCTTCACCGGGATCGTGGGCGACCCGCTGGAGCGAATCGAACGAGGCCCCGGCGTTAATGGCCGCGACGATCGCCTCGGCGCGCGCGCGGGCTGCCGCGCTGTTGCTCGAGTCGACCAGTGGCATCAGCAGGATGTGACGCGCCTGCACTTCCGTCGGCTGGACGCGCTGCACCTGGATGATGTGCCAGCCGAACGGTGACTCCACCGGGTCAGAAACCACGCCCGGCTTGAGCGCAAAGACGACCTGATCGAATTCGCGCACCATCGCGCCGCGACGGAACCAACCGAGGTCGCCGCCCTGGTCGCGGGAACCATCCATCGAGAAGCGCTTGGCCGCGGCCGCGAAATCGGCCCCTTTGCGCAGTTCGACGACGATCGAGTCTGCCTGCGCCTTGCTTCGCGCCCGCTCCGCCTCGGAGGGCTTGGGTGCCACGACGATCTGCCGGATGGTGATGCTTGCCGGCATCGGCGGCAGCCGGCCCTCGCGCTTGAGTCCGTCGTAGAAGGCGCGCATCTCTTTCTCGGTCGGCGCCTTCGACTTGAGCTTGTCTTCCTGCTTGAGGTGTTCGCGATACCGGGTGATGATCAGCGCCTTGCGCTGCTGATCGACCAGCATGCGACGGTATTCGTCCTGCGACGCAAAGCCGGACGCCTTGAGGTCGTTCGTGAAGGCGACTTCGGAGGTGTACGGCTTGCGCGCGGCACGCACGGTGGCGTCCACGGCGTCATTGACTTCCTGATCGGTCACCTTGACCGTGGTGTCCTTGACCGCCGACTGGTACATCAGTTCGAAACCGATCAGTGTGTCGATCAGCGCCCGCTTGACGCTGCGCAGTGCCGCCGGATCGGTGGGCGGTGAATTGGGCGCACGGTAGCGGGAGAAGAGTTCTTCGTCGAGTTGCGAGCGAAGAATCGGTGTCGCTCCCACCACCGCAACGACGCGATCGACGACCGCGTCGGTGGAATCCTGCGCCGACAACGGTCGCGCCGCCCCCCCGATCAGGAGAACGGCAAGCGCGGCGAGACCGGGTCGGAAGGTCACGGCTTCTTCGGGGCAGGAGCCGGTGCGACCGGCTGGGCATCACCACCCGGAACCGGGGCGCCCGCCGGGGCCGGCTGGATCATCGCCGGTGGCACGGCCGTGCTGTCGGGGCCCTTCTTGGCCGCCGCAATCTCGAGCGCCCGCTTGATGCCGGGTTCATTGACCTTGTACTTGCCTTCGCCGCGCAGGGCCGAGGCAAGCAGGCCTGGCAACACGCGAAGCTTCGTCTCACCCTTGATGAGCTTGTCGAAGTACTGGTCCACCTTCAGCGCGGCGGCCTTGGAGCGGTCGGCGGCGCTCGCCTTCGGATCCAGCACGTCCGGCGTCAGCCCCATCGAGGCCTTGATGGTGTCGATCTGCATGGCGAAGTCGGTGCTGATCGTCTTCCACTCGGCCGGCAGCACCTGCACTCCGTTCTTCTCGGCATCCTGCAGCACGAGCGCGTTCTGCGCGAGCCGGCGCACGAACTCGGTCAGCTGCGAATCAGGCGCCGCCTTGATCTGCTGCAGCGTCTGCGGTCCCTTGACCGGATCGGCCGTCAGGGCACCGACCCACTTGAGCAGATCCGCCACCGTGAAGCCGCCGCCCTTGTACGAGACCAGCGTGGTCTTGTCGTTGCGCTTGGCATCGATGTCGGCGAGCGCGGCCTTGATCTTGGCCGTGGCCGACGGGTCGAGCTTGAAGTCGTTGGCCTTGTCGAGTTCAGCGAAGTAGGCCGAATCCACGAAGGCGATCTGAGAGTTCTTGACGAAGTCGGAGTAGCGCTTCCGCGATTCGGTGAGCGGCGCGCGACGGATGATATGGAAGCCGAACTGGGTCGGCACCACCGGCGAGGTTGCGCCGGCGGCAAGCCCGTATGCCACGCTATCGAAGGCGGGGACGAAACGACCCTTGGGGCCGATCGGCATGTAGCCGCTGTCGCCCGCGCTGCCATCCATTGAGTTCTTCACCGCGAGGGCGCCGAAGTTCGCGCCGCCCTTCAGCTGGCTGGCGATGTCATTGATCTTCTTCTGTGCGGCCGCGCGCTCTGCCTTGGTCGCCGTCGGGGGAACCCCGATCAGGATGTGCTGGATCGCACGATCGGCACCGGCGTTATACGTGGAATCGACCTGGGCATCGGTGGCCTTCGCCCGCCGCGCGATGAGGGTGTCGTGCCAGCGATCCGCCCGGATCTGAGCCAGCGCCGGCCAGGTCGACTTCACGATCATCGCCGAGTCGGCGGTGAAGTTGCCGTTGGCGACGCCCTGTGCGAAGAGGGTGTAGTCGATCCAGAGATTCGCGATGAACTCCGCCGACTCCGGGGTCAGCTTCGCGCCCTTGGCGGTCGCGAGAATGTCGGCCACGCGCTGCGTGGGGAGTTCCTGTCCCGCGGCTTTGGCAGCAACGTCGGGACCCGCACCGAGCCCACCCGCGCCGCAGGCACTGAGGGCAACCATCAGGGACGCGGCGAGCACAGTCTTGCGAAGCATCGGACTCCTCAATCGATGAAAGAACACCGGTGGACCTACGCGGCCACCTGACGAAGCGCACGAACCAACGACGGGATGAGAGCTTCACCCCCGAGCCGGACCAATCGAAGCGACAGTGGCACCGTCCGGCGCACCTCGGCGGCCAGCTGCACATCATCCAGCGCCTGGGTCAGCCCCGCCATCCTCGGTGCGGCACCATGCCGGAAGGAGAGACGAGCCTCGTCCCCCCGCACAAGAATGTGTTGCACCCCGAGCTTGGCACCCAGGGCGCGGAGGCGACCCATGTCCAGCAGGGCGTCAGCTTCCGCCGGGAGCGGTCCGAACCGCTCGCGGAGTTCCGCCCGCAGCTCATCAATGTCGCCGGGAGCCGACGCCCGCGCCAGTCGCCGGTAGAGGTCCAGCTTGGTCTCGTCGTCGGGCACGAAATCGTCCGGGAGATGGGCCGGCTGGTCGAAAACCACGTCTGGGGGCTGGGGAGCATCCCCACCGCCCTGCCCGCGCATCGCGGTGACCGTCTCTTCCAGCCAGCGCATATAGAGGTCGAAACCCACCGCCTGCGCGTGCCCCGACTGCTCTGACCCGAGGAGGTTTCCCGCCCCCCGAAGCTCCAGATCCTTGAGCGCAATCCGGTAGCCGGCCCCCAGATCAGTATGATGCTCAAGCACCTTGAGTCGCTCATCCGCCGTCTGGTCGATGGTGTCGGGGACCACCAGGTAGCAATAGGCCCGCCGGTGGCTCCGGCCAACGCGTCCCCGCAGCTGATAGAGCTGCGCCAGACCGAAACGGTGGGCGTCATGGACGATCATCGTGTTCGCATTCGGAACGTCGAGCCCGGATTCGACGATCATCGTCGAGACGAGGATATCGAGTTCACCCACCACGAAGCGTTGCATCACGTTCTCGAGGTCGTCCGCCGCCATCTGACCGTGCCCGACATCGACCCGCGCCCGCGGCGCCAGGGCGCGGATACGCGCCGCGATGGTCTCGATGGTCTCGATCCGGTTGTGCACCACGAACACCTGGCCACCGCGGTCGAGTTCGCGCGCCATGGCCTCTTCGAGCAAGGCGTCGTCCCACGGTTCGACGAAGGTCAGGATCGGCGACCGATCGCGCGGCGCCGTCTCGATCACCGTCATGTCGCGCAGGCCTGCGAGCGAGAGGTGGAGCGTCCGCGGAATCGGCGTGGCAGTGAGGGTGAGCACATCGACCGCGAGTCGCAGGGACTTCAGCCGTTCCTTGTGCTTCACGCCGAAGCGGTGCTCCTCGTCGACAACCAGCAGACCGAGGTCCTTGAAGAGCACATCCTTCGAGAGCAGCCGGTGCGTGCCGATCACGATATCGAGTTCGCCATCGGCGAGCTTGCGTACCGTTTCCTTCTGTTCCTTCGCACTGCGGAAGCGCGAAAGTGCCTCCACCGTCACCGGATAGTCGGCGAGCCGATCCGCGAAGGTCCGGAAATGCTGTTCGGCAAGAATCGTGGTCGGCACCAGCACGGCGACCTGTTTCCCGCCCTGCACCGCCTTGAAGGCCGCACGTACCGCGACTTCCGTCTTGCCGTAGCCCACGTCGCCCACCAGCAGCCGGTCCATCGGCTTCGGCCGTTCCATATCCTTCTTGATGTCTTCGGTGGCGGTGCGCTGATCCGGCGTGTCCTCGTAGAGGAACGACGACTCCAGCTCGCGTTGCCAGCGACTGTCGGGCGGAAACGGGAAGCCGGCGCTGATGCCGCGCCGCGCATACAGGTCGAGCAGTTCAGCTGCCATCGCCTGGATGGCTTCGCGGGTCTTCTCGCGCACCTTGCGCCACGCCGTGCCACCGAGACGATGGATCTTCGGCGGTGGTCGATCGCCGTCGTCGCCCGCAGCGCGATAGCGTTCGAGCTGATCGAGTCGATAGAGCGGGACATTGAGCCGGTCGCCACCTTCGTACTCGAGAATCGCGACTTCGATGGTGCCACCATCAATCGTGAGCGTCTGGATGCCGCGATAGACGCCGATGCCGTGTTCGAGATGGACGACGTAGTCGCCCAGCGTGAGCGCGCCGGTGACCGCCGATGGGGCGGCCTGGCGGTAGCGACGCGAACGGCGTAGCCGGCGCGCCCGTCGGAAGATTTCGTGATCGGTGAGGACACGCAGCGTCGGCATCACGAAGCCGCCATCGAGCGCACCGACCACCAGCGTGGTGCCGGCCGGGCGGAAACCGCCATCCTCGAGGAGTTCATCGAGGCGCTCGCGTTGCCCTTCGTTGTCGCAGAGGATCAGCGTCGGGGTGCCGTGACCGAGCATCGCACGGAGTCGGCCGAGGTCGCGGTCGACGCGTTCAGGCGGGAAGAACCCCATTTGCACGTCAGCAGCTTCTTCGGCGATCACCAGCCGGGCGAAGTTCGCACGCCGGCCGCGCCAGGTCGCCGGATCGACGAAGATCTCGTCGCGCTTCGGCACATCTTCGCCGAGTCGTCGCGCGATCTCGAGATGATGCTCGGCCTCGCGCCAGGCGCGGTCGACTTCCTCCTCATCGGGATGCGGCGATTCCTCGAACAGCAGCGCATCGACCGGCAGGAGTTCGAGCAGCGACTTGCGCTCGACGCGCTGCCCCGGCGAGTCGAGATCGCGCACGGCAACCGAAGTGATCGGCAACACCGTGACATCGGGGAATTCATCACCCGACCGCTGGGTCGTGAGATCGAAGGCGCGAATCGAGGAGATATCGTCGCCCCACCACTCGAGCCGGGCCGGTGTCGACATCCCGAAGCCGTAGACATCAACGATGCCGCCGCGCACCGAGAACTCGGCGACTTCCGAGACTGCCGGGACGCGTTGATACCCCATTCGCTCCAGCGAAGCAACGACATCCCGCAACGGTCGCGCCTCGCCAACGGTCACTTGCAGCCGCAGCTGCTCGAGTGCGGCGGGAACCGCCGTTCGCTCGGCGCTCGCCCGTGCCGTGGTGACCAGCACCTGCAGCTCACCCCGCAGCAGTGACGCGAGTGTTTCGATGCGCTCCCCGGCGATCTCGAAGTGCGGCTCGTCTTCCCCGAGGGCTTCGCGCTGCGGATACAGCGCCACGCCGGCGGTGGTGAGGTGCTGCAAGTCGGTGAGCCACCGCTCGGCATCAGCGGGGGTCGCGGTGATGACCACCACGAGACGTCCGGCACCCACGCGCTGTGTCAGCCAGGTTGCGAGTACCGCGCGGGAGGAACCCGGAAGTCCGGCGAGCGAGAGCGTGGCGCCGCGCACGGGCAAGCGATCCGCGAGCGCACGAACGGCGGCGCAGCGGTCGAAGGCATCAAGGATGGGACGCAGCGTCATTCAGTTCCGTCGGCCCGCGCGTCCGGCGAGGCCGGTTTCCGCGAGAGCACAGCAAAGCGCAAGAACGAGCAGGGCACCGCGCAGATCGCCGCGGCTCCCGGCAGTGAACGCTCGACGAGGGCCGCTGGTCAGCGAGGCCACCGTCGCACCACTCCACAGGGCACGAACATCACCATCCGCCGCCCGCGCGAGTTCGGATTCGCGCGGATCGACGGTCACGGTGACGGCGCCCAAGGTATCTCCGCGGCCCACCAGGTGGTACACCCCGGGAGTCCGGGGCCGCCAGAGCGACCCGCCCTCAACCGCCACTGAACCGGCCGGACCGGCCACCGAGCCCACGGCCTCGGGGAGCCGCAACTCCGCGCCGGCGACCAGTTCGGAGGTCGTCAGCACGCCTTCCGCGGCGCGACTCACGAGGGCATCCAGGAACGGAAGAAAGGCTGCCGAGAGCGGCAACGAACTCCAGGCAGTATCGAGCCGGGAGCCCACGAGCAGCACATTGCCACTCCGCACCAGCCAGGGCTGGCCTGCCACCGTCGCGAGCACATCTCCGCTTCGGCCGGCCGACTCCAGCGTGATGCGGCGGGCAATCCGTTCGGTTCCAGGGAGCAATGCGGAACTATCGGTCCGTTCACCGCTCGCCACCGGCGCTCCGAAGCGCCAGGTGACGCCACGTGCGGCAAGACCGCGATTCACCGCGCCAATCCGTGACGGGTCTTCCGGTGGCATCACCACACTGGCGCCAGAGCCGAGGGTCCCGAAGCGCACCGCATCGCCACTGCGCACGCGACCATCGCTGCGAAGCACTTCGAACGCGGCGGACACGAAGCGATCATCGTTGTCCCAGCGCACCACCGGTGCTGGCGCAACCCGCACGGCCACCGACTGCACATCATCGCTGCGCAATTCATCGGGAGGCAACGACACCGTGAGGGTGAGCCACCCCGGCGTGAGGCCACTAATCCGTTGCGTGACTGGCACACCTGGCGTCACCAGCAGGTCACGACCGCTGCGTCCTGCGATGCGCAGCGCGACGGGCACCGCGACGGTGTCTCCGGCAGCCACGCCGAAGGTGAGACGACCGCCATCGGCGCCCCACGGCTGCGAGCTGGTGACCAGCGACTGAATCCGGCGATTCGCTGGCGGCGCGACGTCGGGACGCAGCACCAGCACGTTGCTCCCGGCGCGCGCGGCACCGAGCGCCGTTCGCTGCAGGTCGCTGATCACCACCACTTCGCCGGGACGACCGGCGCCGCGCACGAGGTCACGCCCGGTGGCGACCGCGACTCCGAGATCGAGGCGCACCGGCAGCACGCCGACGGCATCGAGTTCCCGACCGAGGTCGGCAGCGGTGCCGCCCCGCACGGTGCCGTCCGCGGTGAGGAGCCAGAGTCGATCGTCCGCAGTGGCTCGCGCAAGCACCGCACGCGCAGCGGTAACCAGCGACGTCACGACGGGGATGCCGTCGATTACCGTGCCGCTGCTGGCCGAGTTGTCGAGGATCAGCACCAGGGCGCTCGGCGCGTGACGGACCACGCCGCCGCGTCGCACGGTGAGTCCCGCCGCCGCGAGCACGAGCGCCACAATGAGCAGGGTGCGCACGGCCAGGAGCAGCAGGTGGCGGAGCTTGATCCGGCGACGATGATCGCGGGTCGCGTCTTCGAGGTAGCGCACCGCCGGGAAGGAGAGCTCCGGTGGCTCGCGGCGCTGCACCAGATGTAACAGAATGGGAATCGCGGCAGCAATCAGACCGAACAGCAACCAGGGCGTGGTAAATCCGATCATGCGCCGAGGGCGCGTCCGAGCGCCACACCGAAGGGGAGATCGGTCGGCACCACGGCATAGCGCATTCCGGCAGCGCGACAGGAGATACCCCACGCACGCACGACGCCGGCGACCGTCCGCTGATAGGCATCACCCCACTCGGACGGCGACAACGTCACGGCCTTTCCCGACTCGGGATCGCGGAAGCGCGTCTCGTCGCCGCGGGCGAGGGTAAGCTCCGCCGGATCGGCGATGTGGAGCACCAGCACCTCGTGCCCGCGGTGTCGCAGGAAGCGGAGCGCCTTCAGGGCGAGTTCGCGATCGAGCAGGAGATCCGAGATGAACACCACCATGCCGCGGCGGCGCAGCGCGCTGACGACCTGCTGCAATGCCGGCTCGGCGGCCGTCCCGAGCCCTGGTCGCAGGTCAGCGAGGGTACGCGACAGCTGGTTCCAGTGGGCGACGCGCGCGCGTGCCGGGAGAATGGTCCGGACCTCTTCGTCGAAGGTCACCAGACCGGCGGCATCGCGCTGGCGCACCAGCACGAGGGCGAGTGCTGCGGCGAGTCGTGAGGCGTAGTCGAGTTTGGTCAGGCGCTCGGGCGCGCCGCTCCAGGCCATCGAGGCGGAGGCATCGAGGACCAGCATCGCGCGGAGATTGGTCTCTTCTTCGAACTGCTTGACGTAGAGCCGATCGGTGCGAGCCAGCAATTTCCAGTCGACGTAACGCGGCTCGTCGCCAGGCTGATACTGCCGATGCTCCGCAAACTCCACCGAGAACCCGCGACGCGGGGAGCGGTGGAGTCCAGCAAGAAAACCTTCGACGATGCCGCTCGTGACGACTTCGAGGCCCCCGAGGCGTGCCACTTCAGCGGGGAGCAGGAGGTCGGGACGGGGGGCACGGCCGGAACGGACCGGGCTCGTCATTCGGGGCGGAACGTAGGGGTCGCCGAGGGGTGCGTCAACGCAATGGAACCTTTCGGAACACCGTTCCGTCCAGCCCGGCGCCCGGATAGTATCTTGCGCAGTCGATTTTGTCCCTGGTCATGTCGTGGTTCTCGACGGTCCATTCGTTCCCGGAGTTTCGCCTGATGCGTCGTCACGTCCTTCGTGCTGTCACCCTGGCTGTCCTCTCCCCGATGCTGCTGACGGCCCAGTCGGCCAAGGAGATCAAGAAGGCCGCCGAACTCATTACTCCCAAGGCGGTCCTCGAGCGGATCTCCGTCATCGCCGATGACTCGATGGGCGGCCGGAACACCCCGAGCGCCGGCCTCGAGAAGACGGCCCTCTGGCTCGCCGACAACTACAAGAAGTGGGGCCTCCTCCCGGCCGGCGAGAACGGCACCTATTTCCAGCGCTACACGATGGTGAAGCGGGCGCCCGACGTCGCCGCGTCCTACTTCGAAGCAGATCAGGGCGGCAACGTCACCCGCTACAAGTTCGACAAGTGGGCCTACGCCACTGGGCCGATGACCGGTCAGCTGGTTACCGGTCCGCTGCGCATCATCGGCGGTTTGCTGACGCTCAAGGACATCGAGCCGATGGCGCTCGCCGGCCAGGTCGTCTTCTGGGTCCAGGACGCCAGCAAGGCCGCCGACAATCGCATCATCTCGCGCGCCATCGTGGCGAAGAAGCCAGCGGCGATGATCCTGCTCACGAACGTCGACCCGGCCCAGTTCGCGCAGCTGCAGCGGAGCGCCATGGCGGGTGGCCGCGGTCAGCTCGAAGGCACCCCCGTCGCTGGTGTCCCGACGATCACGATGCACGACTCGATCTTCGCCGGTGACGCCAACGCAGCCAATCGTCCCAACTGGAACGACATCCGCAAGGGGACGGCGCCTGTGGTGATGGACACCCCGCCAGGCGTGAGTCTTTCGATGTTGCTCAAGGATCGTGAACTCTCGCGCTTCACGGC
Source organism: Gemmatimonadota bacterium (assembly GCA_040388535.1). Taxonomy (NCBI): domain Bacteria; kingdom Pseudomonadati; phylum Gemmatimonadota; species Gemmatimonadota bacterium. The sequence goes on along the minus strand of JAZKBR010000008.1, from coordinate 200,166 downwards.
CCCGAACGTGGTCGCGATGGTCCCGGGGAGCGACCCGACCCTCAAGAGCGAGTATGTCATCTTCTCGGGCCACATGGACCACGTTGGCACGGTGGACGACGGCGTCGGCGGCTGTCAGGCGCTCAAGCGCCCCGATGGCAGCACCGACAACATCTGCAACGGTGCCGACGATGACGCGTCGGGTACCACGGGAATTCTCTCGGTGGCCGAGGCGGTCGCGAAGCTCAAGCACAAGACCAAGCGCTCCATCGTGATCCTGAACGTCTCCGGCGAGGAGAAGGGTCTCCTCGGTTCCGCGTGGTTCGCGGCACATCCCACGCTGCCGATGGAGAAGGTCATCGCCGACATCAACATGGACATGATCGGCCGCAACGCGACTGACTCGATCGTGGTGATCGGCAAGGAACACTCGGATATGGGTGTGACGCTGGCTCGCGTGCAGAAGGCGCATCCCGAGCTGAAGCTCGTCGCCGCGGACGACATCTGGCCCGAAGAGAACTTCTACTCCCGCTCCGACCACTTCAATTTCGCGAAGAAGGGCGTCCCCGTACTCTTCTTCTTCAACGGGACGCACCCGCAGTACCACCGCCCCAACGACGAAGTCGGTCTCATCGACACCAGCAAGCTCTCGCGAGTCGCGAAGCTCGGCTTCTTCTTCGGTGTCGAGCTGGCGAACACGGTTACGCGCCCGAAGTGGAACCCCGAGAGCTATCAGACGATCGTCGTCGAGGGGAAGGTGCCGCCGGCCACCAAGAAGGCAGGGACCTGATGTCGGAGGGATCCGGCACCCTGGCGGATTTCAATGCCTTTCGCGGGCAGATGAATGAACTCATCCTGGGTGCCGGGAACCTCACCATCAACCGCTTCTTTGCGCTCGACAATCGCGCCTATGAAGCGGGAGCGGTGGGGACCAAAACCAAGGAGATGCTCGGGCTCGTCGCGAGCATGGTGCTGCGTTGCGATGACTGCATCACCTACCACGTCGTGCGCTGCCACGAGGAAGGTGTGACCCGCGAGGAATTCCTCGAGATCTTCTCGGTGGGGCTCGTCGTCGGGGGGTCGATCGTGATTCCGCATCTTCGGCGGGCCATGGCGCGGCTCGAGGAGCTTAACGCGTAGATGCGCATGGAGGTGCCGCGCTCGCGCGGCACGGATCCACCCGGACGACAAGACTCAAGCTCCCCTTGAATCGGAAACCGGTGCCGCGCCAGCGCGGCACCTCCGGTCTCATTCGGAACGATTGCGAAAATCGGCTAGCCTTCCGCCGCGACCTCACCCCGCGTCAGCAAGACCCCACCCACGATCAGCACACCGCCGATGAGATGCGCGATGCCGGGGCGTTCACCCAACCCGATGATTGCGATCACCGTCGCTACCAGCGGCACGATGGTGTTGTACGCGACCGTGCGCGCGGCGCCGAGTTTGGCGACGCCGCGATTCCAGAGGATGTACGCCGCAATCAGCGAGAGCAGCGCGGCGTAGAGCGTGCCCCCCCACCCCGCGACGGAAACCTTGCCCCAGTCGGTACGCAGCAAGGCTGGAATGCCGACGATCACCAAGCCGGGGGTGCCGGTGTACAAGGTCCAGGCCGTGAGCCGCAGCGCCGAGATCGGCAGTTTCCAGTGGCGGAGCAACAGGGTGTAGATCGCCCAGGTCACCACCCCGCCGAGCAGCAGAATTTCTCCCATCGAAATCCCGCCACCGAGCGTCCCGCCACGAGCGAAGACCACGATGACGACGCCAATCGTCGCGAGCAGGATCGCGATTCCCTGGCGCTTGCTGACCTTCTCGACTCCAAGCAGCGACGCCGCCACCGTCACGACCACCGGCATCGCCGCGAGGATGAGCGAACTCTTGGTGGCCGAGGTCCGCGCCAGCCCCTCGACGAAGAAGATCTGGTAGAAGGTGTTGCCGACGACCCCGAGGACGATCAGCGGCCAGAGCGTCCCCGCTGGCAACGGCGCCGGCCCCTCGACCCGCCGGACGATGAACCAGATCACCACCGTGGCCAGGACGAATCGGAGCGCCGTGAAGGCGAGCGGCTCGATCTGGGTGAAGGCAAGCTTGGTGGCGGTGAAGTTCCCGCCCCAGAAGAGGGTCACCAGCACCATCCCGGCGGCCGGGGAGAGCCCCCGCTCCGGGGAGGGGTTCTGGGTGGCGCTGGACCGGGTGGTGGCGGGTGTCATTGGGGGAGAATACTAGCCCGCCGGGTCCAATGGGGCGGCCCCGGTATATTTGCGCCATGAATCAGGACAGGATCCGGAATTTCTGCATCGTCGCACATATCGATCATGGCAAGTCCACGCTCGCGGACCGGCTCATCGAGGTGACCCAGACGGTCTCCAAGCGCGAGATGCGCGAACAGCTGCTCGACACGATGGATCTCGAACGGGAACGCGGGATCACCATCAAGCTCAACGCCGTCCGGATGGGCTACGTCGCCCGGGACGGGGTCGAGTACGAGCTGAACCTCATCGATACTCCCGGGCACGTCGACTTCACCTATGAGGTCTCGCGATCGCTGGCGGCCTGCGAGGGCGCGATCCTCGTGGTCGACGCCTCTCAGGGGATCCAGGCCCAGACGCTCTCGAACCTCTTCCTGGCGCTCGATGCCGGGCTCGAGATCATTCCGGTCCTCAACAAGATCGACCTCCCGGGGGCCGAGCCCGAGAAGCGCGCCCAGGAGATCATGGACCTCATTGGGGCCAGGCGGGAAGAGATCCTCGCCGTCTCCGCCAAGGACGGCACCGGCGTCCCCGATCTGCTCGAGGCCGTGGTGGCGCGTGTCCCGGCTCCGACGGGCGATCGCGATGCCCCGCTCCGCGCCCTCATCTTCGACTCCTACTATGACCGCTATCGCGGCGCCACGCCGAGTATCCGGGTGGTCGATGGCGAACTGAAGAAGGGGATGAGCATCGCGTTCGGTGCTCACCCCGAAGATGTGTACACCGTGGATGAGGTCGGCGTGCTCACCCTCGGGCAGCGGCCGACGCCGGCGTTGCAGGCGGGCGAAGTCGGCTACTTCGTCGCCAACCTGCGCGATGTGCGCGATGCCCGAGTGGGCGACACGGTGGTCGACTCGAAGAACCCCACCAGCGATCTCCTCCCCGGCTATCGCGACGTGAAGTCGATGGTCTTTGCCGGCTGCTATCCCACCGATGCGGCGCAGTACGAAGACCTGCGGGACGCCCTCGAGAAGCTCCGCCTCAACGATGCCTCGCTGCAGTACGAGCCCGAGTCGTCGACGGCGCTCGGCTTCGGCTTTCGCTGCGGCTTCCTCGGCCTGCTGCACCTCGAGATCGTGCAGGAACGTCTGGAGCGCGAATTCGGGCTCGACCTGATCACCACCGTGCCGACGGTGAAGTATCACGTCTACCTCACCGACGGCGAGATGGTCGGCGTACAGAATCCGAGTGAGCTGGCCGATCCTGCCAATATCACGCGGATCGAGGAGCCCTACGTGAAGGCGCGCATCATGGCGCCCACCGAGTACATCGGCGGCATCATGAATCTCGGCCAGGAACGGCGCGGCGAATACATCGGGATGACCTATCTCGATTCGGCGCGCGTGGAATTCACCTTCGAGTTCCCGCTCGGCGAGATCGTGCTCGACTTCTACGACAAGCTCAAGTCGATCTCACGTGGCTATGCCTCGCTCGACTACGAGATGTCGGGCTTCCGCGCCTCGCCGCTGGTCAAGCTCGACATGTTGCTCAATGGCGATCCGATCGATGCCTTCAGCGTGATCATCCACCGCGACAAGGCGTACGAATGGGGGCGCAAGCTGGCGTCGAAGCTCAAGGAGCTGATCCCGCGGCAACTCTTCGCGGTGGCAATCCAGGCGGCGATCGGCACCAAGGTGATCGCACGCGAAAGCATCTCGCCGATGCGGAAGGACGTGCTGGCGAAGTGCTACGGCGGTGACATCACCCGGAAGCGCAAGCTCCTGGAGAAGCAGAAGGAAGGCAAGAAGCGAATGAAGCAGGTCGGATCGGTCGAAATTCCGCAGGAGGCGTTCCTGGCCGTCCTTCAGGTCGATTGATGCTGCCGGACTGCGACCGCTGGGGTCGCGCTTGCGCGACCCATCGATTCACGGAGTCGCGCAACCGCACCGAATGACCGAGCGCACACTGGTCATCCAGACCGCGTTCCTCGGCGACGTGATCCTGACCACGCCGCTGCTCACGGCGCTGGCGGCGGAGTTCGGTCCGGTGGACGTGGTGACAACGCCCGGTGCTGCGGCTTTGCTCGAGTCACACCCGGCCGTACGCAAGGTGGTCCAGCACGACAAGCATCGCAGTGAACGCGGCATCCGCGGCGTGCTCCGGCTCGCCCGCCGGCTCCGTGCCGAAGGGTATGCGAGGGCCTATCTTCCGCATCGGAGTTGGCGCTCGGGACTCGCGGCACAGCTGGCAGGAATTCCGGAGCGGATCGGCTTCGACTCGGCACCGGCGCACTGGACCTACACCCGCACGGTGCACCGCGACCCGAACCTGCACGAGGTACCTCGCCTGCTCGCACTTGCCGGCGCACCGGACGAGTTCGCCGTCTCGCTGGGGATCAGCTACGCCGACGATGCGGCAGCGGCAGCGTGGCTCGATCTCGCAGGTGTCCCGAAGGAGTTCGTCGCGCTGGCGCCCGGCTCGATCTGGGGCACCAAGCGATGGGGAAAATTTCCGGAGCTCGCGGCGGAGCTCGACATCTTCGTGGTGACGGTGGGCGGGCCCGAAGATCGGGCACTTGGCGACACCGTGGTCGCAGCCGCACGCAGTGGCGGGATCAACGCGGCGGGCGCCCTGCCGCTTCGGGTGTCGGCCGCGCTGCTGGGCCGGGCCCGGGCACTCGTGAGCAACGACTCGGCACCGATGCACATGGCGCAGGCCGTGGGAACTCCGGTGGTAGCGCTCTTCGGCCCGACCATTCCGGCCTTCGGCTTCGCACCACGCGGCCCGGATGACGTGGTGCTCGAGGTGATCGACCTGAACTGTCGTCCCTGTTCGTCGCACGGCCCCAAGGTCTGTCCACTTGGGCATCATCACTGCATGACCCGGCTCGACGTGCTTCGCGTGCTCGAAGCGCTGCAACCCCTGCTGACTTCCGCGTGAGCGAGGCTCCTCTGGATTTCGTTCTCGGTATCGATATCGGTGGCACCAATCTCGTGGTCGGCGCCGTCGCTGCCGATGGCTCATGCGTGCTCGGCTCTCACTCCGCGCCGACGAACCCCGGCCGAGGTGCAGACGCCGTTGTTCACGATCTCATCGCGATGGGCGAACAGACCCTTGCGACACTGCAACGCGAAATCCCTGGAGCAAGGGTGCAGGGCATTGGCGTCGGAGCACCGGGCCCGCTCGATCGCCGCGAAGGCGTGGTGCTGCTCACGCCCAATCTCGGCTGGGTCAACATGCCGCTGCGGGCACGGCTCGCCGAGGGACTGCACCTGACCGCCGCACTCGACAATGACGCCAACTGCGCCATCCTCGGCGAGTGCTGGGTCGGTGCCGCGCGTGGCGCGAAGTACGTGATGGGAATGACGATCGGCACCGGAATCGGTGGCGGCATCGTCATCGATGGCATGCTCTACCACGGCGCCTCAGACTGCGCTGGCGAAATCGGCCACATGACGATCGACCTCGACGGTCGGCGCTGCGGCTGCGGCAACTACGGCTGCCTCGAAGCCTATGCCTCGGGGCCTGCAATCGCCCTGCGCGCGGTGGAGCAGTTGCAGTCGGGTGCCGAAAGCACCCTCACCGCACTGGTGGACGGTGACCTCGGCCGAATCACGGCGGCCACCGTCTATCAGGCGGCGCAACAGGGCGACTCGTTCGCAAAAGACGTCGTGCGCGAGACCGCCCACTATCTCGGCGCCGGGCTCGCCAACCTGCTCAACATCTTCAACCCCGACCGGGTCGTGATCGTCGGCGGCGTGACCCAGGCGGGCGACTGGCTCTTCGATCCGCTGCGACGCGATGTTGCGCGCCGCGCCTTCAAACCCGCGGTCCAGGCCTGCGAGATCGTGCCGGGAGAACTCGATGGTCTCGCCGGTGTCTATGGCGCGGCCAAGGCGTTTCTCGATCAGCGCACCGCAGGCATCATCTGATGCCACGGGTCGGCGTGATCGGTTCCCTGGTCTGGGACGAGATCCACGGACGCGATCCGCTGGCGGCGCCCGCGGAGGAATGGGGCGGCATCGCCTATGCGCTCGCCGGGATGGATGCGGCCCTTCCGCCAGAGTGGGAAATCGTCCCGCTCATCAAGGTCGGCTCCGACCTCGCGGCCGAAGCGGCGCGCTTCCTCGGCTCGCTTGCGCGAGTCGCGCCGACTGCACGGTGCATCGAGGTGCCGGTGGCGAACAACCGCGTCACCCTGCGCTACGAGTCGGCAGAGCGGCGCTGCGAACGGATGTCGGGTGGCGTGCCGTCGTGGACCTGGCCGGAGCTCGGGCCGATGGTCGCCGACCTCGACGCGCTCTATGTGAACTTCATTTCCGGTTTCGAGATGTGCCTCGGAACAGCCGAGGCATTGCGCCACGGCTTCAAAGGGCCGATCTATGCTGATCTGCATTCGCTCTTCCTCGGGATGGGAGGCGATGGGGTGCGGGTGCTGCGACCCCTTCCGAATGCTCCGACCTGGTTCTCCTTCTTCGATGTCGTCCAGCTCAACGAGGAAGAGATGCAACAGCTCGCTGCCGATCCGCTGGTTGTCGCCGCCGAGGCACTCGGGGCGGGAGTCTCCCTCTTGAATGTGACCGTGGGGCCAAACGGCGTTGTCTACGTTGCCCGACCGGGGTTCGACCGGTTGGGATCGCCGCAGGCCTCCGAAGCGGTCGCCATCACGACCCGCCGAGTACCGCCCCCTGCGGTGGACGCCACCGACCCGACCGGCTGCGGCGACGTCTTCGGCGCCACCTGCTTCGCCCGACTCCTTGCTGGCGATACCGTAGAAGCGGCGCTGACCGCGGCGAACTCAGCCGCCGCGCGCAACGCCACCTTCCGCGGCGCTGGCGGCCTGCCGCGCCATCTGCGCGGCGAACTGGTGCTCGCCTGATGCGGATCGTTCCGGTGCCCCAGGCGCTTGACGATCGCTCGCTCGATCAGCTCGCAGCCGGCATTGGCGTCTGGCCACCAACCGAGCGGCTGCTGGTCGATGCGCACGCAACCGAATGGGCCTCGCCGGCCGGATTCACCGCCCTGCTCACGCTGGGCCAGGCTCTCGCGGAGGTCGGGGTCGACAAGCCGCGATTCACGCTGCCGGCCAACGATCATGTCACCTCGTACTGGGCCAAGGCCGGGCTGCTCGAGCATGCGGCCGAGTATTACGAGCTGATCGGCAAGGTGCCGCGCCGCCGCGCCGACGAACAGAGCGACGTCCTGATCCCGGTCACCCCGATCCGCGAGCACCTCGACGTGCACGCGGTGATCGGGCGCATCAACGAGCGCTTCACCAACATTCTCAAGGACGAACTCGGCCATCCCGCCAGCGTCGTCGGCGGCTTCAGCCAGGCGCTGTCGGAGACCTGCCAGAACATCGTCGAGCACGCCGGAGCCGGTGGCTGGGTCGCCGTGCACGCGTATTCATTCCGCAAGCGACTCGGTCGCAAGGTGGCCGTGATCGCCGTGAGTGACGCCGGTGTCGGTTTCCGCCGCTCCCTTGAGGCAACCCAGGCCAAGCGCGCCGGCGACCGGTGGAACGACGGTGTCGCCATCGAGACGGCACTGATCCACAACATCTCCCGCTTTCGCGATCCGGGCCGCGGTCAGGGCCTCCTCAGCACCAAGCGCTATCTTGCGCGGTGGCAGGGGAAGATCTCGATTCGCAGCGGCACTGCACGCGTGGCAATCGTTCCGCCGTGGGACGACGAACCACCTCGCACCGAAGGCCTTGCCTGGTTTCCCGGCTCGCAGGTCAACGTCTTTCTTCCCGGTCCGGAGGCGGCAGAATGAGCGCAGTGATCCGGCTCGACCTGTTGCTGCGTGAGACGATGACAACGCCCTACCACGACCTGGTCACCCGACCCACCGGGGCCGCTATTCGTGAGCGCGTGATCCGTGCGCTCGAAGCCGCGCCAGGTCTCGACGCCGAACTCGACTTCTCGGCCGTCCGCATTCTCGATTACTCCTGTGCCGACGAAGTCGTCGCCAAGCTGCTCGCGGCCGAGCACCTGCCGGTCACGCGCATCGTGCTGCGCGGAGTGAGCAGTGAGCACGCCGATGCCATCGAGCACGCCCTCAACTGTCACGGCCTCGCCGTCGTGATCGTCGCCGCCGACTCGACGCTGCCCCGCCTGCTCGGCGCGGTCACCGATGACGGCCACGCCGTCTTCGCGGCGCTGCTCTCCTTCGGGCGCACTGAGGCGGTCCCGGTCGCCGACTCGCTGGCCTGGCCCGCCGCCCGCGCGCTTGAGGCGCTGCAGGACCTGGCGCGTCACCGCTGTGTGCTCGCCTACCCCGACGCCACCTTCGAGCTCGGAGCCGTCGCATGACGCCCCGCCGCCCAGGCCTCTCTACCATCGCGATTCACGGCCGGCCGCATCGCGGACCCGACTGGGCCCCGGCAGTGACTCCGATCTACCAGAGCACCACCTTCCGCAACCCGGTCGGGAGCGACGAGGAAGTGCTCTACACCCGCTATGGCAACAATCCGAACCAGGTCGAGCTCGCGAAGAAGTACGCCCTGCTCGAGGGCGCCGAGCGCGCGATCTTCCTGGCCAGCGGAATGGCGGCCACCGCCCTCGCGCACCTCGCGGTGTTGCGCCCCGGTGACCACCTGCTCGCGTCGCGCTGGATCTATGGCGGGACCCAGGTGCTTTTCGACAACGAGTTCATTCGCCACGGGATCTCGATCACCTACGTCGATCCCGATCACCCGCGCGACTGGCGCAAGGCGATCAAGAAGAACACCCGGGCGATCTTCGTCGAGGCGCTGACCAATCCGCTGATGCGCGTCGTCGATATCCCCGCGATCGCCAAGGTGACCCATCAGCACGGCCTCGCGCTGCTCGTGGATGCCACCTTCTGCTCGCCGATCAATTTCCGGCCGCTCGAGCACGGCGCCGATATCGTGATCACCAGCGCGACGAAATACCTCAACGGCCACACCGATGTCATCGCGGGCGCCGTGGCCGGTGAGGCAACGCTGATCGAGGAAGTCACCCGGCTGATGCGCTCCTGGGGACCGAGCATTGATCCACACGCGGCCTGGCTCACCGAGCGCGGGATGAAGACGATGGCCCTCCGGGTCGGGCGCTCCAACGACAACGCGATGGCCGTTGCAGAATGGGCCGAGAAGAGCAAGGCGTTCGGTGCCGTGCATTACCCGGGGCTCAAATCGCATCCTGACCACGCGCTCGCCAGCAAAATGCTCGACGGCTTCGGCGGCATGGTGGGGCTCGTGGTGCCGGGTGGAGCCGCGGGAGCGCAGCGCTTCCTCTCCCGCCTGCAGGTCATCACCCACGCGCCCTCGCTCGCGGGTGTGGAGTCACTCGTGTCCGAACCGCGACTCACGTCCCACAAGCCACTCTCGCCGGAAGAGCGCGAGGCCCTCGGCATTCCCGACGGCTTCCTGCGTCTCTCGTGCGGCTGTGAAGATGCCGCCGACCTGATTGCCGATCTGGAGGGTGCCCTCTGATTACCTTCCCATCGTGATCCGCTTCACCAAGGTCTCCAAGCGGTATCCCAACGGTACCGGTGCTGCCCTCGAGGACGTGTCCTTTCACGTCGGTCGCGGCGAGTTCGTCTTCCTCACCGGTCACTCGGGCGCTGGCAAGTCCACCCTGCTCAAGTTGATGTATGGTGACGAGCGCCCCAACGAGGGCGACGTCCGCGTCTCCGGCTTCGCCATCGGCGCGCTGCGTCGCGATGAGGTCTCCCGCCTGCGCCGCCGCCTTGGCATCGTCTTTCAGGACTTTCGCCTCCTCGAGGATCGCACGGCAGCCGAAAACGTCGCCTTCGCGCTTGAGGTCACCGGCCACCGCGCCGACGTGATTCCCGCGCGGGTCACCCGGGCGCTTGCCCAGGTCGGCCTGATCCAGAAGGCCGAGTCCTTTCCGCGCGAACTCTCGGGCGGCGAACAGCAACGCGTGGCAATTGCGCGAGCGCTGGTGAACGACCCGCCGGTGCTCCTCGCCGACGAACCGACCGGTAACCTCGATGAACGGGCGACGCGCGGGGTCTTCCAGCTGCTCGAGGACATCAACGCGGCCGGCACTGTGGTAGTGATGGCCACGCACGATCTCGATCTCGTCCGCAGCACCAACAAGCGGACGCTCGAGCTTCGCGACGGCAGGCTCGTCTACGACTCGGCCGAGCGGGGGGATGGCAAGTGAACCTCCTTTGGCGTGAAGCCTTCCTCGCGTTCCGGCGTACCCGCACGCTGTCGGCGCTCTCCATCATCACCATCGCCTTCGCGCTCTTCGTGACCGGTCTCTTCGGCCTGGTGGCGCTGAACCTCCGCTCGGCCCTCAGCGAGGTCGCCGAACGAGTCGAAGTCGTGGCGTTCGTGCTCCACGGCACGCCGTCGACCGGGCTCACCGTGGCAGCCCAGGATATCGCCGCCTTCCCTGAAGTGCAGGAAGTGAAGTACGTCTCCGAAGAGGAGGCACTCGAGCGGGCCAAGCACGATCTCGTCGAATTCAGCGATGCCTACAAGGATCTCGAGGTCAACCCGCTGCCGCCGTCGTTCGAGATCCGGCTCAAGCCGCAGTTCCGCGACGCCGTGCACGCGGGTGCGGTGGCGGAGCGCATGCGGTCGTTCGATTTCGTGGATGACGTGCGGTACGGCAAGGACTGGGTCCAGCGGCTCGATGCCCTGCGCACCATCGCGGGGCTGGTCGGGCTCGCGATCGGCATTGCCTTCGCGCTGGTGTCGATTGTCATCATCGGCGTCACGATCCGGATCACCGTACTGCAGCGCGCGCGAGAGATTCACATCATGCGGCTTGTCGGCGCGACCGACTGGTTCATCCGCGGCCCGTTCCTGATCGAAGGAGCCGCCAAGGGATTTCTCGGTGGCCTGCTCGCCCTGATCCTCTGTGCTGCCGTCTACTTCGGCTTCCGCTCCCAGGAATTCGGGCTCAGTGTCGGGCTGCACTTCTTCGGGTTCGGGCAGGTCATCCTGCTGCTCATCTTCGGCGTGCTGCTGGGGTTCACGGGATCGCTCGTGAGCGTCGGCCGGCACCTGAAGCACGTCTAAGCGGCCCAGCGTGCGACCCGCCCGGTTCTGGCTCCTCGCCGCGCTGCTGGGCACCGTGGGCGTATCCGCCAGGGTGGCGCCGCTATCGGCACAGACCAATCCCGAACTCGAAAAGCAGCGCAAGAAGCTCGACGACATCCGCCAGGAGCGTGAGCGTCTGCAGCGGCAGCAGCAGCAGATCGAGGGACAGGTCAGCGACGTTGGGGCGCAGTTGCGTCTCATCGAGCGCCGGAAAGAAGCGACCACCCAGCTGGTCACCGGGATCGAGCGGGAAATTTCCTCCCTCGGTTCGCAGCTCGAGCGCACTTCTGCGGAGCTGACGCTCACGCAGGACAACCTCGCCGATCGTCGCGCCGTGCTGCGTCGCCGCCTCGCGGACATCTACAAGCGTGGTCCGCTCTACACCTTCCAGGTGCTCCTCGCGGCCGAGTCCTTTGGCGACCTGCTGACGCGATACAAGTACCTCTATCTCACATCGCAGCAGGATCGCTCACTGGTGCGCGATGTCGAGAAGCTCAATGCCTCGGTCGATCGGAGGCGCAACGACCTGCTCGGCATTCGCACCGAACTCGACCGCCGGCGCGAAGAGCGCGAGGCAGAGCTCGACAACTTCGCCCGACTTGCCGATGAACGGCAGAACCGCCTGAAGGCGCTCGAGAAGACTTCAACGCAAGGCAAGCAGCGCCTCAGCACCCTCGAACGCGACGAAGGACGGCTCAACGATCTTCTCGCCGCACTCGAGAAGTCACGGCGCACGGCCGAAGCGAATCGCGCAGCACGCCCGAGCACGGTGAACGCGCCGTCGGTTACCGGGTCGCTCACCACCGCCGACCTCGGCAAGCTCGACTGGCCGGTCGACGGCCAGATCATCTACGATTTCGGACGTGACTCGCTCAAGAACGGCGGCGTGGTGCGCCACAACGGCATCGGCATCAAGGCGCCAGTCGGCACACCCGTGAAGGCGATCGAGTCGGGCAAGGTGGTCCTCGCCCAGCGACTCTCGACCTATGGCCTCGCCGTCTTCGTCGAACACGGCGATGGCTACTACAGCGGCTACATGCAGCTGCAGAGCGCGTCGGTCAAGGTGGGCCAGGAAATCACCCGCGGACAGGTGATCGGCGCGGTGGGTGGCGAGAACTCAGGCGATGGGCCGCATCTCTACTTCGAGATTCGTGGCAAGAACCAGATTGCGCTGGACCCGACGGCGTGGCTGCGGAGGAGGGTGGGGCAGTAGCGACGACAGATGACAGATGACAGATGACAGATGATGGATGACGGGTCGCGGAGTTTGTCATCCTGAGTGGAGCCCGCGCAGCGGGCGAAATCGAAGGACCCCCTACCATCGGCAAGAGGTCCTTCGACTCCGCGGCCTGACGGCCGCTGTGCTCAGGATGACACTTCTGTCATCTGTCATCTGTCATCTGTCATCCGCCCTCCGTCATCCTGTTGCTCTACGCGGCGGTCCCAATGCGCTCAACATCCTGCCGCTTCCCCGCCAGCATCGCCGCTTCCGCCTGAGCAAAGAGATCTTCCGGCTTGTGCACGCCCGGATGCGGGTAGCAGGCAATCCCGGCCGTCAGGCGGCAGCGCACGCCAAGTTGCAACTCGCCGAGTCCGGCTGGGCCAAGGCGTTCACGAATCCGGTGCACCGTGCCGCGCGCTCCCTCGAGATCGGTCTCGGGGAGCAGCAGCAGGAATTCTTCGCCACCATACCGCGCTACGAAATCCGGAGCCCGCAGTTCCTTCTGGAGCAGGCGACCGAGATCAGCGAGCACACGATGACCGCCATCACGACCGAGGCGTTCATTGATGGTTCGCATCCCATCGACGTCGAGCAGGATGATGGTGAAGGTCATGTCGTACCGGCGGGCCCGCTCGAACTCCTCGCGGATTCGCTTGTCGAGTGCGTCGAGCGTGCCGCAGCCGGTGAGCGGATCGACGTGGGCCGCGAGCGCTTGCCGTCGCGAAATCGCACCACGGCGTTCCTCTGCTTCGAGCAGTCGGGCGGTCGCGAGCACCGCATGCTCGGCGAAGGTAATGTGCCCTGGCGTGAGCGGCGCTTCGCCCCGGCGCGTCCGGAGCACCAGCGTGCCGAGGGCGCGACCAAGCGGCTGCAGCGGGATGGCGGCGACCGACTCGAGGTCGAGTGGTGGCAACGACATCGCCGGTCGGCCATGGAGTTCAAAGAGCGGTGAGCTGGAGACATCGCGAATGAAGAGCGTCTCGCCCGCCGCAAGCGATGCGACGGCCTCAGGCCAGCGTTCGAGGTCGACGTCGGCATCACGAACTTTTGGCGCATCGGTGGCCGCCACGAGCCGACCAATGGGGCCGCCCTCAGCATGCAGCAGGCACGACACCGAGCGGACCTCGATCGCGTGACCAATGGCCCGCACGAGGGCGTGCAGCATCTCGTCGCGGTGCAATTCGACCGCGACCTGCTGCAGGACCTCGAAGAGCTTGAGATCACCCGCGCTCGGCCCGTGGATCGCCGTTCGCGGCGACACGAGGCGGGCACGCAGCCGCGCAATCAGCGATGGAGCGTCGGACGGGAGCAGGATCGCTTCGTCCGCACCTGCTTCGGCGGCGCGAACGAGGTCTTCGGGGTCGTTGGAGTTGAGCAGCACGACAACCTGCGCACCAGTCGCACGCGCGGCACCAAACGCTTCGACGAGCTGACGGCAATCTTCGGCGAGCCCCATACAGGTCGCTAGCACGAGGGCTGGACGCCCCGGGTACTGTTCAGGGTCGTCGGCCTCGGCCACCTGGAAGCCAGCCCGCAGCAGATCACGCTCGAGCCCATCGGGTCGACCGGTCGGGTCGCCCGAAAGAACAATCAACGGACGGGGTGCCCTTCCTTTGGAAGGAACCCGCGCGCCGGGAGGAGTCGGTTCAATGCGCAAGACGTCGGTCACTCGACCTCAACAGGAAGCAACGGCTCAGGGGATGGCGCCCACCTCGGAACGACTGGGTGCCCACGTCTCGACAGCGGGTGGTCCCGCCACGGCCCCGGGCCGCGGGGCGGCGATCGGAGCGACGGCGATTCAGATCTTCACCAAGACCCCGAACATGTGGCGGGAACCTGTAGTGACTCCGGAGATCGCGGATGCCTTCCGGCGCGCCCGCGATGAACACCCGGTCAGCTCGGTGGTCTCGCACGATTCGTACCTGATCAACCTGGCCTCCCCGGAACCAGCCAATCGGGCCCGGTCAATCGAGGCCTTTCAGGGCGAACTGACCCGCTCCGATGCCCTTGGGCTCGACGGAATCGTTTCCCACCCCGGCAACTTCATCGACGACCATGATGCCGGGATGGAGCGAAATGCGGCGGGGATCACCGAGGCCCTCCGGGCCGTTCCGGGCAAGGTGATGGTCTATCTCGAGAGCACCGCCGGGACCGGCAGTGTGCTGGGGCGGAGCTTCGAGGAACTCCGGGGGTTGCGGGATCTGGTGGGTGACGACGTCCGCCACCGGGTCGGCTTCTGCGCCGACACCTGTCACCTCTACAGCGCCGGCTACGACCTGCAGGGCGATTACGACGGGGTCTGGGCTGCCTGGGACCGGATCATCGGCCTGGAGCACCTCTACTGCCTCCACCTCAATGACTCCAAGACCCCTTTCGCCTCGAAGAAGGATCGCCACGAACTCCTGGGTGAGGGTTCTCTCGGGCCGGAGCCCTTCCGGCGCATTATGCAGGACCCCCGGTTCGCCGGGATCCCCAAGATCCTCGAAACCCCCAAGGGGGAGATCGACGAGGTCACCAACGACCGCCGGATGCTCTCCCTCCTGCGCGGATTTGCGACTTCGATTTGACCCTGCACCCGGTTCCCGGCACCTTTGCTGGATGCCCCTCACCCGAGCCCATCTCCTCCTCGCCTGCTCTGCGGCCCTGATCGGGACCGGACAGGCGAGCGCGCAGGCCGCCCTTCGGCTCAGTGCCGGCGCCGTCGTCAGCACCCCGCTCGTTCGCGACGATCTCGGCGGACCGATCACGCTCAAGCCGGCGATCGCTCCGACGCTGGCCGTCGCGGTGAGTCACGACGTCGGCCTTGGGTACCGCTTGCAGCTCGAGGGCGCCATCGGCAGTTCGACCCTCAAGGTCACCGACAACGGCGTCAACGATGAGCTTGGCGCGCTCCGCACCATGAGCCTGACCCTGCTCCTCGACGGTCCCATTGGCCACAGTCTTCGTTGGCAAGCCGGTGGCGGTGCCCTGCTCTACCGCCCCGCCGAGAAGTTCGGTGTCTTCCTCGATGACTCGCCGACCCGCTGGCTGCTCGCGGCGGGCGCCTCGTGGTCACGCCCGCTCAACGCTGCATACTCGGTTGTCGTGAACGCGCGCTACAACTACTCGACGTTCACCACGAAGCACCTCGACCAGATCGGCTACTCGCAGTTCACCACGGTGCAGCGCGTCGGCCTCTTCGCCGGTGTGGAGCGGAGGTTCTGATGCGGCGACTCCTTCCGCTGCTGGCGCTGCTGGTCGTCGGCTGCTCCGATCTGGTCTCGCCGCTGCGCACAGGGCCTTACGACTATCGGCAATTCGTCTCAAAGGGCACGCCGGACGGCGCGGTCGATACCGTGACCTTCCACTGGCCGCGCTCGGCGTTGCCGGTGCGGGTCTGGGTCGGCGCCGACGACCCGCTGAAGCCCCACATGCAGCTTGCCATCAGTCGCTGGAAAGCAGCGTTCCTCTACGGTGAGTTCGACGCCGTGATGGTCGACGACTCGTCGAGAGCCGACGTCATCGTCAGGAACATCGTCGCACCACCCATCGGCGGCCTGCTGATGCGGGCGGAAGCCTTCGCGCCCGAGTGTCGCGGTGCCACCGACATCCCATTCAACTTGACCAATCACACGGTCCTCTTCCCGTTCCGGATCTACATCTACTCCCGCTTCACCCCGGACCCGCCGGGGCTCGACGGGTGCTACCGGATCACGGCCACGCACGAGCTCGGTCACGCACTTGGACTCTTGCGCGAGTCGCCCAACATCGGCGACATCATGTTCGGAGATCCGGTTGTCGACCAGCTCTCCGAGCAGGACCGCATCACCGCCGAGACCTTGTATCACCTGCCCTCACGACTCGCGCCTGGTCCACGACGCTGAGTCTGCCTTTTGTATGCTTCTGATGGAGACGTGATGACCGCCTCGACCACGCCGCTGGACGTCGCCGCACCTTCCTGGGTCAAGCATCCCAAGCTCGTCGCCTGGGTGCAGGAGATCGCGACGCTCACCCGTCCCGATGCGATTCACTGGTGCGACGGTTCCCAGGTGGAATACGACGCCCTCTGCGAACAGATGGTCGCCAGCGGCACCTTCGTGCGGCTGAACGAGTCGAAGCGCCCCAATTCGTTCCTCGCCTGCTCCGACCCGGGCGATGTGGCCCGCGTGGAAGACCGCACCTACATCTGCTCGCACCGCAAGCAGGACGCCGGCCCGACCAACAACTGGGTCGACCCGCGCGAGATGCTCGATACCCTCACCGGGCTGTTCGACGGCGCGATGCGTGGCCGCACCATGTACGTGGTGCCGTTCTCGATGGGCCCGATCGGCTCACCGCTGTCCCATATCGGCGTCGAGCTTTCCGACTCGCCCTACGTGGTGGTCAACATGCGGATCATGACCCGCATGGGGCGCGCCGTGGTCGAGTCGCTGGATGGTGGTGACTTCGTGCCCTGCGTGCACTCGGTCGGCAAGCCACTCGCACCGGGCGAGGCCGACGTGAAGTGGCCCTGCAACGCCGAGAAGAAGTACATCGTGCATTTCCCGGAGGATCGCCAGATCTGGAGCTACGGTTCCGGCTATGGTGGCAACGCGCTCCTGGGCAAGAAGTGTTTCGCGCTGCGCATCGCCTCGGTGATGGGCCGCGATGATGGCTGGATGGCCGAGCACACCCTGATCCTCGGCGTCGAAGATCCCAAGGGCGAGAAGACCTATGTCGCGGCGGGTTTCCCGAGCGCGTGCGGCAAGACCAACTTCGCGATGCTGATCCCGCCCGAGGGCTACGCCGGGTGGAAGGTCACCACGGTAGGCGATGACATCGCCTGGATTCGCCCCGGCACCGACGGCCGGCTGCACGCGATCAATCCCGAGGCCGGCTACTTCGGCGTGGCACCGGGCACGTCGTGGGAGACCAACCCCAACGCGATGAAGACGATGGAGAAGAACGCGATCTTCACCAACGTCGCACTCACTCCGGATGGCGATGTCTGGTGGGAAGGGCTCACCAAGGAGCCGCCCGCAAAGCTCACCGACTGGCAGGGGAAGGAGTGGACGCCTGACGCCGGGCGCCCGTCGTCGCACCCGAATGCGCGCTTCACCGCGCCGGCGTCGCAGTGTCCGTCGATTGATGCCGCGTGGGAAGACACTGCTGGTGTGCCGATCTCGGCCTTCATCTACGGCGGCCGCCGCGCGACCACAGTGCCGCTCGTCTACCAGGCCTTCAACTGGAACTTCGGCGTCTATCTCGGCGCCACCATCGGTTCGGAGACCACGGCCGCTGCGGCTGGCGCTACGGGTCAGGTGCGTCGCGATCCGTTCGCAATGCTGCCGTTCTGCGGCTATCACATGGGTGACTACTTCAATCACTGGCTGCAGATGGGCCGCGGCCTGAGCGAGCCGCCGCGCGTCTTCTGTGTCAACTGGTTCCGCAAGGACGGCAACGGCAAGTTCATCTGGCCCGGCTACTCGCAGAATATGCGCGTGCTCGAATGGGTGGTGAACCGGGTGCGCGGGCGGGCAAGCGGGATCGAATCACCGATCGGCTGGATGCCACGCTACGAAGACCTCCGCTGGGACGGCATGGCCTTCCCCAAGGAGACCTTCCTCGCCCTGATGGAAGTCGATCGAGAGCAGTGGAAGTCGGAACTGCTGTCGCACCGCGAGTTGTTCGAGAAACTCTACGATCGCCTGCCGCAGGAGTTCATGTACATGCGTGAACTGATTCTCTCGGCCCTCTGGCGTTCGCCGGAGACCTGGCGACTCGAGGCCGAAACGGTCTAGGCGGTGCCACGAGATTGACGGCACAAACAACGGGGGGCGAGCCAATCGGCTCGCCCCCCGTTGGGCTTTGAAGTGACTCGGGGTGCACCGCACGGGTCTCTGGTGAAGTGTAGTTCTCCCCGTCGACAACTGCTGCCGGCCACCAGAGGTAACGCATTGCAGTATATTGCTTTGCAGTTTCACGGCCGGACCAGCTATCGTGGCTCGCATCGCCAGAGTGTGGCCCGACTCCGACAGCGCGAAACCACACCGAGGGGACCCGTGCTCCCACGCCAGGCACCCGAAATCATCCGCGATCCGCTCTGGGACAACATCCGTCTTGAGCCCGCCGCCGTCGCGGCGCTCGACACGCCCACGGTGCAGCGCCTCCGTCACATTCGCCAGCTCGGCCACGCCTTCCTCGTCTACCCCGGCGCCACCCATTCGCGCTTCGAACACGCGCTCGGCGCCTACCATCTCACGCGCCGCGCGCTCGCATCGCTCAATGAGCGCGGGGATCTCGACGGCATCGACGAAGAAGCGCGGCTCGCGGTCCGCCTCGCCGCCTTGTTGCACGACATCGGTCACTATCCCTTCTCGCACGCGCTCGAAGAAGCCGGCTTCACGCATCACGAGAGTCTTGGCGCGGCACGTCTTCGCACCGGTGAGCTCGGTGAGGTGCTGCGCTCTCTGGGTGGCGAGCCGCTCATCGATGCCATCGCCGCCTTGATTCAGGGCACCAGCGATTCGCCGCTCGGGGGGTTGATCTCCGGCTCGATTGATCTCGACAAGATCGATTATCTCAGTCGCGATGCGCGGATGTGCGGGGTGCCCTATGGACAAGTCGATGTCGATCGCCTGCTCGCCTCGATCTCGCTCCTGGATAACGCAACAGGGGGCCGCGAAGTCGGCGTGCAGGAAAAGGGAACCAGCGCACTGGAATCACTCCTCTTCGCCAAGTACCAGATGTATCGCAACGTCTACTGGCATCACGCGGTGCGCTCGGCGACCTGCATGTTCAAGCGCGCCGTGCGCGCCACCGTTGCCACTGGCGCGCTCGATGTCGCCACGGTGGCCGACGCGACCGACGGCACACTCACGACCCTGCTGCTCGAACTCGACCCGACCGGCCTCGCGCGGGGTGTACACGAGCGGCGCCTCTACAAGCGCGCGCTCGATCTCCCGGCCACTGCGGTGCCAGCGGATCTCCCCGACTGGCTCTGGAACGATCCGGTGCGGCTGGCCGAGGCGGAGGATGCGCTCGCGCGCGCGCTGAAACTGCCCAACGGCGGTGTGCTCATCGATTACCCCGAGCGTGCCAACATGCTCGAGGTAGATCTGCCCTTGCTGACGCGCGGAGGCACGGTCGAGCGCCTCACCGATGAGGGACGCAGCGGGCAGCTCGGCCTGCCCCGCGTCGCCGACGAACTCTATCGCACGGCGCGTCGGCTGCGAATCTTCACGAGTGAACCGCGCAAGCTCGACGGCATTCCCCGCGAGTTGCTCACCCCCTCCTGAACGTTCGAGCGTCGGATGCGACGGACCTTCCTGCTGGCGATCGCGCTTGCAGCATGCGGACACTCAGAACCGTTCGTCGGCACGTCGGGTCGCGCCGATGGCCCCCTGAACGCCGATGGTCAACTCACCGTCGGGGCCTACGGAGATTTTGATTGGGCGGGTGACGGCTCTGGCGTGCTGCTCCTCATGCCCCGACCGAACGAGAGTTACGACCTCCCGCTACTCGTTGGCGTCGGACGCAAGGATCCGCTCGACAACTGTCTCGGGCTCATTCCCGCGGCCGGCGGAAGCATGATCTGGCAGTTGTGTGACCGGACCCTGACCCACTATCGCGATTCCAACGATGTGTTTGTCAGCGCGGCCGTAGGCGGGATGGGAGAGTTGCTCTACATGCAAACCCACCAGCGCCCAGGCTTCTTTTTTCCGGTAGGCACCGAGGCCGAACTCTGGCTCGGTTCCCGACACGCACCGTACGCCCAGCGCAGGCACCTCCTGCGGCTCTACCGCGACGACAATGGCCATCCCACCGTGACGCCCGATCAGATCAACTGGCTCACCGACCTGCAGTGGGCCGGATCGGGTGCTTTCATTGCGCGCGCCTACTATCTCCGCCCCGATTCGCTGTTGACGCCGTTCGGCATCACGCACGGGGTCATTTCGCGCGACACCACGTTGCTCACCATCATCCCCGGCACCGCCGCCATCGGGCGCTTCGCATCGGCCGAGGGAGGCAGCACCATCGTGTATGACAAGCCGGGAAATGTGATCGTTGCCCTGCCGGTTGCTGGCGGCCCGGAGCGCATCGTCGACACCCTGCCATTCGCGCCATCACGGGCCGTCGTAAGTCTCAGCTGTCAGCAGGAACTCTGTCTGGTCGTCACCCGAGAGGCGGGGGGGGGCAGCGTCGCCTCGAGCAATATCTGGCGCATCTCGCTCGCCACTGGTCAGGCGTCGATCCTGCAGACCTTTATCGGGCGCGCTGTCCCGGAAGTTGCGCGGCTCTCACCCGACAGGACACGGGTGGTAGTGCGGAAAACCGATGGCCGGCTCTACCTGCTCGCCGACCTGCTGAACTAGCCCGGCCTCAGCACCCACCCGCGCCGGGATTCCGGTCACGCGGATCACGGGTCGGCAGACTTCCATCGAGCCGCAGCACGTAGGCGTCCTGCACCTGATTGCCGTCGTAGCGAATCGACTGCAGGATGCTCGCTGGCCTGTTTTTCGAACTGCTGAGCGCGTACCAGTTGTTGGTCGACTCGGTGTATACCGGTCCGCAACGGACCAGCTGTACGGCAATTCCCTTCTGATAGACCACGCCGAGCATGTGTTCGCCACGCGGGTGCAGCCCGATCTCGTCGAAGTAGAGCACCTTCACCTGGGTCGCGCTGCCACTCGCCATTACCGAGAACTCCCGCCCCGCAAGCTTCACCGTGCCGTTGAGGCTCGACGGATTCGGGTCCTGTTTGTATGACAGGTCGACCTTCTTCGGTCCGGCCGCATCCCAGACAATCTCCGGCACCAGCGTTGGCAGGGTCTTCCAGTCGTATCCGGTGGCAGGAGCGAGGAGTGCGACAACGGTTTGCGCCAGGAGTTCATGAGGCTTCGCGCTCGACACCACAGTGCGCTCCGCTCCCGCCGCGCATTGTTCACTGTAGAGCGCCAGCTGATTCGGTTGCAACCGCGGCAGGTCGGCGCCGTACCCCAGCACGAACCCTTCGGCCGGCCGGCCCGCAACCGCGCCCTGCACCGAGAGGTAACCGGGGCCGGTCAGGCGATACCAGTTGGTGCTTCCGGCGGCTCCGTTCACTGGACAGCGCGCGAGCGATGGATTGAGTGAAGCCGCCTTCAAGGCGGCGACAATCGCGGCCTCGCCAAAAGGCGCCCCGCTGTTCCGGAAATAGATGTTCATCACCATCGACCGCGCGCCCGTCGCGACCACCGCGAGCGGCCTCCCGGCAAGCGTCGCCTTCCCCTGCCGCGCGAAGCAGCCACCGTCGGGGAGGCAATTGGTGAGCGCGGTGGGTGGCAGCGGAGCCCAGGTGATGGCCGGGAGTTTCTCGAGCATGTCCCAGCCCGGCGGTCCGCCGAGGGCAAGGTACGCCTTCACCATCGCAACAAACTCCGCCTCGGGAGAGGAGCGGGCGCGAAACGCGGCCAGTGACGCAATGGCGAGCAAGGGTGCCATTGCGGAGATGAACCGGACGGGACGTGGGAACCGGGGCATGGGGCGTTCCAGGCAAGGAGAAGAAGATTCTACTTCCTCGTGCGCGGTGCCGCCCGGAATCGGTGCATCAGGGTCGCGGGCGCGACCCCGGCGTTACTACCCGCGCATGGTCGGCATTTCGCCGGTCGGCGGTGACACTTCTTCGATCCGCACCAGGATGCAGGTGATGTTGTCGAGGCCGCCGCGATGGTTGGCATCGGCAATCAGCTTGTCGACCATCTCCTCGAGCGGCAGTTCACTCCGCATCGTCTCGGCGACATCCTCGTCGTCGAGCATGCCCGTGAGTCCGTCAGAGGCGAGCAGGATCAGGTCGCCGGCCTCGAGCGTGCCGAAGTAGAGATCGGGAACGACATCGCCGCTGGAGCCGACGCAGCGCGTGATCACATTGGCGTACGGATGGATCCGCGCCTCTTCGGGCGTGAGCCGGCCGGCGTCGACCTGTTCCTGCACGTAGCTGTGATCCTTGGTGAGCTGCGTCAGCGTGTCGCCGCGCAGCAGGTAGGCTCGTGAATCACCCACCTGGCCGATGAGGTAGCGACGCGGCAACAGGTTGAGCACCGTGGCCGTGGTCCCCATTCCCCGCTTGTCGTGTTCCTGCAGGGTCCGCCGGAAGATCGCCGCGTTGGCCGCGCGAATCGCCCCGACCATCTGAGCCATCAGCTCGTCGTCGGTCATCCCACGTGCGGGGCGGAACTCCTCCGACACCAGCCGGGTGGCCATTTCGCTGGCCACTTCGCCCGCGGCGTGACCGCCCATGCCGTCGGCGACCACAAAAAGCCCGCGGTCGCTCGCCATCATGTAGCTGTCTTCATTCCCGGAGCGGACGACCCCGACATCGGTTCGGGCGGCGCAGGAAAAGCGCATTCAGCGGGCCTGGAGAAGGAAGTAGGCGACGGCGACGATGGCGACCACGGCAACGGCCGCAATGAACCATACGCGACGAGAAGGAGCTTCGGACTCAGGCATCACCAGGAATGGCGTCGACGCCTCATGGAACCGCCGGATGCGCTCGGTCGGCTCCACCTCATCAACGAACCGGGCCGGGTCGAGCACGACGGATTCCAGCGGCGGCACTTCTTCAACCTCAGGTACCGGCTCGGGGGCTTCGATGGCGACCTCAGCCGGCGAATCTTCCCAGCGATCCTGGGGGTCGAACGCCAGACGAACTTCGCCCAGCTGGATCTCGGAGCCTGGGGCAAGCAATGCCGCCCCTGCGACGGCCGCGCCGTCCACCAGCGACCCACCAGTCGATCCGAGGTCGCGAAGCGACCAGAGACCGCCCCTCAACCACAATTCGGCGTGCTCCGGGGCCACAGAGGGCGCCACCAGCACGACGTCGTTGTCGGGCGCGCGACCGAGCCGGGCCGTCGTGGACCGCACCGGAAAACGCTCGACCCCACCGACGCCCGATCGGACGAAAAGCACAGCCAGCACGGGTCCTGCCTCATCCCCCATCGCCGGCACCAGCGTGCCAGAGCTGGGGTCGTGCAGCAGTATTCCGTCCAGGGTGGACTCCATCGCCTAGGGTTGATCGGTTGGGGGTCGGGAAAGCTATCCGACGCCCGGGGAGGGGGGCAAGCGAAATCAGCCGACGCCCTTTCGCGGGACCTCCCCTCGTTGCAGCCGGACGAGCCGTTCGTACAGCCCCCGTGCCGCCATCAGCTCGGCGTGCGACCCCATCTCTCGCAGCTCGCCGTGGTGAAATACCAGGATCCGGTCGGCATCGAGGACCGTCCCCAGACGATGCGCCACCACCAGGGCCGTCCGCCCCTGCCGCAACGTAGCGAGCGCCGATTGGATCTTCCCCTCCGACTCGGGGTCGACCGCACTGGTCGCCTCGTCGAGTACCAGAATCGGCGGTGACCCGGCCAGCGCCCGCGCGAACGACAACAGCTGCCGCTCGCCCACCGACAATGATCGGCCACGCTCCGCCACGACATGAGCGAGGCCGCCCGGGAGCCGCTCCATCAGCCCGTCAGCGCCCACCGCCGCCAGCGCCCCCTGCACTGCGGCCGGTTCGAGATCGCGATCGAGCCGAAGATTCCGCTCGAGATCCCCCCGGAACAGAAACAGGTCCTGGGGCACAAACCCGATCCTCCGCCGCAATTCCCCCGTGTCCACCTCGGCAATGTCCACGCCATCGACGAGAATGCGACCCCGTGTCGGCGCATAAAAGCGCAGCAGGAGGGAGAGCACCGTGCTCTTGCCAGCACCGGTGTGCCCCACAAGTGCCACCGTTTCGCCCGGGGCAACCCGGAAGGAAACCCCGGAGAGTGCATAGGATGCGTCATCGGAGTAGCGGAACCAGACATCCTCGAAGACCACTTCACCGCGGGCCGGGACCGGAAATGCTACCGGGTGCACCGGTTCGGGCACCTCGATCGGGGAATCGAGCAGTCGGAAGAGCCGCTCACCGCTCGCCATGGCGCTCTGCAGCAGGTTGAATTTTTCCGACAGGTCCTGCAACGGCTGGAAGAAGCGGCGGACCAGCTGGATGAACGCCGCGAGAGTGCCCACCGTGAGGAAGCCACCGATCGAACGGAGCCCACCGTACCAGAGGAGCAGTGCCACGGCAGTGGCGGTGAGCACTTCGACCACCGGAAAGAAGAGCGCGTAGAGATGGATCGAGCGGAGCTGGGCATCACGATGAGCCCGGTTCGTCTCCGCAAAAGCGGCCCCGATGGCGGCCTCGCGATCGAAGAGCTGCACCACACGCACGCCGGAGAGGTGCTCCTGGAGGAATCCATTCATCCGGGCGACGGCGCCGCGAATATCGCGAAACGCCTCGCGCATCGACTTCCGGAAGATGGCCACCACGATCCCCATCAGCGGCAGCACGGCAAAGGCCACCAGCGCCATCCGCCAGTTGATGGCCAGCATCATCCCGCTGATGGCGAGGAGCGTCGCGATGTCGCCGATCACCGTGACGACGCCAGAGGTGAAGAGCTCGTTGAGGGTCTCGACATCGGAGGTGACGCGCGTCACCAGACGGCCCACCGGCTGGTGATCGAAGAACGACACGTTGAGTCGCTGCAGCTTCTCGAACACCTGTCGCCGCAGATCCGACATCACTCGCTGACCGACCCAGGTCGTCACCACGGTCTGGACGTACTCGGCAACAAAACCAACCAGCAACGCCGCGAGAAAGAGCCCGCCCAGCGTGAACAACATCGCACTGTCTTTGGCCGGGATCACCACATCGAGCGCTCGCCGCGTGAGCGCCGGGCTCACCAGGGCAAGCGCCGCATCCACCAGCAACAGCCCCACGGCGGCGGCAACCCCCGCACGGTAGGGGCGCACGTAGCCGAGGAGCCGCCGACCCATCTGGGGATCGGCGGCTCCGAGAACCGGCTCGTCAGCGGCCACGCCGCTCACGTCGCGTCGACCTCGATCTCCTTCACCCCGCTGCGGACCCAGGTCGAGAAGACCATGAAACCGAAGGCGATGGTGAACCAGCTCAGGATGGAGCGCCACACGAGGGTATAGAGCGGCGTGAGTTCGCGCGGCAGGTAGAGCGACATCACCGCCGCCGACAGCACTTCAGCAATGCCGGAGGCACCGGGCGTCGGCGCGAAGTAGAGCAGGAAGGTGATCAGCGTCTGAAGCAGCAGCACATCGACGAACTGCGCCTCGATGCCGACGACGCGCAAGGCGACGTAGCCGGCGAGCAACTTGTTCGCGTGGCTCGGGCCCGACACGATGGTGGCCCAGAAGAGCGATAGCCAGCCACGCGGCGTGTTGAACACCTTCATGCTCGCGTGTGCGGTATCGATCCCGGCGTGCAGCGACTCGAGTCGCGCGGCGACGCGGGCGCTCCGGTTGCCGAGCGCACCGGCGATGCGATGCACCATTGCCGAAATGAACTTCGGCGCGATCAGCACGACCAGCAGCAGCACCCCGAGGAACGCGAAGATCCCCATGCTTCCCTTGAACAGGTCGAGCAGGGAAAGCCCGAGCACATCGCCGCGGCCGCCGAGCGATTTGCCGGCGCCGAGGAGGAGTGCCAGCGGACCGCTGACGGCGAAGAAGATCACGGTGGCGATGAACGACATCAGCGTGATGGTCATCGCCTTCGCGACCGGGACACCGGCGCGCTTCATGGCGTACACCATCATCGGCGAGGCCCCAGCCTGAAGCGGTGTGACGTAGGCACCCCACGCACCCATCCCGCCGGCGATGACCATTCCCCAGAATGGCGGCCGTTCGTGGACCTCGCGCGCCAGGATCCAGAGCCGCAACCCGCCCCCGAGCCAGTCCATCGACGCGAGCCCCAGCCCGACCAGCACCCAGCTCCAGTGAATTCCGCTGAGCGAACGGACGAATCCTGCCCCATCGTCACCATAGACCAGCACGGCGACGTAACCCACCAGGGAGATCAGGACGAAGAGGGAGAAGCCGCGGCGGAGCGCCTTGGGAGTCAGGAGAGCCATTGCGCCAAACGTACGCGCGGAGCGCCGACCTGAGAAGTGGCTCCGTGCAGGATGACAGATGACAGATGACAGATGACGGATCCCGGGCGGGGAGATCCCTCCTCCGAACATCGGTCATCTGTCATCCGTCATCTGTCATCTGTCATCCCTCATCCTTCATCGATTACGTTTCACGGGTGCATCGCCCCGTCATCCGCGTCGTCAACGCACGCCAGCACAATCTCAAGGGCATCACGGTCGAGATTCCGCGCCGCTCCCTGACTGTCGTCACCGGTCCTTCCGGTTGCGGCAAGAGCTCGCTCGCGTTCGATACCCTGTATGCCGAGGGCCAGCGCCGCTACATCGAGTCGCTCTCCACCTATGCCAAGCAGTTCCTCGAGCGGATGCCGAAGCCGCTGGTGGACCGCATCGAGGGGATCGCTCCTGCCGTCGCGATCGAACAACGCGCCCCCGCGATGTCCTCGCGTTCCACTGTTGGAACGGCGACCGAGGTCTACGACTACCTGCGCCTCCTCTGGGCCCGCATCGGCGAACAGTTCTGCATCAAGTGCGGCGCACCGGTGCGCCGCGACACGGCGCAGTCGAGTACCGACGCCACCCTGGCTGCGCTGACGGGCCGGATCCAGGTCGCCTTCCCGCTGCCACCATCGGCCCACGTCTCGCACACCGGCACCGTCGAGAACCTGCGCGCCCTCGGCTTCGTCCGTCTGCTCGTCGATGATACCGCCTTCCATCTCGACGAACTCCCTGACGGGCTCGACCTGATCGCCGCGAAGGAAGTGCTCGTCATCATCGACCGGCTCGTGGCCGTGGAGGATCAGCGCGGTCGCATCGCCGAAGCCATCGCGAGCGCCTTCGATGAGGGCGAAGGGATCGCGCTGGTGCTTGGCGAGGCTCGCCGCCTTCGCTTCACCGAATTTCCAGCGTGCAGCAACTGTGACACGCCAGCCGCCGTGATCACCCCGGCGCTCTTTTCGTTCAACAATCCGCGCGGGGCGTGCCCCACCTGCAACGGCTTCGGCGCGGTGCTGCAATACGACATCGCGCTCGTGGTCCCCGATCCGGAACGATCGATCAGTGAAGGCGCCATCGATCCGTGGACCAAGCCGCGCTACGAAGCGAAGCGGCAGCTGCTCGCCTCGACGGCGAAAAAGCTCGGCGCCGATATTGACGCGCCGTGGCACACGCTCCCGACCGAGGTGCAGGAGACGCTGCTCCACGGGAAGTCGGGGAAATATCTCGGCATCTTTCCCTTCCTCGTCGGGCTGGAAGAGAAGCGCTACAAGCAGTACATCCGCGTCTTCCTGCGGCAGTACCAGCTGGCCCACCAGTGTAGCGTCTGCCACGGTGCGCGACTTCGCCCCGAGGCGCTCGCCGTGCGCGTGGCCGAACGCACCATCGCCGATGTCGCCGCACTCAGCGTCGACAAGCTCCACGCCTGGTTCGCCGGCTTGCAGCTCGCAGATACGGCGCGCATCGTCGCCGACCTGGTGCTCGAACAGGTCGCGAGTCGCGTCGAGTATCTCCGCGATGTCGGCCTCGGCTACCTCACGCTCGACCGCCAGACGCGGACTCTCTCCGGCGGCGAGGCCCAGCGCATCGCCCTGTCCAATGCACTCGGCTCACGACTCGTCGATGCCCTCTACGTTCTCGATGAGCCGTCGATCGGCCTCCATCCGCGCGACACCGACCGGCTCCTCGCCCTGCTCTTCCGGCTGCGCGACCTCGGCAACACCGTGGTGGTGGTGGAACACGACCCCGCGGCGATCAAGGGCGCCGACTGGATGCTCGAGCTCGGGCCGGGTGCCGGCGAACAGGGTGGCCAGTTAGTGCACAGCGGCCCCGTCGCGGATGCGCACGACACCCTCACCGCCGACTATCTCCTCGGCCGCAAGCGGATCGGCATTCCGAGTGTGCGCCGTCCGCTCGGGCCAGCGTGGCTCTCGGTGCGCGGCGCGCGGCTCCACAATCTCCGTGGCGTCAACGCGCGGATTCCGCTCGGTACCCTCACCGCCATCACCGGCGTGTCGGGCTCGGGAAAGAGTACTTTCGCCTACGACGTGCTCTACCGGCAGCTCGAACGCCGGCTCGAGGGCGAGCACTCCGCCAAGACGCACCTGGGCGAAGAAGTTGGTGAAGTCGATTCCATGCAGGGCTGGGAACTCATCACCGATGTCGTGCTGGTCGACCAGACGCCGATCGGCCGCTCGCCCCGCTCGAATCCAGTGACCTATATCAAGGCCTACGACGAGATCCGCGAACTCTTCGCGGCGCACCCGCTCTCGAAGCAGCGGAAATACACGCCGGCGACCTTCTCATTCAATCTGCCAGGTGGCCGCTGCGAAGAGTGCGAAGGTGCCGGACACGTGCAAGTGGAGATGGTCTTCCTCGCCGATGTCTTCGTGCCGTGCGAGGTCTGCGGCGGGACTCGCTTCAAGCGTGCCGTACTCGACGTGAAGCTGCAGGGCTTCTCGATCCACGACGTGCTGCAGTGGAGTGTCGACGAGGCGATCCGCCGCTTCCGGCATCAGCCGAAACTGGGCGCCGCGCTCTGGCAGCTGCAACAGGTGGGGCTCGGCTATCTCCGCCTCGGGCAACCGGCCACCACCCTTTCTGGCGGCGAAGCGCAGCGGCTCAAGATCGCTCGTGAGCTGATCGCGGCGCAGAAGCGTGGCGGTCGCAAGCTCTACCTGCTCGACGAGCCCACCACGGGTCTCCACCTCGACGATGTGCGAGTACTGATCAGCGTACTCGACAAGCTGGTCGACGCGGGCCACACCGTGGTGGTCATCGAGCACCATCTCGATGTCATCAAGCGCGCCGACTGGGTCATCGATCTCGGTCCCGAGGCCGGCGATGGCGGCGGCGAGATCGTCGCGATGGGCACGCCCGAAGAAGTGGCCGCAACCGCGGGCTCGTGGACCGGCACGTTCCTGAAAGGGGTGCTCGCGGAAGGATGATCGAGAAGGGAGAAGCGAGAAGGGAGAAGCGAGTGAATCGCCGCAGAGTCGTAGTCACCCTGAGCAAAGCGAGGGGGCGGAGCATCGCTGCAGTACCAGGCTCCGCCCCCTCACTTCGTTCAGGGTGACAGCGCCCCCGCTTCTCCCTTCTCGCTTCTCGCTTCTCGTTTCAGTAGTTCCCATACCTCCTCGACATTCCGCCGCTCCGTCCGCCACGCGCCGATCGCGACCCGGATCGCGTACTTGCCGTCGAGCACAGTATGCGTGAGGTAGACCCTCCCCGACCCATTCACACGCTCCATCAGCGCCGCGTTATGTGCCGCGAGCACTGCCTCATCTCCAGCGAGCGCTTTCGGCACGTGCCGGAGACAGACCAGCCCCAGCGGTGCCGGGGCGAGTCGCTCCCATCCTGCGGCCTCGTCGACCCACTGCGCCAGCTGCTGCCCCATCGCGATATGCTTGCGGATCAGCGCCTGCAGTCCGGCCACGCCATAGGAACGCAGCACAAACCAGAGCTTGAGTGCGCGGAAACGCCGGCCGAGGGGAATCCCCCAGTCGCGATAGTTGACTACTTCCGCGTCGTGGCGGGTGCGGAGGTATTCGGGGTTTGCGGCGAAGGTCCGCAGCAACCCATCCACATCGCGCACGAAGTAGGTCGAGCAGTCGAAACTCGTCATCATCCACTTGTGCGGATTGGTCACGAACGAATCAGCGAGTTCCACACCGTCAAGCAGTGGTCGCGCCTCGGGAAGAATCGCCGCCGAGCCACCGTAGGCACCATCCACGTGATACCACGCGCCGTGCTGCCGCGCGGCCTCGCCAATCGAGCGTAGCGGGTCGCAGGCGGTTGACGACGTCGTCCCTATCGTTGCCACCACGATCCCGGGAACCAGCCCTTGCTCGACATCCTCGGCCATCGCGGTCATGAGGGCGTCCGAGCGCATTGCGAAGGCATCATCAACCGGAATGATCCGGCAGCGGTCGACCGGAATCCCGGTCAGTCGTGCTCCCTTCGGGATCGACGAATGCGCCTGTGAAGTCCAGTAGGCCGTCATCCGTCCGGCATCATCGGCCAGCCGCTCGCGCGCCGTGAGGAACGCCACGAAGGTCGCGGTGGATGCCGAATCCTGAATGACACCGGTGAACGCGTCGGAGAGGCCGAGCAGCTGGCGATACCAGACCATTACCACCTGCTCGAGTTCGGTTGCGGCAGGGGATGTCACCCAGCTCATGCACTGGGCACCGAGCCCGGCGGTGAGAAACTCGGCCAGCACCGAGGGCGGCGACGTGTTGGATGGGAAGTAGGCGAACCACCCCGGATGGCCCCAGTGGGTGATGCCTGGGAGTACCTGCTCGCGAAAATCGCTGAGGATCTGTTCGAATGGCTCACCAGCCAGCGGTGCCGCGGTGGGGAGCGATCGGCGGAGATCGCCCGGCACAACTGCCGGGACGATCGGCCGCGTTTCGATATCGCGGAAGTAGTCCGCGAGCCAGTCGACGATCTCGTGACCGTGACGGCGGAAGGCTTCGTTGTCCATGGGCGCGAAAGATACGCCCCCGGAGCACTACGGCTTGAGCGCGTTCAGTCCCTGCAGCTTGCCCTGACTCATCAGCTTCTCGATATCGGCCACCGTGCGTGGTGCGCCCTTGGTGAGATTCTCCGAACCGGTCGCCGTGACCAGCACCACGTCCTCGATCCGGACGCCGAGATTCTCCTCGGGGAGATAGATGCCGGGCTCGATGGTGAAGGTCATCCCGGCCTTGAGCGGCTGGTTTCCGCCACCGACATCGTGAACATCGAGCCCCACCGTGTGCGACAGGAAATGGATGAAGTACGCGTCGCAGGTCTTGGTGCCGCAGAGGGTGCCCGAGTGATCCTTCATGTACTTGGCGGCGATCTGGTGCAGTGCCACCATGTTCGTGCCAGGGCGTACCGAATCGATCGCCGCCTGCTGCGCGCCGAGGACGAGTTCGTAGATCGCCTTCTGGCGCGGCGTGAACTTGCCATCGACTGGAAAGGTGCGCGTCAGGTCGGCGGAGTAGTAGCCGAATTCGGCGGCCGCGTCGATGAGCACCAGGTCACCGGGTTTGGTCTGGCGGCGCGAGAGGTCGTAGTGCAGTGTCGTGGTATTCGGACCGGATCCGACGATCGACGGATACCCCACGCGCTCGGCGCCGCGACGACGGAAGGTGTACTCGACGATCGCCTCGATCTCGAACTCCCACATCCCGGGGCGCGCGTTGAGCATCGCGGCACGATGCGCCTCGGCCGAAATGTCGCCGGCGCGACGGAGGCGACGGATCTCGTCGTCGTCCTTGATCGATCGCAGCGGCGTGATGAGCCGACTGATCACCCGCGGGGCGAGCTTCGACAGCGAGAGGGCATTGGCGATGGAGTCCGAGACCGTGGTGAACTTGTCGGCCGGGAGCGCGGTCGGGCCGGCTCCATCCGGTGGGCCACCACCGGCGATGATCTGTTCCATCGACAGCCCGGTGAGACGAGCCGCGACCGTGTCGGCCGCGATCGTCGGTGCGAACCAGGCATTGCGTTGCTTGGGCGGCGCGGCGAGGTAGAGGAGCACGCGCCCCTGGCTGCTGCCGGAATCGGGCTGGATGAACACGAGCCGGCCGCCGGGACTCTCGATGCCGGTGAAGTAGAAGAAATTTGCTCGCTCCCGGTAGTCGCCGTCCTGCGGGTAGTCACCGAGATCGTTGCTCTTGGTCGTGCCGGCTTCGACGACGGCGATGCCCTTCGGCATTGCGGCGAGGAAGGCCGCACGACGGGCCTGGAGCGATGCGACGGGCACTGGCCCACCGGGAGAGCCTTCCTGCGCCCGCAGCGGCGCAGCGGTCGTTGAGGCGACAAGCGTGAGGAGGACGAGGGCGCGGTTCAAGGCAGCAGGCGACACGGCGATCTCCGGAGGCGGGCAAACGAAAACGGGTCGCCGATGCCTACGCATCAGCGACCCGTGGTGTTGCAAGTCCGGTGAGTCGGACTACTTCTCTTCCTTGAACGCCGCGTGACGGCGAAGCGTTGGATCATACTTGCGCAGTTCCATCCGCTCCGGGTGCTTCTTCGGGTTCTTGGTCGTCGTGTACATGTAGGAGCTCTCGGTGCTACGGAGCTTGACCTGCACGCGTCCCTTCTTCGCCATGGTGTCGTCTCCTCGCCCTTACCAGGACGCCTTGCGAACGCCGGGGATCTTTCCCTCGAGCGCCTGTTCACGGAACGAGATACGCGAGAGACCGAAGCGACGCACGTAGGCGCGAGCACGGCCGGTCATCTGGCAGCGATTGCGGACACGGACCGGCGATGCGTTGCGCGGAATCGCCTGCATCTTCCGGATCGCGTCATCCTTCTCGGACTGCGACACCGTCTCGCTGCGGATGATCTGCTTCAGCTTCAGCCGCTGGTCGTTGTACTTGGCAGCCAGCTTGATGCGCTTCAGGTTGCGCTGGACCGAACTCGTCTTGGCCATCTCGCTCGTTACTCCCGCGCGGTTTGCCGCGCACCGGACACTCTGTAGGCCGGCGGCAACGCCACCAGCCCGGCTTCCATTCAGCCGTCTAAAATGGGGTGGCTGCGTGCTTTAGGGAAGGGGGGCCCTTCCCCGACCTCAGCGGAGCAGCGTTCCGTTGGCCGCCTGATAGCGAACCACCCACTCATCGGCATCGCCAAGGCTCTGGACCTGGACGGCCGTCTGGGTCGGGTCGAGATCGGCCAGACCGAAGAAACGCCCGACGGCCCATACGGCACCGTCGTTGGAAACAGCTAACCCACTGGCAATAGAGAAGTTAGCATCTCCTGCGATGACCGAACCCACCGGGGCCACCCAGCGGAACTCCGCCGTCTGGCTGAGCGACAGGACGAAGCCGTCGGCCGCGCCCGATGTCCCTGAGGAGTTCAGCGCCTTGACCGCAGCACCCGGATCAAAGTCGACGCTCCCCTGGAACCAGCCGGCGAGGTAGAGATTTCCATCGGAACCGCGCGCAAATCCCTGGACCCCATCGCTGCCGCTGCCACCGATCCGTTGCGCGAGCCCTGACCAGACCCCTGACCCATCGTAGCGGACGAGAAAGATGTCGGAGAGCCCCTGCGAGGTGAGCAGCACCGTGCCGGGGCTCGGGTCGACGTCGGCGACGTCGGAGAAGAGACCGGTCACGAGAATGGTGCCGTTGGGGTCGGCGACGATTCCGCCGGTGCCGATGAGGTCGGTGCCGGTGCCGCCACCACGAATCGCCCACTGGAGGCCGAGGCCGGTCGCGAGGCGCGTGACGAAGTAGTCACTGACGCCGGCACTCACCAGGACGATCGGAGCGAGCGCCGATCCGAAGGTCGCCGACGCACGGAACTCACCACCGACGATCAGGTCGCCGTCGGCGGTACGTACGATGGCGGATCCCGCATCGTCATCGATGCCGCCGAACTGCACCGCCTGCTGGAAGGCCCCTGCAGCGCTGTAGCGAGCGACAAAGACATCACTGCCGCCGCGCGAGACCAGCTCGGTAGCGCCACCGCCAGCATCGAAGTCGACGGTGCCGCGGAAGAGGCCGGTGACGACGATATCGCCATTCGGTTCGACTACCACGTTGCGTGCTTCGTCATCGAGCGTGCCACCGATGCCGAGCGCCCATTCGCAGACGCCGGCAGGGCTGATGCGGGCGATGAATGCGTCGCGTCCGCCGGCATTCGGAATCACCTTGCCGCTGCAGAGCGCACCGCCGCTCTGGTATCCCACGACATACGAAGTGCCGTTGGGCATCACCTTGACATCGTAGGGAATGTCGGCGCCGACGCCGCCGAAGGAGAGCACCCAGGCCAGCGTACCATCGGTCCAGTATTTCGCGATCGCGATGTCGGTGCCGCCCTGCGAGATCTTCGAGACGTTGCCGCTGCCCGGATCGAAGTCCACTGTGTTCGAGAACGACGACGTCACGTAGGCACTGCCGCTCGGGTCGACGGCGACTGCCTTCGCGAAATCGGCGCCGAAGGAACCGAGCCGGAACGGCAGCAGCGGTGATGGCGGGCCAGGCGGTGGCGGCGGGATCACGCCGACCGGATCAGGCTCGAATGGTGCGCGGCAGCCCAGGAAGAAGACCACGGCTGCGATCGCGGTGGGCTTGAGAAGGCGGAGGTAGCGTGACATGGACATCCCTCAGAGTATCGGATCAGCCGCGCCGAACCAAGACTACAATCTGGTCGATCTCCCCTGCCCCGCGCTCGGGCAGGACCAGCGTCCAGCCATCGCCACTGGCCCGGAACGGTACCGCCGCACCACCGATCAGGAGGGTCGCCCCAATCACCTCGCCACCCACCGGCGGAATCGTGAGTTCGCGATCGCGCCAGTCGAGGACGTGCACGAAGACACGGTTCCCCTGTGTCGTGGTCACCCCCCAGGGCCGGGGCCCGATCGGGCCGGCGCGGGTGCCGTAGATGGCCTCGCCGTGCTGCTTGAGCCAGCCGCCGAGCTCGCGCATCCGGGCGGCGTGGTCGGGGTAGATACTGCCGATCGGCATCGGTCCCACGTTGAGCAGGAAGTTGGCGCCCACACCGGCCGCATTCACCACGTAGCGCACCAGCCGGTCGAGCGACTTGGTCGCCCGGTCGTTTAGCCGGAATCCCCACGACTCCGCCACCGTCTCGGCCGTCTCGTGCGGCAACGCGCTGATGTGGGTGGTGTTGAAGCCGGCAGAGTTGGCTCCCGGAAGATCCTTCTCGAACATCTGGAAATCTTCGCCAGGGAGCGGCGCCTGATGATGGTTGGAACCGATCAGTGTCGCCGGCTGCAAGCGGTGAATCAGGTCGTAGGTCTGCCGCAGCCGCCAATCGGCGTCGGGTCGGTCCCACATCCCGTCGAACCAGATGCCGGCAATCGGTCCGTAGTTGGTAAGCAGCTCGGTCAGCTGCGCATCCATGTAATCGAGATACTTGTTGAAGTCGCCTGACTCGGGGCGCCCCGCGCCGCGCCCGGTGCCGCCGCGCGGGAAATAGTCGGTGCTGTGCCAGTCGAGCTGCGAGTAATAGAGAAAGAGTGGCATCCCCGCACGCTGGCACGCCCCGCTCAACTCCTTCACGATGTCGCGCTTGAACGGCGTGCGGGCGATGATGTTCCAATCGCTCACCTTCGAGTTCCAGAGTGCGAAGCCGTCGTGATGCTTGGTGATCAGGGTGATGTAGCGCAGCCCCGATTCCTTCGCGAAGCGGACCCACGCATCAGCATCGAACTGCACCGGATTGAAGAGCGCGGGAAGGGTCTCGTATTCACGCACCGTGAGATGGCGATTCTCCATCACCCACTCGCCATCCTGCAGCACCATCGCCGGGCCCCAGTGGATGAACATGCCGAGCTTGAGATCCTGGAAGCGTTCGCGGGCGGCGAGGTTCGCGGCGGTGGGGGTGTAAGGCGCCTGAGCATCCAGCGATGGCGCGGCTGCAGCCATCAAGAGGCAGATGATCATGCCGGCGAGCTGGCGCAGATACGCTTGCGCGTTCCGGGCCTCGAAGGTGCCAGGGTGGTTGCGGGCGAAGCGGGCGAGTTCGGCCTTGAGCTGCTCCGTCTTTCCGCCGCGACGGTAGAGATCAATCAGCCCGTTTGACACCGACACATCCTGGCGCTTGCTGGTGCCCACGATGCGTGCCTCGAGAAACATTTCTTCTGATGCCGCGGAGTCATTCCCTTCCTTGCCCAGCACTTCGGCGAGGCGGATGCGCACATCGAGATCTTCAGGATGATGCGCGATGTAGCTGTGGAACGATTTGATGGACTCGTCGACGCGGCCCTGGATCAGCAGCGCTTCCTGCGCGGAGTATTCTGGCGCGCGCGGTTCGCCGCGACCAGCGAGCAGCGTGTGAATGAACGTGTGCGAGACCGAACCCGAGAACCATGCAATGAGGGATCCCGCAACATACGCGAACACGAACGCCGCCCCGATCGTGGGAATGACGGGCGCACCCGCGAAGATGATCGCCGCCGTTGCCATGAACAGGCCGGCGAAGAGGCTCCAGGCCATCGCCTGAAACTGGGCCGCACGATCGGCGACATCGCCCTTCTGCGGTCGCAGACCCAGCTGCGGGATCTTGATCAAGTCGAGGCTCGGCGGAAGGAAGGGGTGGCCAAACGAAAACGGCGACCCCGAAGGATCGCCGTCAAGACGCTGCAACAGAAGCTCCCGAGGAGGGACTTGAACCCCCGACCCGCTGATTAACAGTCAGCTGCTCTACCAACTGAGCTACTCGGGAATGACATACCGCCCGAACCTAACAAGCGGGCGTCAAAGTAGCGAAACGGAGGTGCCGGTACAAGATCAACTGGCTCAGGGAGGAGAGGAGGAGGGGAGGAGGGAGAGTGTCATCCTGAGCGGAGCAGCCCGCGGGGCTGCGAAGTCGAGGGAGCACCCTCTCAACGTTGAGACCAGCCCCCTCGCTTCGCTCAGGGAGACACCTTACCTCTCTCCTCCCTCCTCCCCCTCCCCCTCCTCGCTTCTCGTGTCACTCTGCACCAGCCATTCCGACAGCCACCGCCATTCTTGCCCGATTTCCGGACACCTTTCCGAAATCCATTACGCTGTGGTCACTTACAACGCCAAATGAGCAGTTACTCACATAACCATCTCGATTGCGAGTACTCACTCTTGCACCTGAGCACCTGAGTGCGCCATCATGGCCGGTTTTTGTCTGGCACGGTGCGTGCTAAGTCGTTGTGGAAATTAACGTTACAACGCTTTTGCCCCTTCCATTTTGGCCCTGCTTCACTACCTTCCGTCCATGTCATTGGCACCGTTGGTCGGGCATCAGGAGATCCGGGCGCAGCTCAATCGCGCAATCGCGGCCGGAACACTCCCTCAGGTGCTCCTGGTCACCGGTGCTCCAGGTATCGGCAAGCAAAGGTTGGCGCTCTGGCTGGCGCAGCGGCTGGTCTGCTCCGCACCGAGCCAGGGCGAACCCTGTGGCAAGTGCGCTGGCTGTCTCAAGGTGCTCGGGCTGGCCCACCCGGACGTCCATTGGTTTGTGCCGGTGCTTCGCCCCAAGGCGGGCGAGCCTGACAAGCAGGCCGAAGAGGTGGCGGAGTCGCTCGAAGCAGTCATGGCCGAGCGGCGGGCAGCTCCCCTCTGGGGGGCGCCCGATGGGATGGCCATCCATGGTATCGCGTCGGCAAGACTGGTGCAGCGTCAGGCGAGCCTCACGGCCGCCGAGGGTGGCTGGCGAGTCTTCCTGATCGGCCGGGCAGAGAAGCTGGTACCGCAGGAGTCGAGTCAGGAAGCCGCGAACGCATTGCTGAAGCTCCTCGAGGAGCCGCCGCCCCGTTCGCTCTTCGTCCTGACCACCGCCGAGCCGGGATTGGTGCTGCCAACGATCCGCTCGCGGGCCATACCGATCCGGCTGGCCCGGATCAGCGATGACGAAGTTCGCGGCTATCTGGCGGCCCAGAAGCCCGACCTGGCGACTGATGCGGTGGTTCGGAGTGCTCGTGGTTCGATCGGCGCCGCGCTCGGTGCGGCCGACACCACCCGCGAGAAGGCAGGCAGCGCGGCGCGGGAGTTCCTCTCGGCGGTAGGCAACGGAACGGTGGCAGCCACCGACCGGGCGCTCCGCCAGGGACCGTGGCAGGCCCGCGGCGATTTCACCGCGATGCTCGATGCGCTGGCCGAGGTGCTCGCGACAGAAGCACGCAGCGGGATGACCGGCGGACGCGGCGGCAGCATGGAACCGGCAGCCGCACTCGCCGCAGTCGAGAAAGTGCTGGTGACGCGTGAGCAGGCGCAGGGCAACGTGAATCCGCAGCTCCTGCTGGCCGTGCTGGCCGACGAGCTCGCTATGCTGGCGGCGGCATGAGCCTCACGCATCTGGATGCCGCTGGCCGGGCACGAATGGTCGATGTTGGGCCTAAGCCGGTGACGGCGCGGCGAGCGGTGGCCGAGGGTCGGGTGGTGATGTCGGCCGACGCATTTGCCTTGGTGCAGAGTGCCAGCGCCGAGAAGGGTGATGTGATTGCAGTGGCGGAGCTTGCAGGAGTGATGGGTGCCAAACGCACCAGCGACCTGATCCCGCTCTGTCATCCGGTGCCACTCGACCGGATCGGTGTGACGCTGGAACTGCACGATGAATGGCCGGGCGTCCGAGTGGTGGCAGAAGCCGCTGCCACTGCGAAGACCGGGATCGAGATGGAGGCCCTCGTGGCCGTGAGTGTGGCCTGTCTCACCGTCTACGACATGGTGAAGGCAGTCGACCGGGGAATGCGGATCGAAGGGATCCGCCTCCTCGAAAAGTCCGGCGGGCAGC
The DNA here is from genome assembly GCA_040388535.1 of Gemmatimonadota bacterium. Classification (NCBI taxonomy): domain Bacteria; kingdom Pseudomonadati; phylum Gemmatimonadota; species Gemmatimonadota bacterium. The sequence continues at coordinate 161,586 of JAZKBR010000008.1, read as the reverse complement.
GAGGCGACTGGCTGGCAACGGATTGGCTGGACCCGAATGCAACGGAGGCACGATGATCAAGAGAATCGCAGCGCAGGTCGCAGTGGTCGGTATCGGAGCCTTTGCCCTGTTCGGGCTGGGTGCGGTGTCGAGCGTGCTGACTCGGGCTGATAATCTGGTTGGACCCACAGTGGTAGCGGCAGAGGCACCGATTGAACCCACCTCGGCGTCCCTTGCCGAAATGCGGGGGCAGCTCAAGGCCACGCGGAAGGAGCTCGAGCGCGCGCATCAGATTCTCGACTTCTCTGGGCGGTATGGTATTCCGGCCGATCTCTCGGCGACGATTTACGACAACGCCGTGGCGGAAGGGATTCCCGCTGCTGTCGGCTTTCAGCTGGTGAAGATCGAGAGCGATTTCAAGAACACCGCGTCGAGCTATGCCGCGGCAATCGGCCTCACGCAGCTCCGGCTGCCGACCGCGCGAGCCTACGACTCACGGCTCAACGAGAGCGATCTGCGCAATCCGGATGTGAACCTGCAGATCGGCTTCCGTTACCTCAAGGATCTGCTCAAGCGCTTCGACAATAACGTCGCGCTGGCCCTTGAGGCGTACAACAAGGGACCGACCCTGGTCGCCGCACAACAGGAGCTCGGCACCCAGATCGAAGGGAAGTACTCCCGCGCCATTCTCAGCGGACTGCGCAAGCGGACCTGAGCCAGGAACCACGGCGAAACGTGAAGGCCCCCAGCATCCGCTGGGGGCCTTTGCGTTTCCTGCACAACCACCGCGTCAGGCCTTGGGAATCTTCAGCTTCTGCCCGGCGCGAACACCCTTGCTGCGGCCAATGCCGTTTGCCGATGCGAGCGTGGCCACAGAGACACCGTAGCGCGACGCAATGCCGGTGAGGGTCTCCCCTTTCCGAACCACATGCGTGCGGCTTGCGGTGGAGGTCGACGCGCGCGTGGAGACCTTGCTGCTCCCCTTGCTGCCGGGACGCTTGATGGCGGCCAGGCTCACCTTGCTCTTGATGGTTCGCCGGATCACGAGCCGCTGCCCCACGCGCACCTTGGCGCTCTTGCCCAGCCGATTGGCACTCCGCAACGAGGCCGCCGAGACGCGGTACTTCCGCGCGATGCTACCGACGGTCTCGCCGCGCTTCACAACGTGGGTGACACTCGTGGTGCGGCTGTTGCTGATCGGCTCCGGTTCGCGCAGCAGCGCGACCGGAATGCTGTTCGACACCGGGATGTAGAGCGTCGAACCTGAAGCGAGCCGCTTGCCGCGCGCCGAACGGTTGGCCGTACGAATCACCTCGCTGCTCACGCCGTACTTCTTCGCGAGCGTGGCCACGGTCTCGCCCGCGCGCACCGTGTGCGAGGCCACCGCGAGTCGTTCGGCGCTTGGCGTCGCGAGGTAAGCGGCAGCGATCTGTTTGGCCCTGCCGTTGGGCACCCGCACAGCGTAGCGCATCCCCGGTGGCGTCACGAGCCGCAACAGATGCGGGTTCAGGTCACGCATCGCATCGAGCGTGGTATCAGCAAGCCGCGCCATCAGGTCGAGCCCGGTGCCGCCATCGACCATCACGCTGTCGTGCGAGAACGGTGTCCCCTTTTCCGGATCGCGGAAGCCGAACTTGCCCGGCTCCTTCGCGATCAGCGCCGCAGCGATCAGCTTGGGGACGTAGTCGCGCGTCTCCTGGACGATGAGCCGGGTATCGGCGAGCGAGAAGAAGGCGTCGTCGCTGCTGAGATCGAGGGAGTCGTCGTTCTCCTCCATCGACGCATTCATCCGCGACAGCGACCGGCCAACCCGACCTGCCCCGGCGTTGTAGGCGGCAGCGGCGAGGTAGTGCGAGCCGAAGCGCGCAGTCAGGTCCTTGAGGTGGCGCGCTGCGGCGTCGGTCGCCTTGACCGGATCGCGACGCTCATCAACCCACGCATCGATCTTGAGACCATAGCCGCGCCCAGTCGCCGGCATGAACTGCCACATCCCCACCGCCGCGGCCTTGCTCACCGCAGAGGCCGAGAAGCCCGATTCGATGAGCGCGAGATAGACGAGGTCGCCGGGGAGCCCCTGTGCGACGAGCCGCTCGCGCGCGTACGACTCATAGCGCGGCATCCGGTCGAGCCAGATCTGGAAGCGGTCGTGGATCCGCGAGGCGAAGAAGTCGACGTAATACTGGACCCGCGGCTGATCGGCGTACGCCTGCACGTTGAGTTCGCGCGACGCGGCCGCATCGATCGGAATATCGGGGAGCCCTTCCTTGGGAGCCGCTGTCGCCAGATTGTCGAGCACCGCCTCATCGGCGGCCGAATCGCGGGCCAGCTTCAGATCAAAGGAGAGCGCGGCATCACTGGGCTTCGGGAACTGCGGCGGCGGCGGGAGCGTCGACCGGTCGGCGGCGTTCTCGGGCGCGGCGGCCGGTTTCGGGGCCTGCTCGGGCACTGCCGGACGCACGTCGACGTCGTTCCGCCCACAGGCGGCAGCGAGACAGAGCGACAGCGTCAGCAGGGCACGTCGCATCGATGGAGACTCCCGGGTCACGAGGATGGATCGCCAAAAGTAGGGCGGGGTCCGGCGGGCTACAACCTTCGTATCGGTCGCGGTCCCCACATCAAGTAGGACGCGTCGACAGCGGGTTCCGTTGCGTTACAGCGCGAGACGGGCCTGGAGTGCGGCCAGCAGCGTTTCATTGCTGATCGTGTCGGCCTCGGCGAAGAGCTGGGCTTTGGAAGGAGAGCGAATCGGGAGCGCGACCCAGAGCCGCTTCGGCTCCGGCGCGCTGGTGCGAAAACCCGCCACCAGCGTCCAGTCATTCGACCCGGAGCAGCGTTCTGCTGCTACCGACACCGTCCAGGTGTGTTCGGCCGTCAGCAGAATCCGCCACGCCATCGCGTCGTCAGCCGTCCGCTCGGCGCACCAGCGCCTGGAACGCCGCCTGCAGCCGCGTGGTCACTGGCCCCGGGCGCGTGGTGCCGATCTCTCGACCATCGACCATCCTGATCGCGACGAGTTCACTCGCGGTACCGGTGAAGAATGCTTCGTCTGCAGTGTAGACATCGTAGCGATTGAGCGGCTCTTCATGCGCCGGAATGCCCAGCTCCACCGCGAGTTCCAGCACGGCATCGCGAGTGACGCCCTTGAGAATTCCAGCGGTTGGTGGCGGCGTCTTGAGCACACCCTTCTTGACGATGAAGATGTTCTGGCCCGAACCTTCCGCGACTTCGCCTTCGGACGAAAGCATGATCACTTCGTCGGCGCCGGCGTTGATCCCCTCGAGCTTCGCCATGATGTGCGCGAGATAATTGAGCGACTTCACTCGCGGCGACAATGCCTCGCGATGCGGGATCGGTGTGGATGCTGTTACCACGACAATCCCTGCGGCGAGTTTGTCGGCCGGGAACATCTTGATGGTGTCGACGATGATGATCACCGACGCCGTCGGGCACTTGCGTGGGTCGAGGCCGAGGTCACCGACACCGCGCGTAATCACGTGGCGAAGGTATGCGTCAGTCATCCCCGATTTCGCGACCGCATCCTCGGTCTGCGCCGCGAGCTCGTCGAGCGTCATCGGGATGGTGAGGGCGATCGCCTTGGCCGAATCGTAGAGCCGCTCGAGATGCTCGCGGAGGCGGAAGATCCTGCTGTCGTAGACCCGGATCCCCTCGAAGACACCGTCGCCGTAGAGGAGGCCGTGGTCGAAGACCGAGACCTTGGCCGTTTCGCGTGTGTAGTAGTGCCCGTCGATCCAGATGGTGGTCGGCAAGGAGGCCCACGGCGGGTGAGGGTAGGCGGGAGGGGGTTCCGCAGGGTGGTATCTTCTGAAAATGGGGGCGGTGGGACTCGAACCCACGACCTACCGGTTAAAAGCCGGAAGCTCTACCAGCTGAGCTACGCCCCCCTGCAGCCGGAGAATTATACCAGCATGGGCAAGATCGTTGTCATTGCCGGAACCGATTCGGCTGTGGGCAAGACCTACGTCACCTCGCGGCTGGCGGCCTACTGTCGCGCCCGCGGAATCGATGTCCGGGCCATCAAGCTGATCGAGACCGGAACCCAGGAAGAGCCGTCCGACCGCGAGGACGGGGTGGTGATCGCCCAGGCTGCCGGGCAGTCCTCCCCGACCGCTGCCCTCCGTCGCTATCGGGCGCCGGCGGCACCGGCGGAGGCGGCGGATCGCGAAGGGCGGCCGGTGGACATCGATGTGATGGTCAGCGAGACCCGGGCGATCGCTCGCGAAGCCGCGATCACCTTCGTCGAGGGGAATGGCGGGCTGCTCTCGCCGATTACCTGGAAGCGCACACTCGTGGATGTCGCCCGGGTGATGCGGGCGCCGGTGATCGTGGTCGCCGCCGATCGGCTCGGCACCCTCAACCACACCCTGCTCACGGTGAGCGCGCTCGAACTGGCGGGTGTGCATTGCCTCGGCGTCGTGATGAATCGGATACCAGGCGACGCGCATGACACCACCCAGGGAACCAACGTCGCCTCGCTCAAACAGGTGTCGCCCGCGCTGCGCGTAGTGGCAACGTCGGGCGACGGCTGGGAAGGCGAGGTGCTGGGACGGTAGCGGCTACTTCTTGTCCGCTGGCCGGAGGGTGTAGATCAGCCACTCGCCGAGCTTGCGATCGGGCTTTCCTTCGACGGCGTCGAGGTCTGGGACAGGGATCGCCGAGACAACGAGGACCTTGGCCTTCGGGAGCCGGCGGCGAACACGTTCTGCCGTGCCCTGACCGTAATCGGAATGGAAGGCGCCGTTGTAGTGAACCACCAGCGGCGCGCCGTTGTTACGAGCCCGCGCGATCGACTCCGCCATCGTCTCATCCTTCACACACTGCGCCTCGTAGATCAGCTGCCCCATCTTCGCCATCTCATCGGCCGTCGGCGCCGGGCCGGGATGATCCTTGAGCGTCGCGGCCACGCGGTCGGCGTACTTCCCCTTGGGGCACTGGAACTCTTCAGCGGCCCAGCGGCGCGAGGTATCGGGGAGCTGCTGGATGTAACCGATCCCCTTGTTGAACACCGAGGCCGCAATCTTCCGCGGCACATTACCGGCGATCACCTTCCAGCCGCGCGCCTTGGCGTATTCCACGAGCGGGCGATAGTCAGCCGCGTAGTTGGGCCACGGCCGGCTCGCCTTGAGGAATGCATCCTCGGGAATCTTCCCTTCGAGATAACTGTCGAGCACCGGCTGCACATCGCGTTCAAACATCTCGAGCGCGAGCACCACATCACTCCGCCTGCGACCGATCGCCTCGAGCAGCGCGAGCTCCATCCGGTGGGTGCCGCCGTCGTCGTGCTGTTCGCCAACAAAGACGACGTCGGCCTTCGAGGCTGCCGCAGCGAGCGTCTCCAGGTCGGCAAAGCGCTTCTTGTCGGCGAAGTAGACCCGGTGCGGCGTGTAGGCGGCCGGGATGGTATCGGCTGCTGGTGCCGAGGCGAGGGCGAGGATGAGGGTCAGCATGGGCGGAAAGTAACCGGACCAGGCCCGCCCTCAGAGGGCGAAGCTGCGCTGCAACCAATTTTGCCCCGCCTGCGTCTGATACATAGACTTGAACAGTATGGAGTGATATCCCGTATGGGCGACGCCGATACCCCGCTCCTCGCCGGCACCCTCGACCTGTTGATCCTGAAGACTCTCACGATGGGGGTCCTGCACGGCTATGGTCTGGCCCAGAACATCCACCGGTTATCACGGGAGGCGCTCCGGGTGGAAGAGGGCTCCCTCTATCCTGCGCTCCGGCGGATGGAGATCAAGGGATGGGTGGCTTCCGAGTCGAAGAAGTCACCAACGGGGCGCCAAGCGCGCTACTACAGGATGACCCCGGCGGGACGCAAGCAGCTCGCGACGGAGGAGGCTGCTTTTCTGCGCTCTGTTGCTGCCACGACGAGGGTACTTCGAGGCGCAGAAGGATGAATGCCCGGGAGCTCTTCGGCCGATGCCGAGCATGGTGGCATCGCGAACAACTCGACCGGGAACTCGCAGAGGAACTCGAGGAGCACATCGAGTTCCTGGCGCGAGACCTCGAGCATGCAGGGACTTCGCCAGACGAGGCTCTCGCGGTGGCGCGGCGACAGGTGGGGAACATCGGTCGGCACCGCGAAGCGAGTCGGGACGTGTGGGGTTTTCCGACAGTGGATGATGTTCTTCAGGACCTGCGTCAGGGAATGCGAGGGTTACGTCGTTCCCCGCTGTTCACCCTGACAATGGTGGGCACCATCGCGCTTGGTGTGGGAGCGGCAACAGCCATGTTCAGCGTGGTGAATGGGGTATTGCTCCGTCCACTGCCCTACCGGGACCCCGCACAGCTGGTGACGATCTACTCGGTGTTCCCAGGCTTCCGCGGGCAACCCACGACGGGGGAGCTCTGGAACGTGCTGCGGACGCCGTATCCTGACTACGTCCGCTACCGCGATGCCGCGCACTCCGTCACGTCGGTCGCCGGGTTCAACACCGGTACCGTCTCGGCCACCTTCGCCGAGGAGACCGTGGAACTGCGCCGGGCCCAGGGAACCGCCAATCTTCTGCAGACCCTTGGAGTGTCGGTTGCCCAGGGACGGTGGTTCCTGCCCGGCGAGGAAGGCCGAGGGTCCCCGCGGCTTGCGGTGCTTTCCCACCGCCTGTGGATGGGTCGCTTTGGCGGGAGCGCGATCATCGGCACCACGATCACCTTGAACGAGGCGCCCTTTGTCGTCATTGGTATTCTGCCGCCCTCATTCGGGATCCGTGGCCGGATCATCGGCACGGAGATGGACGTTGAACCAGACGTCTGGATTCCGATCGGGGCCGATGGCCGCGGCTTCGAGCCTGGAAACCACACCCTCGAAATCGTCGGGCGACTCCAGCCCGGAGTGACGATTGACGCGGCGTTCGCAGAAGCAGAGCCGTTGATACGTGGGGATGCGAGTCCAGCGAAGCGAACTGCACGCATGATTCCCCGAGTCGAGGCCGAAATCGGGGCCGTCCGTCAACCATTGCTGCTGTTGCTCGGCGCGGTGGCCGTCTTCCTCGCGATCGCCTGCGGAAATGTTGCGGCGCTTTTCCTCGCGGAATGCACCAGACGCAAGGCAGAATTGCGGACGCGGATCGCTTTGGGGGCTGGGCGTGCGCGGATGATCCGCCTCCTGCTGACCGAGAGCGGCATGCTCGCGCTGGCCGGCGCACTGATCGGTGCGGGTTTCGCCTGGTTCGCGACGAGAACCTTGTTGGCGGTGGCGCCAAGCGAACTGCCGCACGCCGACCAGGTTGCCGTCGATTTCCGGGTACTCGCGTTCACCGCAGCGATCGCCTCGCTAGTGGCCGCCGTGAGCGCCGTCGCCCCGGCGCTCCATTTCACCCGCAACGGCGAGCGACTGACTTCCGTGGGAAACCGCGTCGTGGCAGGCCGGTCGAGGGTCCAATCGGTCGCGATCGGTATTCAGGCTGCGGGGACGCTCGTCCTGCTCATCAGTGCTGGACTTCTCGGTCGGAGCTTCCTTCGCGAGGGGGAGGTAGACCCCGGCTTTGTGCCGGGCAATGCGCTGCTCGTCGGAGTGACGCTGCCCAGGTCGCAAACAGCCTCGCGAGCCGACACGAAACGATTGTACGATCTGCTCACCGAGGCGCTTGGCGACGTTCCCGCTGTGAGCACAGTGACGGCAATGTCCACTCCGCCGCTGTCGGGCAGGTCGAATGGACAGGCCGTCCGAACCCTGCCAATTGAGGACCCCACCCTTCCGGCAACAAACGTCTCGAACGCTGCCGTGCTCGCGAACTATTTCGAGACGATGGGCATCCCGGTGCTTGCCGGTCGCCCGTTCTCGTCGACTGACACCGCAGGGGCTCCGCTCGTCGCCATCGTGAGCGAGGCGATGGCCCGCCGTTTCTGGGGTGTGACCACCGCGGTCGGTCGGCAGTTCAAGCATCCGAACGGGATCGCCACCGTGGTCGGTGTCGTCGGCGATGTGCGCAGCAAGGCGCTGCACCTCCCCGCGGAGCCCCAGTTCTATCTCCCTGCCAGCCAAGCCCCCGGCGCACTCACCTTCATCCTGCGCACCCGGGGTGATCCGATGTTGCTCGGCGATCCCGCGCGCCGGGCGGTCTGGCGCACGGTCGGCGGCGCGACCATTTCGCAGGTGACTTCCACGGCAGCGCTGATGGAGCGGGCGCTGGCACCGAGTCGATACCGAGCGGTGCTGGCAGCACTCTTCGGTGCGCTGGCGATCGCCCTGACGCTGGTCGGGGTTGCGGGATTGGCCGCGCGCACCGTCTCGATACGAATGCGCGAGTTGTGCCTGCGGATGGCGCTCGGCGCAACCCGATCACGCGCGGTAGTACTGGCAATCGGGCCGGCGATGCTGGCAGTAGTCATCGGGGCCGGAATCGGGCTGCTGGTGGCGTCGACGACGTCGCGACTTCTCAGCAACTACCTGTATGAGGTGACCCCAACAGATGCGCTGACCTACGCCGCCGTCACTGGCGGGTGCGTGGCGGCATGTTTCATCGCCGGTGTGATCGCGGCGAAACCACTGTACCGGACAAGCGTCGCCGCGATCCTCCGGGAGGAATGATCGCGGCACTTCTGGGCTCTCCTCGAGCTACTGAATCCCGAACAACGCCGACCTGGCCTCCCCCACTCGCTGCCCGCCGACGGTGAGCGTGAGCTCAAGCGGATATACACCCTTCTCCAGATTCGGCATCCTGAGTTCGCGGTAGTTCCCGTTGACACCAGCCTTCAGGGTGCTCGGGAAGCGGATCGCGATGAGCTGCTTGTCAAACGGCCCGTCGGCATCGACGCCGGAGTAGAACCTGGCCGTCACCGCAGCATCGCTCCGGGTCCGCGCGCTTCGCACCTGGTAGTAGAGCGTCGCGGCTTCGTTCTTCCTGAAGGTGCGGAGTGGCGCGATCATCACCGGCAACGAATCACCCTTCCACTCGACACCACTGCCAGCCTGGCCTAGAATCGGATCCGAGACTTCGAGGTCACCTGTGCCGAGGGGCGTAAGGTCGTCGCGGAAGAGTCCGCCTCGGCGGGTGCGTCCCTGAGTGACGATCACGCTCACGGTTTGGCGCGACGATGCGGGCATCACCATCGAGCCCATCAGTAGCGCGTCGTTTTCAAAGCTGGCGTTGCGTTGCATCGTGACAGTGGAGTCCCATTCGGTGCCGCCAACCAGCCCCCAGCGACGGAACTCCAGCGTAACAGTTGTGTCCACGGCAACATCCCGTGCGGGAACGGCCCACGCAACAAGGGCAAGCGGCGATGATGTCGCAGGATTCCAGAGGGATGCAATCGAGGCGGAGACACCGATGTAGGTGTTCGAAAGCGGCGCCCTTCGCGGGACGCACGGGGGCCAATACGGCACATCAAGAGTGATACAGCCGCGGAAAGCCCCACCGGCGTAGCTCGTGTATCGAAAGTGGAGCAACACGTTCCTGGCAAAGAGTCCTGCTGCTTGAACCGTCCGGTTGAAAAGTTGTGAGGGATCCTTGTCGAACTCCAGGATCGGCATCGGGAGTGTATCGGGCCCGAGTCGGTTCACTTCCGCCTGAATCCAACCGGGCAGTTCTGAGGCTGGCTGCGACCTGAAGCGCAGGCGGGCTGACTCATTGAGCCGCCATTTCGGTCGGTAGGAACGCGACCAGCGCATCGAGGGATTCAGGAGCCCGTTGTTCGAGCAAGCCAGGCATTCGTTGACATCGAAGGATGGCTCGAGGTGCCAGCCCAGCTCTGCTCGATCACCTGGCGAGCTCGCGGCTGCTGCAGCCGACAGGAACGTCGGGATACCGAGCAGCGTGTCCGCATACCAGAGCGCGATTGCACTCAAACGGAGCAGATGCCATGTTGAGTCAGCTCCGCGATCCAGCGCGCGCAACGAACAGTCGCGCGCCATTGGCACATCGCCGACCCTCAGTAGCATCGAGGTACACGCTCGCATCACTGCCGGGTTGCTGTTCCCGCTTCGCACCGCGAAGTACAGCGCGGCCGCAGCATCGGCGGGTTCAATCTCCTTGAGTGGCCCTCGTCCCTGATTCTTCCCCTCCACGGAGGCGGTGATCTGCCTCCCCGACCCCCGAAGGGTAAGATCGGCGAGAAGTTCGAGGCTTACGGTATCCAGCGGAGCAGCGTCGAGTGCTCGACGGGTGGCTGCGCTCGTCGCGTTGTACCACGAGGAGCCAAGCGGCAGACCCGATGCGTTACCGCCTGTCATCTTCCCGATCTGCAGTGAGCGCACACACGCCAGTTCCCTGAGCAGCGCGATGTCAGGTGCCGGGGAAGTGCGAAGGCGTGCGACCAGCTGATCCTGACGCCGTCGCAGGTCGCCGCCCGCATACCCGCGACACGTCTCCGCGATTCGCGGCGCCATCATTTCGGCGCGATCACGCTGGGGGAACACGAAGAATGAATCCGGGCGCTGACCGCTCATTTGGGGGGTGACCACCAAGGACACGGCCACCACGATCCGGGGCCCGACACCGACACATACTCCGACAGGACTCGGCATGGCTCGTGCCTCCCAAGGCCGGACCTCCACCCCCACCCCCACCTCCACAATGTTCTCCACTCCTGGCGCATCGGTCCGACGCGGCAATCGACACCCTGCTATCGCGGACCAACTCGGAACTGCACGATGCTCTCAACGCCGCTGTCCGACGTTTCGACAGCCCACATCCTGCCTTGGGCAACGGCGACGACTCTGAGTGCTTTTGAAAGCGTAAGCGTGCCAATCTCTCTCCCGCCAGAGTCAATCACGAGCCATGAGATCCCTTCACCTCCAGTGCGCCCAGCCCAAATGGTTCCATCTCGTCCGATAAACAGCGAGGACAAGGCCGGATAAAATGTCGGCTTTGAGAGTCGCCCCCTGATCTCGGAAGCGATATCGGGTGGAACACGCGAAGGATCGGTGAGCTTCGAGACAGCGGCCTCAAAGAGCTTGGCCGGCAGGAGCTCGGTTGCCATCCGATGCCGCCTCGTAGACAAGGTGTCACCGCGTGGACCCAGCACCCGAAGGGTGAAGCTCGCGCTCGATCGAGCCTGATCGGCTTTGTCCACTTCCGCCACAGCCACCAGCCCTCCATCCGGAGAATACGCAACCCGGGCGTTGCTGCAGAATGGCACTGAAGTCTTGCGACCGCGAATGTCGACGTAACAGTCGTAAGGTGGGAAATCGGCGAGGAGTTTGAATGCTGTTCCGTCAACGTTCGTGACGAACAAGACGCCATGATACGAGTCAGGCTCGGCGCCAGAAGCAATCCCTAAGGCCACCATTGAATCGCCGCTCAAGAGCCGGAACGGACTGATACCTGATGCCTGCGGCGGTCCTGCGGAGTGTCTGGTGTCGACAGAAACCGGGATGCGAAACGTTCGAACAAACTTTCGGGCGGGATCGAAAAGCGCAGCTCGCTTCAATACTCCATCAAAAACCCATATCGAATCGGAACGCCATCCCAGCCACAAAATCTGCCTGAACTCGCCTGGACCGGCACCCGTGCGCCCGAATCTTCCGGCTTCCTTGCCTTGGGGAGTAAGGATCAGCACCTCATGATCCTGTGGAAGGGCGACCGCAACCGTCCCATCCTTACCGACGGTAACGGCGGATACCGCGCTGAGGTCCGCTGAGTCTCCGTCAACTCGCCACTCGAGGCGAACATGGAGCGACCTCGCGGCCTGCGCCGATGCAGACACAACCAGGCCAGTGAAGAGGAGAACGCCGGCGAAGAGGGCGCGCGCCAAGGGAGAGACCATCGGGAAAGCTCCAGGGGGAGAGTCTCGAATCGTTGCTGAAATACCCTACGAAATCCGGCAGCTGTCAAGCGCGTTCTAGTGGGTCACTCGATAGACGTTGCCGTCGACCAATTCCTGCGTCGGCTCCAGCGTGGCCCGCTCGCGCAATGAATCGACCGACCACAACACATCCCAGCTCTCCTCCCTGAACCAGACCAGGCACGCAGATTTCTCAGATGGCCACTTGGCCGGCAACGGAGTTACCAGCGTCGACCCGTGCTCTGACCTCAGCGGCGACAGGTCCGCCGCCGCTCCAGTGAGAATGGTGATCGCATCGGGCTCGTTGCTGTAGATGTGACAACTCTGCGGATGCATGCGCAGGTAGGCAACGGTAGCACTCTCACGCCAGCCACGATCGCCAAAGCCGCTGCCACCATCGGCGAGGTAGTCTGCTACGGCCTGATACGACGCGTGGAACGGCAACACGAGCGACACCAGCACTGCGGCAGGGACGACCCGGTGCGACCAGCGCCCGCGCAGTAACTGCATCAGCATTTCCGCGGCGGCGACCACGAGGAGCACGAGCGGCACCACCATCGGCGACCAGAGCCGATCGTCGAGTGTATCAAGACTCGTGAAAGTCGCGGTCATCAGCAGGAAGGCACCGTAGCCCAGCACCACAAGCCAGACCGGGAGCCAGCGCCACCACGCCGCTGCGAGCCAGGCATTTCCGCCGCGACGCCAGTTCCAACACAGCACGAGCGCCGCCAGCACGAGCAGTACGACCGCCGGGCTGGCGCTCCCCTGGTCATTCGGCACCAGCCAGTTGCCGAACACCACGAGCGTACGCTGGAGATTGTCCGCGAGCGAGATCTCTCCGGGTGCGCGATCGCCGGTGAGTGTTCCGCCGATACTGCGGTTGCGGAGCATCCAGAGCGCGAGCGGTCCGCCCGACACGATGGCAAAGAGCCCAGCATCGCGCAAGCGTCCGCTCACCGCGCGTTGCTTGGCGAGCAGAATCGTGGCCATGCCCGCACCGATGAGCGCAAGGCCAGCGTATCGCGTGAGTGTGGCGAGCGCCACCACCAACGCCCAGGCGAGAAGATTTCGTGTGCCCGGCGCACGACGCCAGCGCAGCGTCAGCACCAGTGTGGCGGCGAGCAACGTGATGAAGAGGGGTTCCGACCATGCCATCAGCGTCACGATCGTGAGCGGCACCGATACCGCCACGGCAGCAGCACCCACCAATGCGAGCGGCAGTGAATCGATGAGTGCAAAGGAGAGGATGCCGGTGAGCCCCACAGTCGCGCCAAAGAGCAGCACGTTGAGCGCCGGTGCCACAGTGAGCGGATCGGTGTCGAAGAGTGCGCCACCGGCGGCGAGCATGAGGGGGTAGAGCGGTGGCTGATTGACGAGGAGCGAGCCATCGGCGAAGCGGAGTCCGTGGCCGGCGACGAGCTGTCGCGCCACGCTGATGTAGCCCACCGAATCGGGGGAGAGGCCGGCGCCGAATTGCCGGAGCGACCAGCCGAGCAGCGTCATCCCCAGCAATGCCAGGAGAATGAGCGCGAGCCGGCGACTCACACGAACAACGACCGTTGCGCTGTGGCGGTCTCGCAGAACTGGACGCGATGGTGCGGCGTGAGGCCGAGGGTGCGCAGCGCGGCAATGTGGGAGGCGGAGCCGTAGCCGACGTTGCTCTCCCAGCCGTAGCCCGGGCGACGGCGCGCGAGCGAGCACATCAGGCGATCGCGTGCGACCTTGGCGAGCAGCGCGGCGGCGGCGATGGCGTGACAGTTGGCGTCGCCCTTCACCAGCGACTGATGCGGCTGGCCCAGCTCAGGAACCGCGAGCCCGTCGACCATCAGCCGGAACGGCGCCTCGGCCGGCAAGCGGCGCTGACAGCGCAGCACCGCGCGCTGCATCGCCAGCGCCGTGGCTCGGCGGATGTTGTGGGTCGCGATCTCGCGCACGCTCGCGGCACCGAGTCCCCACGCCAGCGCTTCCTGCACAATCGCCTGGGCCAGCGCTTCACGCTCTGCCGGTCGCTTCACCGCCTTGGAGTCGCGGACGCCATCGATGCCGGAGTGATCGATCGGGAAGCAGCACGCCGCCGCCACGACCGGCCCGGCCAGCGGCCCACGGCCCACCTCATCAATGCCGATGAGGAGGAAGCCTGACGACCAGGCTATGCGTTCGTGGGCGAGGAGGGGCATGCAGGAATAGTAAGGCGGGCCCGGAGCATTTGCGCTCCCGCAGAACGGGCCGTAACCTCTCTAGTCTCAAGTCTCTAGTCTCTAGTCTCGGAGTTCAACATGACGCCGTTGCTCTCGCTCTGGCTCCCCATCCTCCTCTCGGCCGTGTTCATCTTCATCGCGAGCTCGGTGATCCACATGTTCATGCCGTGGCACAAGAGCGACTACGCCGGCGTCCCCGACGAAGCGCGCGTTCGCGCCGCCGTCGGACCACTCAATATTCCTCCCGGTGACTACCTGGTGCCGAAGCCCGGTGACATGAAGGAGATGGGGACGCCGGAGTACAAGGCGAAGCACAACGAAGGGCCGGTGCTGCTGATGACCGTGATGCCGAACGGAATGCGCCCGATGGGGCCGATCTTCATCAACTGGTTCATCTACCTGATCATCATCGCGATCGCTGCGGCCTGCATGACCGGTGCCCTGCTGGCGCCCGGTGCCGATCACCGGCGGGTCTTCCATTTCACCGGCGCGATCACCTTCATCGCCTACGGAATGGCGCTGCCGCAGGCGTCGATCTGGTACTACAAGAAGTGGTCGACGACCTTCAAGGGACTCTTCGATTCGCTGATCTATGGCGTGATCACAGGGCTGACCTTTGCGTGGATGTGGCCGCAGTAACGGGATGATGGATGATGGATGATGGATGATCGGGATTCGCAAGCGCTGAGTCGTGGGTGCCTCGTAGCGGCCTTTACAGCCGTCGCACGCCTCGGCCGGCGCCGCTAGCGCGATGGCGGGCGGCTGTAACAGACGCGGAGAGGCAGCCCACGAGCAGCGCGGGCGAATCCGGGGGGGGGACGGAAGGATCTGCGCCGCGCGAGGCGCGGCGCGAGCAAGCTCCCAGGAGAGCAGGCATCAGTGCCGCGCAAGCGCGGCACCCACATAGGAGCAACAGCCTACTAAAAGGGCCCCTCTGACGAGGAGCCCTTTCGTGCTTCGATGCGCAGTTGCGCGCTTACCGATCGCGCTTTTCCTTGATGCGCGCCGCCTTGCCGGAGAGGTTCCGGAGGTAGTAGAGCTTGGCGCGACGTACGCGGCCACGACGCACCACCTCGATGGTGGAGTACATCGGGGAGTGCAGCGGGAAGACGCGCTCGACGCCGACGCCGGCCGACACCTTGCGGACGGTGAACGTCTCGCCCATGCCGCCGCCACGACGCGCAATCACCACGCCCTCGAACGCCTGGAGGCGCTCCTTGTCGCCTTCACGAACGCGCACGAACACCTTCACGGTGTCGCCCGAGTCGAACTTCGGCATGTCAGTGCGCATCCCTTCGCGCGATACGATATCCAGCAGTTCCATTCCCATCGTCAGACTCCTCCGCGTTCGTCGCGGGTTGTGCGTCAGGACTTCGCGCCTCCATCGGGGCGCTCCGTGGCCATGAACGCGGCCCACAGGTCGGGCCGGCGTTCCTTCGTGAGCTTCTCTGCCTCCTGCTGCCGCCACGCGGCGATGGCTGCGTGATTTCCCGAGAGCAGGACCCCGGGCACCGGGACACCGCGAACATCGGCGGGCCTGGTGTAACTGGGCGGACTGAGCAGCCCATCGTAATGCGAATCGGAACTCGCCGATTCATGATCGCCGATCGCGCCGGGGAGGAGCCGCACCACCGCGTCGATGACGCAGAGGGCCGCAGGTTCTCCGCCCGACAGGACGAAATCGCCGATCGATACTTCTTCGGCGCCAAGGATGTCGATCACCCGCTGATCGATGTCCTTGTAGTGGCCGCAGAGGATCGTGAGTTCCGACCCGAGTGACCACCGCACCGCGTCGTCGTGAGAGAACTTCCGTCCTCGCGCCGACATCACCACCACTGGCCCCGTGGGGCCGATACTCTCCACCGCCTCGAGGAAGGGCTCCGCCTTCAGCACCATCCCCGCACCGCCGCCGAACGCCGTGTCGTCCACGGTCTGGTGCTTGTCGTGGGTGAACTCACGCAACTGCACCAGCCGGTAGTGGGACAAGCCGGCCTTCGCTGCCCGCCCCGGAATGCTCGCCGCCAGGAAGGGCGACATCGCCTCGGGAAAGAGCGTGACGACGTTGATCGTCAGCACCGCAACCTCAGTCCATCAGGCCGGGCGGCACATTCACCACCAGGCGTCGCCCTTCACGATCCGTCTGCTTCACGTACTCGCTGCGGAACGGAAGCATGAACTCCCGCTTCGGTCCCTGCACTTCGATCGTCGGGCCCTGCGGCAGGTCGTACACCGCACTCACCAGACCCAGCGCCTCATCGGCCTCGTCGCGAACCGCGTAGCCCACCAGCTCCTGGAGGTAGACCTCACCGTCCTCGAGCGGCTTGAGCTCCTCGCGGCGTACTGCCAGGAAGCGTCCCCGGTAGTCGTCGACGTTGATGCGCTCGTTGTGGCCGGCGAACTTCACCAGACACTCGCGGTGATAGACCCGCGATTGCGTCACGCTCACTTCGCCAACGACTTCACCGCGCAGATCGAGGAGGAAGAGCGTTCGACCCGTCACGAAGACCCCTTCGGGGTCATCGGTGAGCGGGAAGATCGACACTTCGCCCTTCAGCCCGTGCGGTTTACGCACCCGGCCGACGACGATCGGGGGCGCCGCCGCATCCGTCATCCGGATTAGAGGCCGGCTTTCTTCAGCAGCGCAGCGACGGTCTCGGTCGGGGTCGCACCCTTGGCAATCCAGGCGCGCGCCTTGTCGAGATCGACGGTGAACAGGTTCTTCTCTTCCTTCGGGCGATACGACCCGATGGTCTCGATGAACCGGCCGTCGCGCGGTGCTTCCTTGTCGGCGATGACGATACGATACATCGGCAGCTTCTTGCGCCCTTCCCGGCGCAGGCGGATCCGAACGGCCATTCTGGTGCTCTCCTGAGCGATTCTAGCGCGGAGGGAACGAACGTCCACCGAACGGCAACTTCGCCCCCGGCTTCCCCGCGACCTTCATGAACTTCTGCATCTGCTTGAACTGCGCCAGCAACTGATTCACTTCCGCCACGGTCCGACCGGACCCCTTGGCGACCCGCAAACGACGCGACCCGTTCATCAACTCCGGATCACTCCGCTCCTTCTTCGTCATCGAGAGCACGATCGCCTCGATGTGCTTGATCCGCTTCTCGTCCATGTTCGCGCCCTTGAGCATCGCCGGATTCACTCCCGGCAACATTCCGAGCACGTTCTTGAGCGGACCGAGCTTCTGCATCTGCCGCATCGCGGTGAGGAAGTCCTCGAGATCGAGGCCCTTCTTCGACGTCGCCTTCCGCGCGAGTTCCTTCGCTTCGGCCTCATCGACGTTGGCCTGCGCCTTCTCGACCAGCGAGAGGACGTCGCCCTGCTGGAGGATCCGCCCCGCCATCCGATCGGGATGGAACGGCTCCAGCGCGTCGAGCTGTTCACCGACACCGACAAACTTGATCGGTGCCTTCGTCACGCCGAAGATCGACAGCGCCGCGCCACCGCGGGCATCGCCATCCATCTTGGTGAGCACCACGCCGCTGATCCCCAGCGCATCGTGGAAGCCCTTCGCGATCCGGACCGCGTCCTGACCGGTCATGCCGTCGGCAACGAGGAGGATCTCGTGGGGCTTGATCGCCTGCTTCAGCCGCACCAGTTCCTGCATCAACTCGTCGTCGATCTGCGAGCGACCGGCGGTGTCGACAATCACCGTCCGGGCCCGCGCCTTCCCTGCCGCCTCGATGCCGCGCTTCACGATGCCAACGACATCCGTGACGCCGGGCTCACCGTGGAAGCCGACCTGCACCTGCTCACTCAGCGTGCGAAGCTGATCGACCGCTGCCGGGCGATAGACATCCGCCGCGATCAGGAACGGTGCCTTCTGCTCCGCCTTCAACCGCTTCGCGAGCTTGCCCGCAGTGGTCGTCTTGCCTGACCCCTGCAAGCCAACCATCAGGATGATCGTGGGTGGAACCGACACGAACGCCAGCGGTGCCTGCTTCTCACCCAGCAGCACCACCAACTCATCGTAGACGATCTTCACCAGCTGCTGCCCCGGGCGAACCGCCTTGAGCAGATCCTGTCCTACCGCCTGCGCCTGCACGCGTTCGAGGAACTCGCGCGTCAGGTCGAACGAGACGTCAGCTTCCAGGAGAATGCGCCGGATCTCCCGAAGCCCCTCCCGAACTGCCTCCTCCGTAAGCACCCCCCGGCCCGTGAGGCGCCGAAGGGTATCGGATAGCTTGGAGGAGAGCTCGTCGAACATAGCCCTCAAAGGTAAGCCAGGGGTGGCTTTAGGACCAGCCGGGGGTGGCCCCCTTACTTTTCGGCCATGGCCCAGACCCAACTTCCGCCGTTGCAGGACGAAACGAGCCGCCGCGCCGCCCTCCGGCGAATGAAGTTCTGGGCCTCCGCCCTCCTGGTCTTCTTCCTCGTTGTCTTCGTGGTCGCCCGGATCCTCGAGCCGTCCCACCCTTGGCTCGCCTACGTCCGGGCCACCGCCGAAGCCGCCCTGGTCGGCGGCCTCGCCGACTGGTTCGCCGTCACCGCGCTCTTCCGCCACCCCCTCGGCATCCCGATCCCCCACACCGCCATCATGCAGAAGCAGAAGGACCGGGTGGGCCGGATCCTGGGGAACTTCGTCCAGAACCACTTCCTCTCCCGCTCGGTCCTCGAGCAGCGGCTGGCCGGGGTCCACCCCGCCGCCCGGGCCGCCAAGTGGATGAGCGAGGAGCAGAACCGGACCCGCCTGGCCCGCCAGCTCGCGGGTGGGCTCGCCCGGGCCGTTGAAGCCCTCCCAGACGCGGAAGTCCGCGAGTTCATGCAGAAGAGCGCGACCAATCGGCTCGAGTCGGTTCAGCTCGCCCCGCTCGTGGGCGACGTCCTCACGGTGGCGGCATCCGATGGCCGGCCGCAGGAGCTGCTCAACGAGGTCATCAAGCTGATCACCGGCGCGCTCAAGGAAGGCCACGACGCCATCCGCGAGAAGGTCCGGGCCGAGAGTCCGCGCTGGCTGCCGCTGGGTGTGCGCGATGCCGTCGCCGAGAAGATCGCGGGCGGCATTGATCGCGTGCTCGCCGAGATGTCGGCCGACCCGAATCATCCGATTCGCCGTCGCTTCGATAGTGCCGTGGCGGAGTTCATCAACCGGCTCAAGAACTCGCCGGAGATGCTCGCGAAGATGGAGAAGCTCAAGCAGGAGCTGCTCGGGCACCCCATTGTCGAAGACCTGGTCTCGTCGGTCTGGGACCGGGCGCGTCGCGCGGCTGCGCTCTATCGCTCCAATCCCGAACAGGCGTCACTCCTCCCGCTCGAAGAAGTCCTCGCAGGTCTCGGCGATTCACTCGCGACCAGCGACGAACTGCGGGGCGAGGTCGATCGCTTCCTCACCGACGTGGTGACGTCGTTGCTTGAACAGCATCGGCAGGAAGTGGCCGACCTCATTGCAGCCACCGTGGCGGACTGGGACCCCGAAGTCGCGGCGGGACGCATTGAACTCGCCGTGGGGCGCGACCTGCAGTTCGTACGACTCAACGGTACGCTGGTCGGTGGCCTCGCCGGATTGATCATCTACACGCTGTCGCAGTTCCTCTGAGATGCCCGGGATCGCCTCGCTGGGAGTGCTCTTCTTCTTCCTGCTGCTGATTCCGTATGGCGCCTGGAAGACCCGGGCGAGAATCCCTCAGCTCGTGGCACTCCCGCGCGAGGTCTACTTCAGGAAAGTGGTGACCCAGCAGGTGCTGTTTGCGGCACTTGCGGGACTTGCCGTCTACGCCGATCACGTGCGCGTCTCGCTCGGTCGCGTCGATCTCCCGCTGATCGCCGTGGCCATCCTCGCCGTCATCGTCTTTGTAAAGCTGATGCAGCCGCGGTGGCGTGCGGCCGTGAAGCGTCAGGATGCGCGGACGCTCTTCATCGCGCCGCGCAATGGCCGGGAGAGCGCGTGGTGGATCGCCGTGTCGGTGGCGGCCGGTGTCTGCGAGGAGTTCGTCTGGCGTGGCGTGGTGGCGGGCATCATCTGGTGGCTGAGCGATGACTGGTGGACGGCGGCGCTGGTGACATCGGTGGCGTTTGGCGCCGCCCATATCGTGCAGGGCCTGCGCGCCGCAGTGATCATCGGTCTCGCGTCATTCGCGATTCAGGGCTACGTCTACTGGGCCGGTGGGATCTTGCTCGCGATGGTGATTCACGCGAGCTATGACATCGTGGCGGGGCTGACGTATGGGAAGCTCTGCGACGAGGCGGGGATTCCGCTCGACGCTACGGCCGATGTTAATGTGTGACCGATGCCCCGATGGCCATGCCGAGCAGCGCCCCAACGACTGAGCTGAGCGCAATCAACTTGCTGTTCGGCTCGCGATCTTGACCATCGAAAACCTGTTTGCCAACGATAAATCCCGCGACCAGCCCAACTCCCGCGCCGATCAATGCGTCGCGGCCTTGCCTGCTCACCTTCCCCGTCGCCACGCCAAGCGGTTGCCCATCGGCAGGAGCGGTTCGGAGTGGATCGCGATCGACGACGCGGGAAAGGAGTGGCGACGGGGCCACTCGAATGCGACGTACCGGCGCTGAGGCAGGCAAACCGGAGTGCGCAGCCTGGGCGGCGCAGGGTGCGCTCACGCCTAGCAACACTACTAGCAGCGTACCGTTCAACCGGCGCTCTCCGGCAGCGCCGGCTCGCTGTATTCCGGTGTCGGCGCGTTGAACACGAACCCGGGAATCAGCGTCGTCAGCAGGGCGTAGACGACGAGCGCGCCAAACAATGGGTCACCGATGCCGAAACGGTCGCGCAGAATACCGGCGAGGACCAGGGTGAAGACCAGCGTCGGCAGCATCGGGACGGCGATGCGCAGAGAGACCCGAATCGATTCCCCCAAGGTCACCCGGCGCAGCAGCGCCAGCGCGACGATCCGCAGCGGTACCATGACGCCCACGAAAGCCAGTCCCAGCCAGACGGCGGGCCACGACAGGTCCTCGCGGGTCAACTCGGACCCGGCACGGAAGAAATAGAACGGGGCAAAGAACGACGCGAACACCTCGACGGCGTGCAACATCCGGTCGGAGGCAATCGCTGGCAGGGACTGCCGGAAACGTCGTGCCGCCACGCCGACGAGGAAGGCGCCGACCAGGTAGTAGACGCCCAGCCGCCGGGTCGCGTAGGCGGCCACGAGCGCCATCATCAGCAGGAAGGCGAACTCCGATTTCGGAGCGTATGGCGCGATTCGGGTGGCGAAGAGCCGGAACACCGGCGGCAGGACGACCACGATTCCGGCCAGCAGGAGCGTCGAAGTGGCGAATCGCTCTGCGGTCGTGGACTGCAGCACCACGAACAGCCCGAGCAATGCCAGCAACTCGGAGGCGATCGCCTTGCTGCGGATCCACGCCGTTTCTTCCGGGGTGAGTCCGAAGCCGTTCATCGCATCGAGAATGAAGCCGGCCGATGGCGTCAGTAATGCCAGCGCGAGCAACGACGCTGGCCGCAGATCGAGGATGAAGAGCCGCGCGAGCACTACCGTCGCCCCAGCCAGGGTCACCACGCGGATCGCGAGATGGAGCAGCAGGTAGCGGATCCGCAACGCGGAACCGAAGCCATCGACCTCGAGACCGGCAAAGAGAAAGAGCGAGACGATGCCGAAGGTCGACAGCAGATGGATGGTGGGATCGTGGCTGAAGAGGCCAAAGCCGATCCCCGCGACGCCGCCGAGCACGAAGCTGGTGATCGCCGACGGCAACCGCCACCGCTGCAGCACCCTCGGGACGACAAAGAGTGCGAACAGCAGGACGACGTAGGCGAGTTCCGGTGTCGCGTTCGCGAGATCCTGCGGCATTCATCGGCCTCCCTGGGACGCGTCAATGATGCGGCCCAGCGGACGGCAAGGCGATGGCACTACGAATCGGCTCCGGAATCGGCGTCGTCCCGCGGGCGAGGCCGTCCGAGATTATGCAGCCGGGCCGTGAATGAGCCGGGGCGCACCTTGATCGCGGCGCGATTGAACTCCCCGATATCGCCGCCGAGGGCCATGTCGAGTCCCGCAGACTTCGAGAAGCCCAGCTTCTGCGATGCGTACACGCTCCGATGCCCGACCATCAGATACGCCGTCGCCGCCGCGAGTGCCGCGAGGACACCGAGTGGTGCCGGAAAGATCTCGATCGCCATGACGGCCGCCGCGAGCGGCGTGTTCGCCGCGGCCGCGAGCACCGCAATGAATCCGAAGGCGCCCAGCAACGCTGCCGAGACGCCGAAGACGGGGGCGAGCGCGGCCCCGCTGGTCACCCCGATGAAGAACACCGGCGTGAGGATGCCGCCACTCCCCCCGACCTCGAGTGTGATGGCCGTCGCGAGAATCTTGACCAGGAAGTCCGTGCTGCCGACCGGGATCGTTCCGTTGAGGACACCAGCGATCGTCTCGGTGCCGAGTCCGGCGAAGCGATCACCGGCGGCGAAATACAGCAGGACAAGCGCGCATCCCCCACCAAACGCGACCCGGTAGGGATGGCTGGCGAAA
Source organism: Gemmatimonadota bacterium (assembly GCA_040388535.1). Taxonomy (NCBI): domain Bacteria; kingdom Pseudomonadati; phylum Gemmatimonadota; species Gemmatimonadota bacterium. The sequence goes on along the minus strand of JAZKBR010000008.1, from coordinate 139,208 downwards.
CGCTGCAGGCGGTGTTCCACTGCACGCAGGGTTTCGATCAGGAGCAGCGCCACGAGGCCGAAGATGGCACCCGAGGCGAGGGAGGTCAGGATCATCCGGATCTGGGTGTGATCGCCGACCGCCCCGTTGAGGAGTGGGAACGGCGGCGCGACGCCGCAAACCAGGTGACCCACGATCCCGGCCACCAGCGCCGGAAAAATCACCGTGTAATCGATTCGGCCGAGGTAGAGGACTTCAATGCCAAAGAGCGCGCCGGACACCGGCGTGCCGAACACGGCCGCGAAGCCGGCACTGATCCCGCAGATGACCAATCGTCGCCGATCGGCATCATTCAGCCTGGTCAGGTCGGCGAACAGGCTGGTGATCGCCGCACCGATCTGGGCCGCCGGTCCTTCCTTGCCGACCGATCCGCCGAACGCCAGGGTGATCACGGTCGCCACGAGCTTGACGGGAGCCACGAGCCAGTCGATCCGTCCGGAGCGCTGATGGATCGCCGCGATGACGGCTTCGGTCCCGTGGCCTCGTGCCTCTGGCGAGAAGGTCCGGATCAGCCAGACGCAGAGCGGCAGGGCGAGCGGGAGGGCGAAATAGAGCGGGACCCGCCCAGCAACCTGACCCGCAAGGAACGCCCCGGAGGCAGAAATCGACCAGAGGAACGCCCTGGTACCGAGTCCGACGCAAACGCCGGCGCCGGCGCCCAGCATGGCCCACTTGAGGGTGCTGACGAGGAGCGCAGTGTGTTCGGTGTACCACTGGTTTTCGTCGGCGAGCCGTGGCGACGGCGGCTCGGCCAAGGTTAGCCGAAGTTGACGCAACAGCTGCCGGAGTTTTGGCCACATGCTCAGCGCACCTCCACCTGCGGCAGCGCCTTCCACCGCGCCCACCCCTCCGGCGCCACCACCACCCGCACCGCACTCTTGCCGCCGACCTGCAGCGATTCGGCCGTGGTGCGGTAGCCGGCACGCTTCTGCACCGCGAGCTTGTTGCCGATCTGCTGCAGGAAGCGCTCGGCGTTGCGCGGCTCATCGAACACGGTGACCCAGACCAGCGCCGCGCCCCCCGTGTTGCGATAGACGCGAAGACGATCGCCGCCCCAGCCCACGGCGAGGTCGGTTGGCACTTCGCTGATGCCCGCGAGTGACGAGCGCAGTACGGCAATCTCGAATTCACCGAAGGTGTCTTCGTAGATCGGTACTGCCGTGTCCGCTGCGAAGCGCACCGTCAGGGGCAGGTCGCCCTTGGCGTAGCGGTCGGGGTGAAGAATCTGTTCGGTCGACACTGGCAGCTTGTCGCCAAAGGGCTGCTGGTCGGCGCGGTTGCGACGGAACCAGCGCAGGAACTCCGACCCTTGCAGATACGGAAAGGTGAGCCCCGAGCGGATCACCAGCGGGGCCGTATTGAAGACTTTCATCCCTGCCTGTTGCGTCTGCAACTGGCCGCGGAAGGTGTCCCAGAAGGAGTCGTCGCCGATCAGGTCCATCCCCGGCAGCAACGCCACCATCGATGCGAGCGTGGCCTGCCCTTCGAAGACCGCCTGCGCGGCAGCAAGGCGATCGGCATCGTGAATGTCTTTCAGGATGGAATCGAGCGGCGTGTACTGATGCTGCAGCGCGTGCACGAGTTCGTGGGCGAGCACAAGTCGGAGTTGCGCGCGATCACCACCTACCACCGCGAAGAGCTTGGTGGAATCGGGATCATAGAAACCGGCGACCTGCTCGGTATAGAGATCGATGAAGAGCTTCGTCACATCGAGCGTGTCGGGAAGCAGGCCGAGGAGACGGTAGGCGGTAGTGATCCCCTCGATGCGTGCGGGAGGGAGCTCCTGCTGCAGCTTGGCAAGGAGATAGCTGCGCACTTCCTCGCGCGAGCGCACCACGGCCGCAGGAGTCGACTTGAACTGGAGCCCGGCAGCCTTGGCCACGCCCGGCATCAGCGAATCGACCAGCGCGGTCAGTTGCTGCTGATTGAGCGACTGCGCGGCCGCAGGTGGCTCGCCACGACAGGCGACCAGGAGTGCCACCATCACCAGCGTCGAGGAGACACGCGACATACGGTTCATACTCCCAGAAACGTCGTCTGATACCACTGCAGCAACGGCTGCCCCGCGATCCAGCAGGCGGCCGACCCGATCGACAGGAAGATGCCGAACGGCACCAGCTTCTCACGACCGGCGAGCTTCATCGGCAGAAAGATCACCGTGCCGAGGAGGGCGCCAAGGAAGAGTGTGAGCAGCACGCCCTGCCAGCCGAGAAACGCGCCGATCATCGCCATCATCTTGATGTCGCCGCCGCCCATCGCATCCTGCCCCAGCAATTTCGTGCCGAGCCAGGCGATGACCCAGAGGAGCGCAAAGCCGATGACTGCGCCGATGATCGCCTCGCGCCAGGGCAGTGCCCCGCCCAGGAAGGCGAAGAGGATGCCGATGACGGTGCCGCCGATAGAGAACTCATCGGGGATGATGTACTCGCGCGCGTCCGTCATCGTGATGCCGACGAGGATGGTGCCGAAAATCCCGGCCCGCAGAAATTCCACGGTCGGGCCGTAGCGCCAAGCCGCGAGCCCCCAGAGCACGCCGACGGCGAGTTCCACCAGTGGATAGCGAATGGGAATCGGCAGCTGGCAGTACCGGCACTTCGCCCGGAGCAGCAGCCACGAGAGCACCGGGATGTTGTCGTACCAGGCGATCAGGTTGCCGCACTGCGGACAACGCGAGCGTGGTGCCACCACCGACTCCATCGCTGGCCAGCGCACGATGCAGACATTGAGGAACGATCCGAAGAGCAGGCCGACGATGCCGGCCGCCATCCAGAAATACCAACCGCCTTCGCGAATGTAGACCAGCGTCCCTTCCCAGATGCTCATCGGGTCACCTGATGCAGAATGATGCCAGCGGCGACCGCCACATTGAGCGACTCGGCGACCGGCTGGATCGGAACGGCCACGCGCCGATCGGCACGTGCCAGGAGATCATCGCGCACCCCAGCCCCCTCGTTCCCCAAGAGAATTGCAACAGCGAGCGGCGGTGCCCCAGAGAGTATCGGCGTGCCGTCCATTGACGTGGCCCAGAGCGCCACACCATTGCTGGTGAGCCAGTGCAGCACGGCCACATCATCGGCGTGCAGGTGAGGGAGTCGGAACAGTGCGCCCATCGCACTGCGCAGCGTCTTGGGGTTCTCGAGATCGGCCGTGCCGGGCAGGGCGATCATCCCCGAGGCCCCAAACGCCAGCGCCGTGCGCGCGATGGTGCCGACGTTTCCCGGATCCTGGACAGCATCGAGAATCACCAGCGGGTGCCCAGGGGTCGGCAGCAGGTCGTCGAGCGACCAGTCGCGCGGGGCATAGACCGCCACAACTCCCTGCGGATGCTCGGTCGCGGCGAGGGACGCGAAGTCGCTCTCGCTCACCTCCTCTACCGCAATCCCGCGCTGCTCCAGCTCGGCGCGGAGCGCGGCACCGCGTGGTGTCTCCAGCAGCGCGGGCGCTACCGCCGCGCCCTTGCATGGCACCCCGGCGGCAAGCATTTCTTCCACCAGCCGGACCCCTTCGGCGAGGGCAAGTCCGCGCCGTTCGCGCGCCTTGCGGCGGTGCAGATCACGAATCGTGCTGAGTAGTGCCATCGGCTGGGAGGTCGGGTGAAGGACACAACGCGACGCATCGCGCTGACGATCGCCGGATCGGATTCAGGTGGTGGGGCCGGCATTCAGGCCGACCTGAAGACCTTCGCCGCCTGGGAGGTCTACGGCACCTCGGTCATCGTGGCGATCACCGCTCAAGATACTCTCGGCGTCCACGCGGTTCACCCCGTCCCGGCCGACGTCATCACCGCTCAGCTCCAGGCCGTGGGCGACGACCTGCCGCCCGATGCCTTCAAGACCGGTATGCTCGCGACGCGGGAGCTGGTTGAGCTCGTCGCGGAGACAATCGCATCTCGCGCGTGGCCGCACTATGTGCTCGATCCGGTGATGGTCGCGACGTCCGGCGATCGCCTGCTTGATGCCGATGCGGTCAGCGCCGTGCGAGATCACCTCCTGCCGCTTGCGACCCTCGTGACACCGAACCTCGATGAAGCCGAGATGCTCACCGGGCTCGAAGTGCGTGACCCGGAAGGAATGGCGCTCGCTGGGAAGGCCCTCCTCGAACTCGGCGCCAAAGCGGCGCTGGTGAAGGGCGGCCACCTCGACAGCGACATTCTGGTCGACATCCTCGTCACGCCGGAATACGTCGAACGCTTCGCCCGCTCGCGCGTGATCACCCGCGCCACGCACGGCACCGGTTGCACCCTCTCCGCGGCAATCACCGCCGCACTCGCCCTCGGCAGGCCGCTCGATCAGGCCGTCGGCGCCTCACTCGAATATCTGCAGCGCGCAATCCGCGAGGCGCCGGGGCTCGGCAGAGGTCAAGGCCCTGTCTGGCATGGGGTTGAGATGACGGATGACAGATGACAGATGACAGATGACCGATGGGACATACGGGATGGCGAATCCGAAAACCGGCTTTCGTCATCCGTCATCCGTCATCCGTCATCCGTCATCCGTCATCCGTCATCTGTCATCTGTCAGCTATCACCGCAGTTCTGCGACAATCCCCGCCACAAGTCGCGCTAGTCGCCCGCCGGCTTCGCCGGCGACCTCCATCACTTCCGCGTGACTCAGCAGCGCCGACGTGGTGCCGGCAGCCGCGTTCGTGATCAGCGAGAAGCCGAGCACCCGCATGCCGCGAGCACGTGCGATGATGGTCTCGGGAGCGGTGCTCATCCCGACCGCATCGACGCCGAGACGCTCGAGCATCCGGACTTCGGCAGGTGTTTCGTAGGTCGGCCCCAGCAGCGCGCAGTACACTCCTTCCTCGAGCCGCGTTCCCTGCTCGGCTGCAATTCGACGCGCAGCATCGCGCAGCTTGGCATCGTAGGCGACGCTCATGTCCGGGAAGCGCGTCTCGCCGGGCAAGACCGGCCCTTCGAGCGGATTGCGACCAGTGAGGTTGATATGATCCGACAGGAGCATCAGCGTGCCTGGTGTGAAGGTGCGACGAATCCCCCCTGCCGCGTTCGTCACCACCAGCGTCTCGACACCGAGCGTGGCAAAGACCCGCACCGGCAGCACCGAGATCTGCGCCGGATGTCCTTCATACATATGGAAGCGGCCGCTCTGCATCACCACTTCGGTGCCGCCGAGCTTGCCGACCACGAGTTCTCCCTTGTGCCCCTGGACCGTCGGTACGTGGAAGCCGGGGATGTCGGCGTAGCCAATCCGGATCGGATCCTCGACCTGATCGGCGAGACCACCGAGGCCTGACCCGAGCACGATCGCCACCTTTGGCTGCCGGCCGGCGAGCCGCGCGCGTACCGCGTCAGCGGCTCGCGCGATCATCGCCGCACTCTCGTCGCTGGTCACAGCAGGATGCCAGCGATCGCGGCCGAGAGGAAGTTCGCGAGGGTACCGGCCAGCATCGCGCGGAAGCCGAGGCGCGCGAGGTCGCCCTTTCTATCCGGCGCGAGCGCGCCGATGCCGCCGATCTGGATACCGACCGAGGAGAAATTCGCGAAGCCCGCGAGTGCGAACGATGCAATGGTGAAGGAGCGCGGATCGAGCACACCCTTCATCTGCCCCAGCTGCGAGAAAGCGATGAACTCGTTGAGGACGGCACGGGTGCCAAGCAACCCGCCGATCGCGCCGCTGTCTTTCCACGAGACGCCAAGGAGCCACGCCACCGGCCGGCCGACCCACGAGAGGATCGTCTGCAGATTTTCGGGGAACCAGCTGGCGTAGGAGTGCGCCCACCCCATGCCGCCGTTGACCAGGGCAATGAGCGCGATGAACGAGATCAGCATCGCGATCACGTTGAGCATCAGGTGGAGCCCTTCGCCGGTGCCGCGTGCGGCGGCATCGACGAGATTCACATCGGTCTTGGGGATGTCGATTTTCACATTGCCCGACGTTTCCGGCACCATCGTTTCCGGCTCGAACATCTTGGCCATCATGATGGTACCCGGCGCGGTCATGATCACGGCACTGAGCAGGTGCTGCGCCTGCACCCCGAAGGCGATGTAGGCGGCCATGATCGAGCCCGACACGTGCGCCATGCCGGCGGTCATCACCGTCATCAGTTCGGACTGCGTCATCCGCGGCAGGAACGGTCGGATCGTGAGCGGCGCCTCTGTCTGCCCCATGAAAATGGACGCGCCGACGTTGAGGCTCTCGGCGCCGCTGGCGCCGAGCAGCTTGGTCATCACCACGGCGCAGGCCCGCACGATCACCTGCATCACGCCGAGGTAGTAGAGAATGGCGAAGAGCGCGGAGACGAAGATGATGGCAGGCAGGATCTGGAAGGCGAAGATCACGCCGAGCGGCGAGTCAGGAGTAAACGGTGCGCCGAGCTTCCCGAAGACGAATTCCGAACCGGCATAGGAGTAGTGAAGGATGGCGGTTACGGCATCGCCGAGATTCTTGAACAGCGTCTGGCCAAACGGCACCCGGAGCACGAAGATCGCAAACACCACCTGCAGCCCGAGTCCCCAGCCCACCGTCTTCCAGCGAATCGCCTTCTTGTTGTGCGACATCGCGTAGGCGACCAGCATGATGACCAGGATGCCGAGGAGCCCGGTGAGCCGCACCAGCAGCGGCACCCCGTCGGTAGCCGGTGCCTCGATCGGGGCGACCGGAGCGGGCGCCGCCTGGGCCGCGAGATCGGTGAAGCCGCGAGCGGCTGCGCCGGGAAGGAGCCAGGTCGCCGCGACGGCCAACAGCATCCCGAAGAATCCGAACGCGAACTGCCGACGAAGGGAGGGCTTCATTGGTGGGACTCCGCTGCGGCTCGGCCGCAGGTCAGGGACGGGAGGCGAGATCGGCCCGGACCCGCGCCAGCAGCGCAAGTCGATCGGGCCACGGCAGGAAGGCGTGCTCGAAGGCCGTGAGTGCCATCGCGTGCATTTCGTCGAGGGTGAAGCCGAGTGCCTGGTGCGCCAGATGGTATTCGCTGGTGAGTGAGACGCCGCTCATCAGCCACGAATCGGTACAGAGAGTGACCGGAACTCCGGCGTCGAAATATTGCCTCACCGGATGCTGAGCGGCAGTCGCGACGGCATGCGTCTGCACATTGCTGGTGATGTTGATCTCGAGACAGATCCGCCGGTCGCGCACATAGGCCAGCAGCTCGGGGCTCTCGAAGAGCCGGGTGCCGTGGCCGATACGCACCGCGTGACAGCTGTGGATTGCCTCGAAGATGCTTTCCCACCCGGCGGCCTCTCCGGCGTGTACCGTGATGCCGAGCCCGGCACGTGCGGCAACATCGAAGGCTTCCCGATGCTCCTCCGGAGGCCGTCCCGCCTCGCCTCCTGCGAGGTCGAACGCCACCACACCGTGATCGCGCATCCGGACCGAGTGCTCGGCAATCTCCACCGAGACATCGGGTGAGTAGTGCCGCAGCGAGCAGTTGATGATCCGCGTCACCACGCCGAACTCCTGCTCGCCGCGCTGCAGGCCGCGCCACTCGGCGACAATCGCCTCGTCCATCGAGAGCCCGCCACGGGTGCTCAGCCGCGGGCAGTAGCGCACCTCGAGATAGCGCAGGCCGTCGGCGGCGGCATCGGCGACCATCTCGTAGGCGACGCGTTCAATCGCCTCGGGGGTCTGCAGCACGGCAATGGTGTACTCGAAGCGCGCGAGATAGTCCTCGAGATTCCGGGCGTCGTCCACCAGCATATAGCGACGCAAGGCATCGGCATCGTTGGCCGGCAGCGCGACCTTCGCTGCCCGCGCCAGCTCGAGCATGGTTTCGGGGCGGAGCGATCCGTCGAGATGGACGTGGAGCTCGGCCTTCGGCATTCGCCGCAGGGTGTCACGCATCGGTGGCATCTCCGGCACGGGCGGATCGGACGACCCGGAAGATCGCTCCGGCGCTCAGGGCGAGGTCGGGATCGGCAGCGATCCCCCGGCCGTCGGTCGCGATGGCATTCCCCCCGAGGAGGGCGGCGAAGAGGTCGGGATCCTGCTCGGCGAGGAGCTGGCCAAGGGTCGATCCGGCGGGCGCCTGGAAGGGGCGTCCGTTGATGAAGACGGGGAGGTTTCTGGGCACGGTCGTAAATATCCGGTCACAAGTACCATTCCAGCAACATCAATCGCCTTGCCATCGTCACGCGACCCCGATATTCGTTTCGACGCATATGGTAACGGAGCCGCAATGACGCATCGCATCCTGGTAGTGGACGACGAGCCGGATATAACCGCCCTGGTGGCGTACCACCTCGCGCGGGCGGGGTACCGTGTCTCGACCGCCGCGAATGGTCCCGATGCCCTCAAGGCCGCCAAGGACGAGCGCCCCGACCTGGTCGTCCTCGACCTGATGCTCCCGGGCCTGTCCGGCTACGACGTCCTCGCCGAGCTGCGGAAGCGCGACGAGACCCGCGACGTCGGGGTCATCCTCCTGACCGCCCGACGTGACGAACCCGACCGGATCAAGGGGCTCTCGCTCGGCGCCGACGACTATCTCACCAAGCCGTTCTCCCCGGCCGAGCTCGCCCTCCGCGTCCAGGCGCTGCTTCGCCGGCTCGCGGCGCCGGCGGTGTCTGCCGGGTCGACCCTGGTGGCCGAAGGACTCACCATCGACCGGGCCGCCCACCGGGTCTCGCTCAAGGGCGAGGAGTTGAACCTGACCGCTACCGAGTACAAGCTCCTCGTGACACTGCTGGAGCGGCGAGGCCGGGTCCAGACCCGGCCCCAGCTGCTGGAGACGGTCTGGGACGCCCAGCCTGATATCCAGACCCGCACCGTGGATATGCACGTCCAGCGATTGCGGTCCAAGCTCGGGGAGATCGGCGACATGATCGAAACGGTTCGCGGCTTCGGATACCGCTTCAAGAAGTGAATTTCGCCGGCCGGCTCGTTCTCGGCACTTTCACTGTCGTTGCCCTCACCCTGCTGGTGATGGTCTGGGGCTCCGAGCGCGCGCTCCGCTCGGGCCTCGAACGCGATCTCCAGACGACCCTCGCACGTGAAGCGGTGCTGGTGCGCGCCACGCTCCCGAGTGATACCAGCGCCTGGCAGGAGACGGTCACTCGCTTGAGCGGTCAGAGCGGCCATCGGATCGTGTTGCGCGACCCCTCGGGCACGGTACGCGCCGCGAGCGACTCCATCCTCACCGACGACGTCCTCCACTACCGCAGCGCCGGGGCACCGGTCAGCGTCGAACTCGATGCCCGCCTCGACGGCGTTCGCGAACTCTCGGCGCTCGCACGCAGCTCGATGATCGGTGCCGCACTCTTCGCGTTGCTGGTGGCACTGGTGCTCGCATTCTTCGCCGGGCGTTCGATTGCCTCGCCTCTCGTGGCCCTCTCGGCGGCGGCACGCGCGATAGCGGCGGGGGCACTACCACGCTTTCCACGGTCGGGAATTCCCGAGGTCGACGCCCTGGTCCAGGCCCTGCGGCAGATGAACCAGCAACTTGCCGATCGCTTCGACGAGCTTCAGCAGGAAAAGGCCGAAGGAGACGCGGTCGTGGACGCGATGGTGGAAGGGATCATCGTTGCCAACTCGCGCGGGCGGATCGTGACCGCAAACCCCGCCGCGCGGCGCTTGCTCGGCTATGACGAAAGCGACCAGCTTCCTGATCTCACCACCCTCTTCCGTGACAAGGAAGCGCGTGAGGCGGTCGATGAAGTGCTGGCCGGCGCCGTGGTGCAAGACCGTGAGCTCGACCTCGGCGATCAGGTCATCTCGCTCAACGGCAGGTCACTCGCCGGCAGTGGCGCCGTGCTCGTGCTGCACGACCTGACCAGGGTGCGGCGACTCGAAGCGGTACGCCGCGATTTCGTCGCCAACGTCTCGCACGAACTCAAGACCCCGCTGACCTCGATCTCGGGTTATGCCGAAACGCTCGCCGAAGGGGGAGTAGAGCCGGCCACCCAGCGTCGCTTCCTCGAGACGATCAGGAACAACGCCCAACGGATGCACCGGCTGGTGGACGACCTGCTCGATCTGTCACGCATCGAATCGGGACGCTGGGTGCCGCGCGCCGAGGCCACTCCGGTCGCCTCGCTGACACGGGATGTCTTCGCCACCGCCGCCGACCGCGCCACGGCGCGCGGCGTGACACTGCGTCTCGCGCTCGCGCCTGACGCCGAGACGATCTTCGCGGACCCTGAAGCGCTCGGGCAGGTGCTGATCAACCTGGTGGACAATTCCATCCGGTACACACCCTCGGGCGGAACGATCACGGTCCGCACTCGCCGACTCGACGATGCCGTCGAGCTGTCGGTCGTGGACACCGGCAGCGGCATCTCCAGTGACCATCTCTCGCGAATCTTTGAACGATTCTACCGAGCCGAGCCGTCGCGTTCACGTGAAGAGGGGGGGACCGGCCTCGGGCTCTCCATCGTGAAGCACCTGGTCGAGGCGCACGGTGGCAGTGTCGGCGTAGAGAGTGCGCTGGGCGCCGGCACCACTGTCTGGACCCGATTCCCCGCCCAGGAAGCCTCCGTTACAACTCCGTGACCAAGCCGTGGTTTGCCCGTGATCGCCCAGGCGCTTGTTACATGCGTTGAGGTGATCACGGGGCAATTGTGACCTGACCGTCTCACGAATGCAGTTCGACCACACGACCTTTCGGAGATGTCATGGGCACTCGGATGAAGCTGGTACTCGGTTTGGCGGTCGCAATCGTGGCGGGGGCGCAGAGCGCCAGCGCCCAGGCAGCGCAGGCTCCCACCGTCACCGTTACCGGTGTCGGCTACCTCAACTACTCCTATCAGTTGAAGGTCGATTCCTCGCTCGCCCCCCCGGCGCACGGCAACAACTTCGATGTCGCCCGGTCGTACGTGAACGTCCTCGGCAAGTTCGCCGACGGGATCAGCACCCGCGTCACGGTGGATGTCGACGGCCGCAAGGCCGCCACCAACCAGCAGACCTTCCGCCTCAAGTATGCCTATGTGGCCTGGCAGCCCGGCACCTCGCCGCTCACCCTCAAGCTCGGCGCGATCCAGACGCCGCTGCTCGACTGGGAAGAGGCGCTCTGGGATTACCGTATGCAGGGTGTGATGCCACTCGAGCGCGCGGGATATATCACCTCCTCGGACTTCGGCGCCTCGGTCGACGGGATGTGGAATTTCGAACAGATCAACGCCCAGATCGGCATCTACAACGGCGAAGGGTACAGCAATGCGCCGGGCGACAATCGCAAGGACATCAGCGGTCGGCTTTCGGTGCGTGTCGCGCGCAGCAACCTCCCCGGCAAGGTCGGCGGGCTGCGGCTCACCGGCTATGCTAACGTCGGCATCGCCACCGGTGGCGGGACCCGCAACCGCTTCCTCGGCATCCTTTCGTACAAGGCGAAGGCGGTAACCCTCGCCGCCGAATACGGCATGATGCAGGACTCCACCAGCGTCGCGACGCCGAACGCGAAGGGCTCGTTGATGGCGGCCTACGCGGTGTTCAACGTGCCGAATTCGAAGGTCGCCTTCATCGGCCGGGTGGACTCGTTCGACCCGAACACCGACTCGACCGCCGTCACCGCGGCGGCACGACTTGCCGTCAATCGGCAGACCCGGGTGATCGCGGGCGTCTCCTACGCGGTGTCGCCGAACCTGCGGTTCCTCGCCGATGCCGATCTCAACTCGGTGAAGGGCGGATCGCCCAGCAACAGCTTCGAGAAGGGCCGTCAGCTGGTGTACCTGCACACTGAATTCAAGTTCTAACTGATGCGCACAACATTCCTCCACTCCTGGAGTTGCACGATGAAGTCTCGCCTGAAGGTTTCGCACCTGATCGCCTTTGCCCTTGTGGCCGGCTGTCAGAAGCCCGCCCCAGTGGTGGCACAGTCGCTCACGGGCGCCGGCGCCACCTTTCCGAACCCGATCTACACCAAGTGGTTTGACGCCTGGCACAAGAAGACCGGCGCGCAGATCAACTACCAGTCGGTCGGCTCGGGTGCCGGCATCCGCCAGTACACCGAGGGCACCGTGGATTTCGGTGCCACCGACGGTCCGATGAGCGTCGACCAGATGAACGGCGTGCAGGGGCAGGTCGTCCACATTCCGACGGTGATGGGTGCCGTCGTCCTGACCTGGAACCTCCCGTCGCTTGGCGCCACGCAGCTCAAGTTCGACGGCGCCACCATCGCCGACATCTTCCTCGGCAAGATCATCAAGTGGGATGACAAGCGGATCGCCGCGCTGAATCCCGGCGTGAAGCTTCCCGACGTCGACATCATCGTGGTCCACCGTTCCGACGGCTCGGGCACCAGCTACATCTTCACCGACTTCCTCAGCAAGGTCTCGCCCGAGTGGAAGCAGAAGGTCGGGTCGGCCACGGCGGTGAACTGGCCCGTCGGGCTGGGCGGCAAGGGGAACGAGGGCGTGACCCAGCAGGTCAAGCAGGTCGAGGGGACACTGGGCTACGTCGAACTGATCTACGCATCGGCCAACAAGCTGCCGTTCGCGCAGGTCAAGAATGCCGCGGGCAATTTCGTCCAGCCGTCGCTCGAGACCGTCACCAACGCGGCCGCGAGTGCCAAGTTCCCGGCGAACACCGACTTCCGTGTCTCGATCACGAACGCCCCGGGCGCGCAGTCGTACCCGATCTCCTCGTTCACGTGGCTGCTGATCCGTCCGAACACCAAGGACGCGACCAAGGGGAAGGCGATGCGCGACTTCCTCACCTGGATGGTCTCTCCGGAAGCGCAGGGGATGGCGAAGGCGCTGCTCTACTCGCCGCTGCCCCAGGAAGTAGTCGGGCTGGTGAATGCGCGCCTCAAGACGCTGAAGGCCGCGGGCAAGCCAATCAGCTGAGTTGCAGGACATGAGACCCCGGGGGGCGCTTGCCCCCCGGTGCGGTTGAGGCGATTCATTGTGGGCTCCCCGCCCGCCACCGCCTCTCCAGCGAGCACTTGATGACCATCAGCTTTCGCGCCGTTGCCTTCCCTGCCCTCCTGCTGCTCACCCTTCCCGCCGCCATGCATCGCGAGGACCCGCCACTGCGCGGCTTCACCACGGCGAACGCGAAGATCCAGCGTGAATGGGAAGGAAAGTTCCGCGCGCTCCCGGAACCGGCACGGATGCGCGAGGCGATGCGGAGGCTCTCGCTCCGTCCGCACCACGTCGGCTCGCCCTATGACAAGGACAACGCCGAGTGGTTGCGGGCGCAGTTTGCGTCGTACGGCTTCGACGCGACCATCGAGCGGTTCGATGTGCTCTTCCCGACGCCGGTGACGCGGCTGCTCGAGCTGGTCTCGCCGACAAGCTTCAAGGCGAGACTCGATGAGCCGGTGCTGAAAGAGGATCCGAGCACTTCGCAGAAGAGCGAACAACTGCCGACGTACAACGCCTACTCGGCCGACGGCGATGTGACGGCTCGACTGGTCTACGTGAACTACGGTGTACCGGCGGACTACGAGACGCTCGAACGACAGGGAATCGATGTGAAGGGCGCCATCGTGATCGCGCGCTACGGTGGCTCGTGGCGTGGCATCAAACCGAAGGTGGCGTACGAGCACGGTGCCGTAGGTGCGCTGATCTATTCCGACCCGCGCGATGATGGCTACGGCGCGGGTGAGACCTACCCCGCAGGACCGTTCCGCCCGAAGGACGGCGTCCAGCGTGGCAGCGTGATGGATATGCCCACCTACCCCGGCGATCCGCTGACACCCGATGTGGGCGCCGTTGACGGTGCGAAGCGACTTGATCGCGCCAACGCGACCACGCTGATGAAGATCCCGGTGCTGCCGATTTCCTATGCCGACGCGCAGCCACTCCTTGCTGCACTCACCGGACCGGTGGCACCATCATCGTGGCGCGGTGGCCTCCCGATCACCTACCGCATCGGCGGCGAAGGCGCGAAGGTGCATCTCAAGCTCGCGTTCGACTGGACGCTCAAGCCGCTCTACAATGTGATCGCGAAGCTGCCCGGCAGTGTCTATCCGGATGAGTGGGTCATCCGCGGCAACCATCACGATGGCTGGGTCAACGGCGCCGAAGACCCGATTTCGGGGATGGTCGCGGAACTCGAAGAGGCGCGAGCGCTCGGCCTGCTCGCGAAGCAGGGGTGGCGTCCGAAGCGGACGATTGTCTACGCGGCCTGGGACGGCGAAGAGCCGGGACTTCTGGGTTCCACTGAGTGGGTCGAGCAACATCAGGCAGAGCTGCGGCAGAAGGCGGTCTTCTACCTCAATACTGACGGCAACGGTCGCGGCACACTCGGTATGGCGGGTTCGCACGGGCTCGAGCGCTTCACCAATGAGGTCGCCCGCGACATCACCGATCCGGAGACCGGCGCGGCTGTCGCCGTCCGCGAACGCGCGTCACGCGTGGTGGGTGGCGACCGCGAAGCCCGCGACCGCGCCGACCTGCGCGTCGGCGCGCTCGGCTCGGGGTCCGACTTCTCCCCGTTCCTGCAGCACGTCGGGATTCCGACCCTCAACATCGGCTTCGGCGGCGAGGATGACGGCGGGATCTATCACTCGATCTACGATTCCTTCTACTGGTACACGCACTTCAGCGACACGGCATTCGTCTACGGCAAGGCGCTGGCCCAGACCGCCGGCACGATGGTGATGCGGATTGCGAGTGCCGACCTGCTCCCGGAAGAGTTCGGCAACCTCGCCGAGACGACGCGTGGCTACGTGAAAGAGGTGAAGCAGCTCCGCGACAACAGCGCGAAGGAGATCGAGGAGCGGAACCGGCAGATCGCCGAGGGTGCCTTTGCGATGGTGAACGACCCTCGCCGGCCAACCCGACCCCCCAAGGGCGATTCCGCGGCGCCGGTGCTCAACTTCGCCCCACTCGAGAATGCAGCGACCGCGCTCGACCAGGCGGCGGCGAAATTCGAGAAGGCCTACGCCGGGATGCCGGGCGGGAACGCCGTCCCGGCAGCGCTCGCCCAGGTGAACGCGCTACTTCGGCAGAGCGACCAGCTGTTGCTGCTCCCCGAGGGGCTCCCGAAACGGCCGTGGTATCGCCATTCGCTCTACGCCCCGGGCTTCTACACCGGCTACGGCGTGAAGACGATGCCGGGAATCCGGGAGGCAATCGAGGAGAAGAACTGGACTCTCGCGGATGCCGAGATCCTGAAGGTGGCGGCGGCGCTGTTACGTGAGAGCGAAATGATCGGCCAGGCGGCGCGCCTGCTGGAGCAGGCTCTCGACCGGAAACCGATTCCGTAGTGACACGTTCGTTACAAAGCCGTGACCGATTGGGGTAGG
Organism: Gemmatimonadota bacterium; assembly: GCA_040388535.1. NCBI lineage: Bacteria > Pseudomonadati > Gemmatimonadota > Gemmatimonadota bacterium. The sequence goes on along the minus strand of JAZKBR010000008.1, from coordinate 124,022 downwards.
AGGGAGAGTAGCCTCCTACCCACGATGACTGGACCAGCCAAACCGACCGCTCCGACCCCCGCTCCCGCCAGCACCGATTCCGCGCTGGCAGGGACGTCGCGAGGAGATCAGCTCTTCAAGTGGTTGTTGACCCTCGCCGCACTGATTGTTCCTGCGCTGCTGGTCGCGCTCTTCCTGGAACTCGCCCGCGGTTCCGGGCTCGCAGTGTCGAAATTCGGGTTCAGCTTCCTCACCAACAGCACCTGGGATCCGGTCGCCGGCGAGTTCGGCGCCTTCCCGCTGATCTTCGGTACTCTGCTCACCTCGTTCATCGCCCTGCTCCTCGCGGTGCCGCTCTCGCTCGGGGTAGCGATCTACCTCACGGAATTTGCCCCGCAGGCGATTCGCAAGCCGGTCGCCACGGTGATCGAGCTGCTCGCGGCGATTCCGAGCGTGGTCTACGGTCTCTGGGGCGTGTTCGTGCTGATCCCGGTGCTCAAGGCGAGCGTCTTCCCGGCCCTGCGCGGCATGTTCGGTTTCCTGCCGATCTTCAAGGGTGCCATCTACGGCCCGTCGGTGCTCGCGGCGAGCCTGATCCTCACCATCATGATCATGCCCTTCATCATGTCGGTGTCGCGGTCGGTGCTGCTGGCGGTGCCCAACAGCCAGCGTGAGGCCGCACTAGCGCTCGGGGCGACTCGCTGGGAAGCGGTACGCACCGCGATCGTGCCGTACGCGCGGTCGGGCATCATCGGCGCCATCATCCTCGGCCTCGGCCGCGCGCTCGGCGAGACGATGGCTGTCACGATGCTGATCGGCAATCGCCACGATATCAGCGCATCGCTCTTTGCCCCTGGCTACTCGATGGCCGCCGTGATCGCCAACGAGTTCTCCGAGGCCGCGACCGAGATGCACATCTCGTCGCTCACCTATGTGGCCCTGTTGCTCTTCCTGGTCACGGTGCTGGTGAATGCTGCGGCCCGCCTGCTCATCTGGCGAGTTGCGCGCGGGGCGGCAATCGGGAGCAAGGCGCTGTGAACCCGCGCACCTGGCGCCGAGGCAAGAGCCACCTGATGGTCGGCTTGATGATGATCGCCGTGATCATCGCCATTCTGCCGCTGCTCTTCATCCTCGGCTCGCTGATTGTCAAGGGCGCGTCATCACTCTCGGTCGCCTTCTTCACCAACACGCCGGTGCCTGCAGGCGAAACGGGCGGCGGGGTGCTGCACGCGATTGTCGGCACGCTCATCATCGTGGGCATCGCCTCGGCCATCGGTGTTCCGGTCGGCATTGCGGCCGGGCTCTACTGCGCGGAATACCCGGGGAGCAAGCTGGCCTGGGTCACCCGCTTCGTGTCGGACGTGATGAACGGCACGCCCTCGATCGTGGTCGGCGTCTTCGCCTGGACTTTCATCGTCGCGACGCAGAAACACTTCTCCGGACTCGCAGGAAGTGTGGCGCTCGCCATTCTGATGGTCCCGATGGTCACGCGCACCACCGAAGAGCTGATCAAGCTGGTGCCTGGCTCACTGCGGGAAGCCGCGCTCGCGCTGGGCTATTCGCGCTGGCGTACTTCACTCACCATCGTGCTGCGCACCGCGTTGCCCGGGATCGTCACCGGTGCGCTGCTGTCGGTGGCCCGGGCAGCGGGCGAAACCGCGCCGTTGCTCTTCACGGCGCTGGGGAGTCAGTACCTCTCGTTCAACCCGAATCAGCCGATGGCCGCGCTGCCCCTGGTGGTCTTCACCTACGCGTCGGGTCCGTATGAGGAGTGGCATCAGTTCGCCTGGGCCACGGCGCTGGTGCTGATCCTCGTGGTCTTCGTGCTCTCCATGGCAGCCCGGTTCGCCACTCGCCAACGTTTCTCGTCCGGTGGCTGACCTCGTGCCGCGGGTGCAGACCGACAAGCTGAGCGCGATGTACGGCAAGTTCACCGCCGTGAAGGGGGTCTCGGTCGACTTCGCCCCCAACAAGGTGCATGCCCTCATCGGTCCGTCGGGCTGCGGCAAGTCGACCTTCCTGCGCACCCTCAACCGGATGCACGAGATCTCCGAGGGCGGCTGGATCGCGGGGCGCGTGCTGCTCGATGGCAATGACGTCTATGCACCGGGGGTCAACCCGATTCAGCTTCGTCGTCGGGTGGGAATGGTTTTCCAGAAGCCAACCCCCTTTCCGATGATGTCGATTTACGACAACGTCGCAGCCGGCCTGGTGATCGACGGCAAGCGGCCGCGCAGCGAACTCGATGCCATCGTCGAGCGATCGCTCCGCCGCGCCGCGCTCTGGGAGGAGGTCAAGGATCGCCTCCGGACCAGTGCCATCGGGCTCTCCGGCGGGCAGCAGCAGCGGCTCTGCGTGGCGCGCACCATCGCGCCCGAGCCGGAAGTGATCCTGCTCGACGAGCCGACGGCATCGCTCGATCCGCAGGGCACTCAGCGTATCGAAGAACTGGTGATCGAGCTCAAACGTGATTTCACGATCATCATCGTGACCCACAACATGCAGCAGGCGGCGCGGGTCTCCGACACCACCACCTTCTTCTATCTGGGCACGATGATCGAGCACGGTGCGAGCAAGCAGATCTTCACCGCGCCAACCAACGAGCAGACCGAGGCCTACATCACGGGACGGTTCGGATGACCCCAGTCCTCGACGATGGCGTCGCGGTGCCGGTACGCGCCCCTCGCAGTGGCACGGCAGCCGCCGGCCCGGCAATCGATGCCGATGCGTGCGTCGATGTCCGTTCATTCTCTTTCTGGTACGGCGCACGTCAGGTCCTGCACGACCTGACGTTCACGATCCCGAAGCAGGCGGTCACCGCAGTGATCGGCCCTTCGGGGTGCGGCAAGTCGACCTTCCTCCGGTCGATCAACCGGATGAACGACCTGATCGCCGACGTACACGTCACCGGCGACATGCTGGTGGAAGGGCGGTCGGTCTACGATCCCAGGCTCGACCTCGTGGCCCACCGGCAGCGGGTCGGGATGGTGTTCCAGCGCCCCAATCCGTTCCCGAAGACGATCTACCAGAACGTTGCCTACGGCCCGCAGCTCAACGCCCTGGTGCCACGGAGCGAGATTCCGGATGTGGTGGAAGAGTGCCTGCGTCGCGCCGCACTCTGGGATGAAGTGAAGGATCGCCTCGACACCCCCGCCACCGGCCTCTCGGGTGGGCAGCAGCAGCGGCTCTGCATCGCCAGGGCCCTCGGCAACCGGCCATCGGTGCTTCTGATGGACGAGCCCTGCTCCGCGCTCGATCCCGGCGCCACAGCAAAGGTCGAGGAATTGATCTTCGAATTGAAACGTGACTACACGATCGTGATCGTCACGCATAACATGCAGCAGGCGGCCCGCGTCTCGGAGCTCACCGGTTTCTTCGATGCCGGCAAGCTGGTGGAGATGGGGCCAACCAAGCAGATCTTCACGGCGCCGAAGCACGAGCGTACGGAAGCGTACCTGACAGGGAGGTTCGGATGAGCGGGGAAACCCATCGCCATTTTCACGAGCAGCTGAGCCACGTCAAAGTGCGCCTGCTGACGATGTCGGGCGAGGCCGAGGCCGCGTTGGGCCTCGCCGTCGAAGCACTGCTCGAGCGCGACATCGCCAAGGCGCGCCAGGTCATCGCTGGCGACCGGGTCATCGACGCGATGGAAGTCGAGATCGAGGAACAGTCGATCAACCTGCTCGCCCTGCAGCAGCCGATGGCGCGCGATCTCCGGATGCTCACCTCGGCGCTCAAGATCGCGAACGATCTCGAGCGCGTCGGTGACCACGCCGTGAACATCGCCCAGTCGGCCGAACGGCTGGCGCAGAGCCGGCCGATCGCCCCGGAGCCCGAGATCATCGAAATGGCGCGCCTTGCCCGCGCGATGCTCTCCGATGCGCTCGAGGCCTTCATTCGCGGCGACGCCGCCGCCGGGCGAGAAGTCTGCCGGCGGGACGACAAGGTCGATGCCCTGCACGGCTCGGTCTTCCGGATCCTCCTCACACACATGATGGAAGATCCGCATATGATCGGCGCCGGGATGGAACTCTTCCTCGTGTCGCGCAATCTCGAGCGCGTGGCCGACCTCGCCACCAACATCGGCGAAGACGTGGTCTTCCTGGTCGAAGGAAAGTCGATCAAGCACCACGCCGAGGACCGGGGCGAACCGGCCGCGTGAGCAACCCCGCACTCGGCCGCGAGCGCCTCGGCGCCATCGACGTCGGGTCCAACTCGATCCGCCTGCTGGTGGCAGAGTACGACCCCGAGGGCGGCCTGCAAGTGATCGATGAAGTGAAGGATATGCCGCGGCTGGCCACCGGCCTTGCAGCGACGGGCACGCTCGACCCGCTGGCGATGGAGCGGGCCTTCGAGGCGTTGCGACGGATGAAGGGAGTGGCCGAGCGGCGCGGGGTCACTCGGCTCGCGGCCGTGGCCACGTCGGCGATGCGTGAGGCGAGCAATGGGCTCGAATTCGCCGAGCGCATTCGTCGCGAGCTCGCAATTCCGCTCGAGATCATCGGTGAAGACCGCGAGGCACAGCTCTCGTGGCGGTCGGTGGCACATCACTTCCGCCTCGACGATGAGCGGACGCTGGTGGCCGATATCGGCGGTGGCTCGCTCGAACTTGTCGGCGCGGTCGACGGGCTGGTGGAGGTCACGACGTCGCTGCCGCTCGGTGCCGTGCGACTCACCGAAGCGCAGCTCAATGGCCGGAAGGATTCCCGCAAGGCCGTCAATGCGCTCCGGAAATCGGTGCGCAGCACGCTCAAGAAGGCGCTGCCCTGGCGTGACTGGGTGCAGGCGCGCCTGATCGGCTCCGGTGGCTCGTTCACCAACCTCGGGCGGATGGTTGCGGCACGCCGTGGTCACCTGGGCGAAGCCGTACACGGCACCACTGTCAGCACTGGTGAGGTGGAGTCACTGCTCGAGTGGCTGGCCACCAAGAGCGTGGCCGAACGTGCCGCCGTGCCGGGGCTCAACCCGCAGCGTGCCGACATTATTCTCGCCGGTCTCGCGGTCACCGCGGAACTGCTGTCGATGGTCGATGCGACCGAACTCACCGTCAGCGCCTACGGCCTGCGCGAGGGGCTGTTGCTCGAGATGGTGGGCGCGAGCGAGCCTGCGAAGCCGGCCGATCCGGTCAAGATGATCCGCGAGTTCGTGGATCGTTGCCGTGGCGACCGTCGGCATGTGGAGCAGGTCCGGGTCCTTGCCCTCGCGCTCTACGATCAGCTCGCCGAGCAGCTCGGCTGCACGCCCGAGGAGCGGTGGCTGCTCGAAGCGGCGGCACTGCTTCACGATGTCGGGCAGCTGGTCTCGTACCGCAAGCATCACAAACACTCGTTCCAGCTGATCACGCACGCCGAGCGGATCGGCCTGGGAGCGCGCGACCGGGCACTCGTCGCGCTGATCTCGCGCTACCATCGGAAGAGCGGACCAAGCCGGAAGCACGAGGAGTTCGCCCGGCTCTCCGAGGCCGATCAGGCGATCGTTCGCCGTGTCAGTGGCCTGCTGCGCCTCGCCGATGGGCTCGATCGTGGTCACACGGCAAGCGTCGAGCGGGTGACCACCACCCTGATAGACGATCAGTTGCTGGTCCGCGCCTACCCACGGCTCCAGGACGCCGACATCTCCCTCGAGGTCTGGGGAGCCGACCGGAAGAGCGACGTGCTGGCGAAGGCGCTCGGACTCGACGTGGTGGTTTCGCCGGGCTTCTGAACCACCCTGGTTCTGACAAGAGCCAGACATCCTCTGGCCATCACCGCGATAATTTCGGGGGATGGCACTCTTCCTTCGAGCCGGTCGAGCGTTCGCGCTCCTGCTCCTCGTCGCCGCTTCCGGCGCCACCGCACACCTGTCCGCTCAGCGCGCTGATTCGGCCGACGCTGCCCGCAAGTTCTATCGCGACTCCCGCTTGGCCTTTGGCCGCGGTGATACCGCCGCAGCGTTCCAGGGCGCGGTCGCGACGGCCGCTGCGTGGCCACGCCAGGGGAGCTACGTGCGCTACCTCGCACGCGTCGCGGCAGCCACGGGGCACCCCGATGCAGCGCTCGATGCGCTCGACATCGTGACCGAGATGGGATTCGACTGGACCCCTGCCGATTCCGGCTGGGGTGCGCTGGCCGCGTTGCCGCGATTCCAGGCGCTGTCTCGTCGCGCGCTGGAGGCACTGGCGCCGATCACGGCAAGCAGCGTATCGGTAACGCTGCCGCCGTCGTTCCACCACGCGGAGGGCGTTGCGTTTGATCCGCGCACTGGCCGCCGCTTTGTCTCCAGCATCCGTTTGCGCAAGGTCGTCGCCGTCGATGCCACGGGGAACGTCAGCGATTTCATCGGAATGGCTGAACCCAAACTGTACGCCGTTTTCGGGATGGCGGCCGATGCGGCGCAGCGCGTGCTCTGGCTCACCACCTCGGCGATGAAGGAGCAGGAGGGCGGCACCGGCGCCGACAGCGGCAAGTCGGAGCTGCGTGCCTATCACCTCGACAGCGGAATCATGCTCGGCCGCTGGAAGCTTCCGGCCACCGAGCCGCACTGCCTCGGCGATGTGATCCTGGCGCCCAACGGCGCTGCGTACGCGTCCGACTCCTGTCAGCCGCACATCTATCGCGCGACGCTCGAGGGTGGCATGACCTCGATTGCAGCAACGCATCGTGATTGGCGCAACCTGCAAGGGATCGCCTTCTCGCCCACCGGCTGCACCGCCTGGGTCGCCGACTGGACCACTGGCCTCTATCGGATTGACCTGGGCAGCAACACTGTGACAGCGGTGCGCGCCGACCCCCGCCTCGTGACGCTTGGGCTCGATGGATTGTACTGGGCCGGGACCGGACGACTCATCGCCATTCAGAACGGCGTCACACCAACGCGGGTGGTGGAGCTCTCACTCAACGATGATGGCACTGCGGTTGAGGCACTGCGAGTGCTCGATCGCCCCGGTGGCGAAGCCGAGCCGAGTCTCGGCGTGGTGTTGAGCGGTGCGCTGCTGTATGTGGCCAATACCTCGTGGAACAACTACAACGGAGAAGGCACCCCGCAGGGTGCCTTCGAGCCGCAGATGCTGCGGAAGTTGCCGGTGCCGGGGCTCGCGCCAGCGACGAAACTGGCGAAGGCGCCGCGCTGCTGACTACTTCGGGGGCGTCAGTAACCACGACGCCCCCGCCGCTTCCACGCGCCACCCCGCCGGCAGCGTGAGCGACCAGCCTGCGCCGGCCCATCGCGTCGTTTCGGGCAGTACGCCTGTCGTGAACTTCGCGCTGTCGACCGAAACACGAAGTTCGTTGCGCGCAGCATTGGCGAAGGTCCCGCCTTCCGAGCTGAGGATAGCACCATCGGCACCCTTCCATTCGACGTAACCGTACACCGTGCCGTCAGCGCCCAGCGAAGTTGAGTTGGTTGGATCGAAGGCGAATCCCATTCCACCGACCGGAATCCTGAGAGTCGGGCCCTTCAGGAAGCGCTCGCGAAGTTCGCCGATCTTGCGTGACATTTCAGCCCAGCGGTCGTTCTCCTCCCGGCGGATCTGCTCCAGCCCGTACGCTCTTCCCAATTGTTCGGACGCTGCGGCGAGCTTGACCTGGTTGCCGGCTCCCTGCAACCAGTCGGCCACATTCGTTCCGTCACGACCGAGCGTCGCGGCGAGGAGCGTCTGGAGATCCAGCCGCGTCCGCAGTGCCGTTCGCCACCCGGAGGCATGGCGGTCGAGCAGGTAGCCGTACCCCGGCCCGGTGAAGTAGGCAAAGGACCGACCAAAGCTACGGCTCGCGGGCGCACGCGTGCGCAATACCTGGCTCAGTTCCGCCGCGCTGTTTCCGCTGAGTTTCCAACCGGTGTATTCGGCCATTCCTTCGCCGAGGTCGAGGAGCCGCTCTCTGAGGCGTTCTCCTGCGGTGGCCCTGCTGTAGCGCATGGCCCGGAACGTCAGCGCGGCCTTGACCGCTGCGCGTTCCGCCATGCTCCCCGGACGCGCATCGAGCGCGGCGACCAATGCGGCCCACTCGAGTCGGAGCCAGATTCGACCATCAGGCTGATCCAGCAGTTCTGCCCCGGGATCGAACTGGTTGTATGCCGGCAACGGCAGGATGCGCGGCTGAATCACGTGCCATCGCTCGTGGATGACCAGCCGGCTCGAGGCCATCGCATCGGAAGCGAGGGGGAGCATCATCATCGCCCAGGTGCGCCCCGCCCAGGCAACGGCAGTGTTCGCCACGACGAGTCCGGTCGGGAGCGCGCCCGCCCACCACCCGTCGGCGCCGGTGGTGAAACCCTCGCTCCGGGGATCGGCCGAAAGGAGCGCGCGCTGGTCGGCTACGAGGAAGAGCGGAACAGAATCAAGGCGAGCCCCCCACAGTTTCCCCGCATCGGTGCGCAACCGCAGCTGGACGGTTTGTTCGACCGCCCGGGGCCAGGCGAGCAGCGTCGAGTCTCCTGGCGCCTGTGCCGCCAGCGCGGAAACCGAGACTGCCACAGGGAGGAGACGGAGGACGCTGCGGAGTGGAGTGATCATCAGAGCGGTTGCCTCAAGGAGTCACGCGGGGCCGCGCGACCCTGCCAAGTGAAATTCGATGCACCAAGGATGCGAAGTCGCAGCGCCTCCCCGCCACGGGCATCGCGAAGGATCAGCGTCTCTCCGTGACGCACGATCCTGTCAGGCGGCACCCTGTTCCCCGCGAGGGTGGCACCGACGACTTCCCGGCCCGCGAAACGAATGGAGAACGGCCCGGCATCGTCGGCCGCGAGCACGGTCCGGATCGGCGCCGGGTTCGCCAGCAGGAATAGTGCGGCAATGGCCGCGACCAGCGGCAGCGCCAGCGATCGGGGGATTGTCCGGAGTCGCGACTGACGAACGCACACACTGAGGACGTCCCGGAGATGGGAGACTCCGGTCCGCGTGCCGCGCGACTCTGTCAGGTCGCCAAGAATCTCTTCGAGATAACTGGGATCAATGAGCCATCGGAGCACGGATTCCCGGCGGATCCTCATGCGCGAATCGCCGAGCCGGCGTGGAGCCGGGCTCGGATCTCCTGCATCTGGCGCAGGGCCGCGGCGCCGGGCGCCGTCAGTTCGAAGTAGCGCTTCCGGCGACCGCCGCGTTCGGACGTCGCACCGCCGACCGAGGAGCGCAGCAGCTTCTTCTGCTCGAGTCGATCGAGCGTGGCGTAGACCGCGCCGAGCGAGATCTCCTCGTGGCACTCGCACTCCAGCGCGTCCTGGATGGTGACGGCATACCCCTCGCCGGCCTGCCGGCCGACGACGATGAGCACCAGCTCTTCAAACGATCCGAGACGATCCATACCTACATTGTATGGGAAATGGCGCGCGGCGTCAACCCTCGGGATCCATCCCGCTCACCGTCGGCCGTCGAGCACGTCCCTGACGCCAGTCACCAGCTCTTCCAGCGACCACGGCTTCGCGATCATCGGCACGGCGGTACTGCTCTCGTTTCCTGCGGCGTCCATCACATCGGCGTGGCCGCTCGAGAGCGCAACGCAGACCCGCGGATCGATCGCCCGCAGCTCGCGCACCAGATTGAGCCCATGCATCTCGGGCATGATGTAGTCCGTCAGCACGAGGGCGATCTCACTCCGCCGTTCGCGCCAGATGGCCAGCGCCTCGGCCCCATTTGTTGCTTCGAGCACGGTGTACCCGTAGCGGCGGAGCACGCGACTGCCGGTGCGGCGCAATTCTTCCTGATCATCGACGAGCAGGATCGTCTCGCTCCCCCGCGCAAGCTGTACCACTTGCGGCCGTCGACGCCGCTCGCGCAGTGGTGCGTCCTCGGTGAGCACCGGGAAGTGGAGCCCGAAGGAGGCGCCTTTGCCGGGCGCGGTGCGCAACGTCACATAGCCGCCGTGCTGCCGCATCAGGCCATATACCATCGAGAGCCCGAGCCCGGTCCCCTGCCCGATCGGCTTGGTCGAGAAAAATGGCTCCAGCACGCGCTCGGCTACGTCGGGACTCATGCCGCAGCCCGTGTCGCTCACGCGCACCGTGACGACGTTCCCCACGAGGACTTCGTCTTCGGTACCGAGCACGCGCGCCGACAGATCCTCGTCCCAGCCGTCGCCCGGCCCAAAGAGCTCGAGGCGAATCGCCCCGCCGTCCGGCATCGCGTCGCGCGCATTGGTGATGAGATTCAGCAGCATCTGCTCGACCGCATCCGGATCGGCGAAGATCAGTGGCAGCTCCTGCGGAATCGCAACCTCGAGCTGGTGCTGGCCGGCCAGCAGTCGCGACAGCATCGGCGCCAGGTCGCGCACCACCGGTCGGAGATCGACCGCGCCGAAGACCAGATCGCCCTCACGCGAGAAGCCGAGGAGCTTGCGGACCATTCCCACGGCACCTTGTGAGGCCGCGAGGAGGTCGCTCATCGCTACCGCTTCCTCGGAGTCGACCGGGAGGGTTCGCGCGACCAGTTCGCCGTTCGCGATGATGACCGAGAGCACGTTCTTGAAATCGTGGGTCACGCCACTCGTCAGCTCGCCGATGGCGCGCAGTTTCTGGGCGTGATGCAGCTGCCGCTCCGCGAGACGCTGCGCGGTGTTGTCCTCGTAACTCGCGAGTACCCCGGCGATCTCCCCATCGGGTCCGGGAAGCGGCACTTTGGTAACCTGCACGTGGCGCGGTTGCCCCTCTGGCGAGGGGATGATCAGTTCGTATTCGAGATGGGTGACCTCGCCGCTCACGATCTTGCGATCCGATTCCTGCAGTCGTGCCGCATCGCCGCCCCAGAGCAAGTCGGTATCGGAGAGCCCGACGAGCTCGGCAGGATCGGCGAGCCCGGCGTCCTTCGCAAAACGGAGGTTGCCACCGAGGTACCGGCTGTGGCGGTCCTTCCAGAGCACGCGACTCGGGATCGTGTCGAGCACCAGCCGCAGCCGTGCCTCGGCCTCGCCCAGTGAGCGACTCAGTTTGCGTTCGGCGCTCAGTGCACCGCGCACGAGGAAATAGACCGCGACTGCGGTCACACAGACGAAGAACCACCCCTTCCAGTTCTGGAGCCGGGTCAGGGTGTCGGGATCGCTAGCGAGTGATTCGACCGCTGCGTCGGAGTAGGAGATCCAGAGCAGGCCGAAGAGCAGGTAGGCGACCGCCACCGCGAAGGCGCGATGGCGCTGGAGAAACGTCGGGTGCCCGGGGTCAGGCGCCGTACGGCACCCAGATGTTCTTCACCTGCGTTGCGTGACGCAGGAACTCGGTTCCCTCACCATCGGCGGGGTCGGCCCAGTTGCGCACCGTCCACTCGGTCCAGGTGCGCTTCATGTTGCCGGCCGAGAGCTTCTCGGCCTCAGTCGCCTCGGCGCGTGTCGCGAAGACCCAGATCGCATCGACGTCATCGTGTCCGGCGAGCGCCGTGAGCAGTTCCTTGCGCAGGCCGGTGACGATATTGACCACACCACCAGGCAAGTCGGAGGTATCGAAGATCTGGTAGAGGTCGGTGGCCAGGAGTGGCGCCACCTCGGACGGGATCGCGACGACGCTGTTCCCCATCGCGATCGCCGGGAGCACGGTTGAGACGAACCCGAGCAGCGGTGCCTCATCAGGACAGGCAATGCCGATGACGCCGAGTGGCTCCGGCATCGCGAGCGTCACATTGCGAAGCGGTGTGTGGTGCACGGCGCCGTCGTACTTGTCGGCCCAGGCCGCCCAGGTGAAGCAGCGCTGGATCGCTGCCTCGACTTCGGCGGCGCCGCCCGCCTTGCCGCTGATGGCAGTGAGCCGCGCCGCGAACTCTTCCCGACGCGCTGCGAGATTCTCGCCGATGTAGTAGAGCACCTGCGCGCGCAGGTGCGCCGTACCTTTCCCCCACTTCGACGCGGCGTGTGCCGCTTCCACCGCATTGCGGATGTCCTTCCGGTTGCCACGCCCGATCTCGGCGATCACCTCGCCCTTGGCCCCGTGGACCGGCAACGAGTAGCCGGAATCGGGCCGCGCCTGCTTGCCACCGATGTAGAGCTTCGGAGTGCGATCCACCCCGGGCAGGCCATCGGCGCTCGCCACCGCATCGGAGCCAATCGCTTCTCGCTTCTCGCTTCTCGCTTCTCGTTCAGCACGCTTGCCGTGCGAAGATCTCAGATACTCGTACATCCCCTCCCTGCCACCCTCACGCCCGTATCCACTCTCGCGATAGCCACCGAAACCGGCCGCAGCATCGAAGACATTGGTGCAGTTGATCCAGACCGTGCCGGCCTTGAGCCGCGGCGCGAGGTCGAGCGCGAGGTTGATGTTCTCGCTCCAGAGCGACGCCGCCAGTCCGTACCGGGTGTTGTTGGCGATCTCGACCGCTTCATCGGGCGTGCGGAAGGTCATCAGCACCACGACCGGTCCGAAGATCTCGATCTGCGCCACCGTAGCCGCCGGCGACACGTTGGTGAACAGTGTCGGCGGATAGAAGAGTCCTTCGGTCGGCACGCTCCACGACGGCTGCCAGCAGGTGGAGCCCTCGGCGATTCCCTGCTTCACGAGTTCATCGATGCGGGCGAGCTGCACCGGTGCCACGATCGCGCCGATGTCGACCGCCTTGTCGAGCGGCGAGCCCACGCGCAGCGTCTCCATCCGGGCGCGCAGCTTCTCCACCAATCGATCGGCAATGCTCTCGGCCGCGAGGATGCGCGAGCCGGCGCAGCAGACCTGCCCCTGATTGAACCAGATCGCGTCGACCACGCCTTCGACCACCGAATCCATATCGGCGTCATCAAAGACGATGAACGGCGACTTGCCGCCGAGTTCGAGGGTGAGCTTCTTGCCGCTGCCTGCGGTGGCGCCGCGGATCGCGCGGCCGACATCGGTCGAGCCGGTGAAGGCGACCTTGTCGACCCCGATGTGATTCACCAGCGCGGCGCCAGTGCGACCGTCGCCCGTGATGATGTTCACGACGCCCGGCGGGAAGCCGATGTCGTGCAGCAGGTCGGCGAAGCAGAGGGCGGTCAGTGGCGTGAACTCCGCCGGCTTGAGCACGACCGTATTTCCGGCTGCGATCGCGGGAGCAATCTTCCACGCCATCATCAGCAGCGGGAAGTTCCAGGGAATCACCTGGCCCACCACGCCGACCGCTTCCATCCCCGGAAATTCCTTGTCGAGCAACTGCGCCCAGCCGGCGTGGTGATAGAAGTGTCGCGCCACGAGCGGAATGTCGATGTCGCGGGATTCACGAATAGGCTTGCCGTTGTCGAGGGACTCCACCACCGAGAAGAGCCGCGCGTTGCGCTGGATGCCGCGCGCGATGGCATAGAGCCAGCGAGCACGACCGTGCCCACCGAGCGCTTTCCATCCTGGCAATGCCGCCCGCGCCGCGGCCACCGCGAGGTCGACATCGATCTCGCTCGCCTGGCTCACCTGCGCGAGTTCGGCGCTGGTCGCCGGGTTCGACACCACGAAGGTGTCGGCCGGCGCCGTCCACGCGCCGGCCACGAAATGGCCGAAGCGGCGATGATGGCGCTCGAGCCATTCGATTGCCTGCGCTGGCGATTCCGGCGCCGGGCCCCAGGCCATGGATTCGAATGCGTCGCGGACAGAGGTCATGGCTTCACACTCACGGTAATTCGTTAAGACGTTGAATGATGACGGATGACAGATGGTGGATGACGGATCATGTCATCTGTCATCCACCATCCGTCATCCATTCTCCTGCCTTCAGGCAAGCGGATGCCGATGATTCGCCGAATATCTTCCGGTCAGATGATGCTCCAGCTGCCGCTCGATGTCGGTAAGCAGCGAGGAGGCACCAAACCGGAAGAGATCGGGGCGCAGCCAGCGGTCGCCGAGTTCTTCCTTCATCATCGCGAGCCAGTCGAGCGATTCCTTGGCCTTCCGGATGCCACCGGCCGGCTTGAATCCCACGTAGTGACCGGTGCGGTCGTGATATTCGCGCACCGCGCGCGCCATCACCACGCCGACGGGCAGAATCGCGTTGACCGGCTCCTTGCCCGTGGAGGTCTTCACGAAATCGGCGCCGGCCTGCATCGCCACGACCGACGCCCGCGCGACGTCCTTCAGGGTCGCGAGCTCGCCGGTGCCGAGGATCGCCTTGAGGTGCGCGTTGCCGCACGCCTCGCGGAAGGCGCGGACCTCGTCGTAGAGCGCCTGCCAGTTGCCGGTGAGGACGTGCGACCGGGTGATCACGATGTCGATTTCTTCGGCGCCATCGGCAACCGATGCCTCGATCTCGGCGATCCGCGTCTTCATCGGCGACAGCCCCGCAGGGAATCCCGTCGAGACCGCCGCCACCGGAATGCCACTCCCCTCGAGCGCATCCACCGCCGTCTGCACATACGCGTGATAGACACAAACCGCAGCGACCTTGATCGGCACCTCGTTCATCCCGAGGTCGGCGAGGATGTCAGGGCGCACAGGCTGGCGCGCCTTGGCGCAGAGTCGGCGCACCCGGCCCGCGGTGTCATCGCCCTGCAGCGTGGTGAGGTCCATCAGCGTGATCGCGCGAAGCAACCAGCCTGCCTGGAAGGTGGTCTTCACCGACCGGCGCGTGGGGATGGTCGCCGCGCGTCGTTCGACAGCGCTCCGGTTGACCCGGGTGTCGCGCACCCACGCGAGGTCGAGCGGCATCCCGGGATTTCGCGGCAGGTGCCCGGCGGGAGGCGCAGCTTCACGCGAGGGATAGACAGTGGCGCCGCGCGCGACGCGCGGAGGCCTGGTATCGACGGAACTCATCGGGCAAATCCCTCCATGGTACGCGTCGCCAGCAGACGGGCGCGGCGCTCCAGCAATGCGGGACTGCGAAAGAGAAAGATCAGCAGGGCGCCGGCAAGGAAACCGCCGATGTGGGCCATCACGGCGACGCCACCCACCTGCCCTTCGATCCGTGAATTCAGGATCTGGGTCAGGAACCAAAGTCCGAGTACGGCCCACGCCGGGAAGGTCATCCGGAAGAAGAGGACCACCAGCACCACGAGGGTGTGCACCCGCACTCGCGGATAGAGGACCACATATGCGCCCATCACTCCGCTGATGGCGCCGCTTGCCCCGACCATCGGGACGGCGCTGCCGGGGTCGGCCACGATCTGCGCCGCCGCCGCAGCGATGCCGCAGACGAGGTAGAAGGCGAGGAAGCGGAAATGCCCCATCGCGTCCTCGACGTTGTTGCCGAAGACCCAGAGATACCAGCAGTTCCCCAGCACGTGGAGCCAGCCACCGTGCAGGAACATCGAGGTGATCACCGTCTTCCACGCCTGCCCGGACTCGACCACGCAGGCCATACCGTTCCCGACCGGGAAGGAGTAGCCGACCGGGAGCCGGTGCAAGAGGTCGCCGGGAATCAGCCCCAGCTCGCAAACTGAAGCGGCCAGGCGTTGGTCGACCCCCATCCCCTGAAAGACGATCCAGACCGCGAGATTCGCCGCGATCAGGCCGACCGTGACCACCGGGGTCAGGATCGCAGGATTGTCGTCTCGGTAGGGGAACATGCTCCGTGAATATAGCCCGAAAGTGCCACGCCCCCCGGGATTGGTTCCCGAGGGGCGTGGCCGAAATCAGCCCTGCTACAGCCTCAGATCAGGGCCAGCTCAGCCGGCAGCCGCCGGTGCCCGAGTTGATCCAGTTCTGCTGCACCAGGAAATCCTTTCCGCCGAGCTTCATGTTGGCGATGCCGGTGCCGTTGCTGTACGTGGTCCCGAAGTTCCACGCGCACTTGTCGGCGTTCTCATAGCCACGGTTGTCGTACCACGCGTTCCCCATCGGGTCGGTTGTGGTCTCCTCGATCTCGTGTGCCAGGACCGAGACTTCGTTGTCGGCACCCGCATCGCCGTTCGGCGCCGCCGTCCCGTTGGTGCAGGCCGACGGATAGGCGTAGTCGTAGGGCATCGCCGAATAGAGCGCGACCTTGGTGCCCGCGGGCGTGCTGACATTGCCATGGGTGTGGTAGCCGCAGTACTGGGTTCCGAAACCGCCACCGAGATTCACTTTCCCCGACGTGAAAACGATGTAGAGCGTGTTGGCATCGTACACCAGCTTGCCGCTCGTGAAGCCGCTCGACAGCATCGACAGCATCTGGGCGTCCGTGACATTGGCCGTGCCGGTTGGCGCCGAGGTGTTGTTCGCCCAGAAGCCGGTGTAGGTCACGATGTTGTTGATGGCGGTGCCGGCGCTGTTCTTGTAGGTGGTGTTGATGTTGAAGTAGGGTGACCCACCAAGATTGCGCATGAAGTGACCAACCAGCGAATTGTCCCCGCTGTTGCCGGAGGTGCTGAACGTCCCGGCCGCCGGTCCGTTGTTGTAGATCGGCGAGCTGGCCCAGTAGATCGCCACCACCTTCGTCGCGGCCTGGAGGACCGGACCGCCGTGATAGCTGATCCCGGTGCCACCGCCCGGCTTCGCCCTCGCAGCAGCAATCGCCGGCGAGTTCCGCGTCTCGAAGAGGTGCTTCACCGGATTGTCACCGGCCTTATCCGAGGCATTGTTGAACACCGGGGTGGCGACCGGGTCGCTCGCAGTCGGTGCCGATTCGGAGCAGGCGGCCAGGGCGGCCAGTCCGGCGAGGCCCAGGGTCAGACGAGTACGCAACGCCATGCGGAACTCCAGGGTGGAGGTGAGGTGTCGGCTCCGGAGCCGATATGTCAGTAACGGGTTAACTGCACGCTACGGAATCGGACCGCTGGCGTCAACGTGGCGTGGGCGCGACAGCCCCCACACCCTCCCTGAGGCGGGGTTAACTTCAGCCATCCTCGCCGGAACACTTATATCGCCGCTCTCGCTGGCGTTTGAGGCCTACCGCATGCCCCCCACACCCGCCACCCCCGACCGCAAGCCGCGCGACGAAGAACTCGACGTCTTCGGGCTCTCCCACGTCGGCAAGGTCCGCAAGCAGAACCAGGATCATTTCCTCCTGGCGTCGGTGCAGAAACGCCTCAGCGTCTTGCAGACCAATCTCTCTGAACAGGACCGGCTCCCGCTGGCCGACCGGCGGATGGCCTTCATCGCCATGGTCGCCGACGGCGTGGGAGGTGGACAGGGCGGCGAGGAGGCCAGCGCGACCACCCTCGAAGTGGCGACCAAGTACCTCCTCTCGACCATCGACTGCCACGACCAGCACAGCAGCACCGAGGACAGCTTCACCGACACGCTGCAGGATACCGCCCTCCGGTCGCACGAGGCCGTGGTCGAGCGCGCCGGCGGTGAGGCCGAGGGGAGCAGCATGGCCACGACCCTCACCCTCTGGCTCGGGGTCTGGCCCTGGTACTACCTGCTGCAGGTGGGCGACTCGCGCTACTACCTCTACCGCGACGCACGCCTCACTCAGGTGACCCGCGACCAGACCATCGCGCAGGACCTGGTGGACCAGGGAGTCTTCACTCGGGCCGTTGCCGCGCGATCGCAGTTCGCGAACGTTCTCTCGAGCTCCATTGGTGGCCACGCCACTGCTCCGGTGATCACGCGGCTCAAGGCCGACTGGCACAACGTCCACCTGCTCTGCACCGACGGACTCACCAAGCACGTTTCCGACGAGCAGATCGCCGAGTGCCTCCGCACCATGACCTCGGCACAACAGTGTTGCGAACAGCTGCTGCAGATGGCACTCGACGATGGTGGCTCCGACAACATCACGATCATCATCGGTCGGGCGATTCCGCAGTCGTGAAGATCGCGTTCATCGGTTCGCACGGCGTCGGCAAGACCACGCTCTGCTACGACCTCGCAGCGCGGCTCAAGCGGCAGGATCGCGCCGTCGACCTCGTGGCCGAAGTGGCGCGCAGCTCTCCTTTGCCGATCAATCGTGACACCACGCTGCAGGCGCAGGCGTGGATCCTCCACACCCAGATCGCGCGGGAAATTGCCGCCGAGGCAGAGAGCGACATCGTGATCTGCGATCGGTCGGTGCTCGACAATTACGCCTACCTCGTCCATCAGGCGGGGCGGCAGCCGGCCTACGACGCGCTGGTGCGCGAGTGGGTCCGGAGTTACAGCGGCCTTTTCAAGGTCCCCATCACTGCGGCGCCATCGTTCGACGGCAAGCGCGACGTCAACGAAGGTTTCCAGCACGACATCGACGCCGTGATCGACGACCTCGCCCGCGACCTCGGGGTCTCCTGTCACCTGCTCGATCGCGGCGGTCGTGAGGGCTGGGTCGACGAGGTGCTGCTGGCGAGCGGGCTGCCGCTGCACCCGCCGCAGATCGACCTCTTCCCCCGCCCCGATGAGGCGGCCTGAGGGGGAAGAAGAAGGGCCCGCGGCAGGAAAACCTGACGCGGGCCTTCGGGTGGGGTGCTGGAACGCTCCCCGGGTGGTTGTGCTCTACCCTCACTATCGGACCCCGGACGCAAAAACCTGAGGCTGGCCGGTCCGGGGGTACCTCTGGCTAGATTCCGGGCTGGCCCAGCACCCCGCACCCGCGACAGGATCAGCGATGGCAACCAGCGCCGCCGAGGACAGCACCGAAGGATCAATCGACTGGAACGCCGTCCTGGCGCCGTACCGGAGTTCCGTTCTCTGGTCGAGCATCTGGCAGCTCGCCAGCACCGCTGCGCTCTTCGCTGGCTCCTGGGCGCTGATGCTCTGGAGCCTCTCGGTGGGCTACTGGCTCACCCTGCTCCTCGCTGCTCCGACTGCGATGATGGTCGTCCGCCTTTTCATGTTGCAGCACGATTGCGGGCACGGCTCCTTCTTCACCTCGCGTCGCGCCAATTCCATCGTCGGCTCGATCCTCGGCGTGATCACGCTGGTTCCCTATACCTACTGGCGCAAGACCCACGCGATCCATCACGCGACCTCGGGCGATCTCGACGGCCGCGATCTCGGTGATATCGACACGCTCACCGTGGCCGAATACCTCGCGCTCCCGCGCGGCAAGCAGCGCCTCTACCGGCTCTATCGGCACCCGCTCGTGTTGCTGGTCGTTGGGCCGGCGTGGCAGTTCGTGCTCAAGCATCGCCTCCCGCTCGACATCCCGCGCAGCTGGAAGCGTGAATGGGCCAGCGTGCACTGGACCAATGTCGGGATTGTCGGCGCCGTTGCGGCGATGTGCTGGCTCGTGGGCTGGCAGCGCTTCCTGATGGTTCAGGTCCCGGTCACCCTGCTCGCCGGCGCAATTGGCGTCTACCTCTTCTATGTGCAGCACCAGTTCGAGGACACCTACTGGCGCTATCGCGAGGCGTGGAACTACTACGCTTCCGGCCTCGAGGGCGCCTCGCATCTGGTGATGCCGAAGCTGCTGCAGTGGTGCACCGCCAACATCGGGCTGCATCACATTCATCACGTCGCCTCGCGGATTCCGAACTACCGCCTGCAACGCTGCTTCGACGAAAACCCGGTGCTTCAGCAGGTCACCACGCTCACGCTGCCGGGGAGCGTCCGCACGCTGTGGCTCACCCTCTGGGATGAAGAGGAGCGGAAGCTCGTCGGCTTCCGCGAGCTGCGGGCCATTCGTCGGCGGATCGCCGAACGCCTCGAAGCCGGCGCCGCTGCGCTGGTTCCCAAGGCCGAGGCGATCCCGCGCGCCTGGCGCTGAACCTGGCTCACCGGGGTGGTTCCCCTTACCACCCCGCCCTTCCGCAGGCATACTTCCCCGCTTCGTCTCACAACTGAACGGCCCACCCCCGCCTCACACCACCCAACCCGGGATGGTTCGCCATGCGTGGCCTCGCCCTGCAGATCGTGTTTGCCGCCGGTGCATTCCTCACCGCCGGGGTGACCCTGACGCCCCGCGGAGCG
Source organism: Gemmatimonadota bacterium (assembly GCA_040388535.1). Lineage (NCBI taxonomy): Bacteria > Pseudomonadati > Gemmatimonadota > Gemmatimonadota bacterium. Next base: position 104,399 of record JAZKBR010000008.1, on the reverse strand, counting down.
GCGCCGGCGCCTCGCGTCGTTGCCAATGACAATCGTGAGGCCGGCGGATCGCTGCGCCAGGACACCCTGCACATCGACCTGGTCTTGCAGCGGGCCGAGTGGTATCCCGAGGCGGAGGATGGGCCGCACGCCACGGTGGAGGCGTTCAGCGAGGCCGGCAAGGCGCCGCGTATTCCCGCGCCGCTGATTCGAGTGCGCGAGGGAACGGTGGTCCGCGCCACGGTCCATAACACGCTCACCGATTCGACCGCGCACATCATCGGACTCGGCAGGCATCCCATCGCCGAAGCCGACACGCTGCACCTCAGGCCCGGCGACTCCGCGACGGTGACCTTCGTGGCCGGCGTGCCGGGGACTTATCTCTACCGCGCCAACATCGGCATGCAAGGGATGAAGCGTGGCGATCAGGAGCGCACCACGACGGGGGGCGCGTTCGTGGTCGATCCGGCGGGCGGCTCTCGCCCCGATCGGATCTTCGTACTCAACATCGTGAACGTCGACATCGACTCGACGCACTACAAGGAAGCGCTGGCGATCAACGGCAAGTCGTGGCCGTACACCGAGCGGATCAGCACCACCGTGGGTGACTCGTTGCGGTGGCGGGTGATCAACGGCACCATCCGGCCGCACCCGATGCATCTGCATGGCTTCTATTTCCGGAACACAGCCACAGGCACCGGGCTCGCCGCCACGCCGATCCCCGCGAGCAAGGCGATGCTCGCGGTCACCGAGACCTACCTGCCGTGGTCGACGCGCGAGCTGACGTGGTCGCCCGATCGACCCGGCAACTGGCTCTTCCACTGTCACCTCACTTTCCATGTGATTCCGGATTCGCGGATGGACCACGATGCCGCCGACGTCCATCAGACGCACTCGCCAGATCCGGCGGAGCATATGGCGGGGCTTGTGATGGGGCTGAACGTGGCGCCGCGGCGTGGTGCGGCCTCCACGAGCCCGGTACCCCGGCGTCAACTCGACCTGTTCATGCAGCAGGGGCCAGCGCGCGGCAATATGCCGGCGACCTTCAGCTACATCGTTCAGCGCGGCGGGGTGGCACCCCGACCCGACTCGATGCAGAACCCCGCCTCGACGCTCTTCCTGACTCGTGGGCAGCCCGTCGACATCCTCGTGCACAACCGCACGACGCAATCAGGCGGTATCCACTGGCACGGGATCGAACTCGAGAGCTGGTCGGATGGTGTGGTGGGCTGGAGCAATCGCGGGACCGCACTTGCGCCACCGATCGAGCCGGGGAAGACCTTCGTCGCGCACCTGCTGCTGCCGCGCGCCGGCACCTTCATGTATCACACGCACATGAATGACATCGAGCAGGTGACCGGCGGCGCCGCCGGCGCCATTGTCGTGACCGAGCCCGGTCATCCCTTCGATCCGACGACCGACCACCTGTACATCGCTCTCTGGAACGGCGTTTCAGCCACCCAGGATATTCTCGTCAACGGTGACTCGGCCACGTCGGCTCCGCTCACCCTCAGTGGCGGCGTGACCCATCGTTTCCGGTTCATCAATATCGGGCCGGCCAATCGCGTGAAGTTCTCGATCCGCGCAGACACCACCCTGGTGGCCTGGCGCCCGCGCGCGAAGGACGGCGCCGACCTGCAGCCATCACTCCGGGTGCCGCGCCCGGCGTCAGAACTCGTGGATGTAGGCGAGACCTGGGACTTCGAGCTGCCAGCGCCTCTGCGCCCCGGGCAGTACCAGCTGACCGCAGGATTCGGCCAGGGTCCAGTGCTCTGGCGCCAGACGCTCATCGTCAAGTGACGATGAAGCACCGGGTTCAGTCGGGCCTTGCGGTAACGCTTGTGCTGGTTGCGGCGGGGGCGCCACTGTCGGCGCAGCAGCCGACGGCCGTCGAGGTGCCCGGGCTCGGCGCGCTCGTCTTTCCGGTCTCCACCGCTTCACCAGTGGCCCGCAGCGCCTTTCTCCGCGGCGCGATGCTGCTCCATCTCTTCCACTACGACGAGGCCGTCGCCGCTTTCCGCTCGGCGGAACGACTCGACCCCGGCATGACGATGGCGTTCTGGGGCGAAGCGATGGCGTCGAACTACGGCGTGTGGGATGAACAGTTCCCCGACTCCGCCCGGGCGGCACTCGCACGGTTTGCCCCGACAGCGGCCGCGCGTGCGGCGAAGGCGCGCAGCCAGCGCGAGCGCGACTACCTCGCGACGGTTGAGGTGCTCTACGGTGCCGGGAGCAAGCCGCACCGCGACACACTCTATGCCGCGGCGATGGCGAAGCTGTCGCAGCAATATCCTGCTGACGACGAGGCGAAGCTCTTCCACGCGCTCGCCCTGCTCTCGCTCAATCAGGGTGTCCGCGACACCGCGACCTATCGTCGCGCCTACCTCATCGCGAACGACGTGCTTCGCCGCCAGCCGGCGCACTCCGGTGCGGCGCATTATGTGATTCACGCTACCGACGACCCCGACCACGCCGGTGCCGGGCTGGCCGCAGCCCGCAGCCTCGCGCGCAGTGCGCCCGCGGCGGATCACGCCCAGCACATGACCTCGCACATCTTCATGGCGCGCGGCATGTGGCAGGATCTCGTCGCGGCCAATCAGCGCGCGACGCATACCGACGCGAGTGGCCACGCGATGCCGGGAATGACGAGTGGCAAGGGGTGCGGGCACTACAACAGCTGGCTTCACTACGGCTACCTCTCGCTCGGCCGGACGGCGATGGCGACGGCCTTGCTCCAGCAATGTCAGCGTCGCGCCTCCAGCGATTCGGCGTTCACTGGCGACGCGATCGCGATGTGGTCGCGACAGCTGCTCGATACGGAAGCGTGGGCAGGGCCCGACGCGATGTGGCGCCCGACCACCCTCACCGACCCGTTCGACCGACAGACCTGGTACTTCGCTCACGGCTACGCCGCCGCAAAGCGTGGCGACAGCGCGACCGCCGCCGCCGACCTCAAGGCGCTCAGGCAGGCCAACGCCGAAGCAGCCGCCTTGATTGTGAGGCGTGGCAACAGCTCGCCCGAGGATCGCGCCGATGCGCAGCGCGGCGCCGTGCTCGAACTCGAACTCGATGGAGTCATCCGACTCGCGCGCCATGACACCTTTGCCGCGCAACAACGACTGCGCCGCGCGGTACTCCTCTCCGACAGCATTCCCTATGCGTTCGGACCACCGTTCGTCGACAAGCCCGCGCACGAGTTGCTGGGTGAGGCACTGCTGGCCACCGGTCGCCGCGACGAGGCCGCACGAGAATTTGCGCGTGCGTTGCACGAAACCCCGAATCGCCCGTTGGCACTGCGCGGCGCAGCACGCGCTGCCGGGGCGAAGTGAGCAGCAGGTCCCTTGGCGCGCCACGTCGGGGCACGCCGGCCACTCGCGCCTTCAACCGCCGCCTGCTCGCGCTCTTCGGCTGGCACCTCGAAGGGGAGTTACCTGAGGAGCCGAAATTCGTCCTGATCGTGGTGCCTCACACCTCGAATTGGGATTTCTTCCTCTGCATCATGGCAATGTTCGGCTACGGCATTCGCCTCACCTGGCTCGGCAAGCACACCATCTTCTTCTGGCCTGCCGCACCAATCCTCCGCTGGCTCGGTGGTGAGCCGATTGATCGGACCACATCGCTCGGGACCGTGGAATCCGCCATCGAACGTTTCCATTCGCGCGCGCAACTGGTAATGGGGCTGTCGCCGGAGGGCACTCGCAAGCGTACCACGGAGTGGAAGAGCGGCTTCTATCGAATCGCTGTGGGCGCGGGCGTTCCGATCGTCCCGGTGTCGCTCGACTACCAACACAAACGCATGTCGATCGAACCGCTGTTCCGTCCGACCGGCGCACTCGACCAGGACATCGCGCGCCTGCGCGCAACCTTCACGGCCGACATGGCGCGACATCCCGAAAACTTCGGCTGAGTCCTTCTCCCTTCTCCCTTCTCCCTTCTCCCTTCTCCCTTCTCCCTTCTCCTCACCCACCCATCACCCATCACCCCATCACGCTTCTCACGGCCGCCAGATGGGCATCGCTCAAACCTCCCAAGTCATACATCGCCACTCCCGACGCACCCGCATTCCGCGCCACCTCGATCGCCTGCACCAGCTCGGCCGGTGGCAGATCGGGGAGATGCACTCCGGCGACCACCGGTGTCGACGCCGGGAGTGCCGCGATTCCTTCCGCGACCCCGCGGCCGATCCAGGGAATGTCCTGACGATGGAACTTGTGATAGAGCATGGGAAAGACGAGGTCGAGCGGCCATTTGTCCCACGCCTGCCGGACCTGCATGCGAGCGAGTGCCGGGGTCGGAAAGACCGCCGCTGAAATCGCCTTGCCCCGGGCGTGAACCGAGCGTGCGAGAATGCCTACCAGCTGACTCACCGAGTCGTAGCGGAACTGGCGCCACTCGCGATTCCGACTCGGGTCCTTGAGGGCGAGCGGATCCTTCCCGTGCTCCTTGCGGAATTTCTCGCGACAGACCTCGCAATAGCAGAAATCGTATTCCGGCATCTCGTGATCCTGCACGAGGTGGTATTGCTCCCACAGATTGCGCGGCAGGATCACGTCGGGATGGCGGATGTAATCGAGGTGCACCGCGTCGACACCAGGTTCTGCCGCAACCTCTCCCATCGCCTGACTGAGATAGGCGCGCACCTCTTCGCGCGACGGGCAGAGCCACTGGTAGTAGCCCACGTAGGGTGGGTGCGTCAGCGAACTTTCACCCTTGCGACTCACCGAGAACCACTCGGGGTGTTCCGCCTTCACCCGCGCGTCACCGCTGCGATTGAGTGCCCAGGTCCAGCGATGCAGCACCAGCCCGGCCGCGTGTGCCGCTGCCGCGTGCACGGCGGTGTCACCGCCATTCACCAGCACGCCGGTGAGGCCGGCATCACGGAGCCGCCGATAGCGGACACCCCACTCGTCGGGGGTGGTTGCCCCTCCGCCATGAACCCAGGTCCACGCCGAGAACGGTGCGCGGGAACTTGGCGCGACCCGGGACAGCAGCGAGGCGCCAATCGCCCCGGCGCCTGCCGCGTGGAGAAAAGTTCTGCGAGAGAGGTCGTTCATCGGAAGGTTACCACTCCCCACCGCTCCGGTGCGTGCATGTTGATCTCGCCTTGCGGTGACCAGACCCAGTTGTGCTCGGGATGCAGGGTGGACGAGAGTGCCGGCCGTTTGCGGTACTGGCCATCCACGACGTCCAGGTCCCACTCCACTCGCGAAAAATTAATCCGCCAGCGATCGCCCCGTTTCGGCGGCACCTTGGTCCCACCGCCGTCGCTGAATGCCTGCCACGGTATCGCGAATTCCACAGTCCAGCCGCCGTCGCGATCGCGCGGATCGTTCAGCGTTCCCTCGAGTCCGACGGCAGACCGCAATCCGGTGATATCCCAGGAATTGTCGCCTCGGCCACCATCGCGATAAGGCTTGGCAAGGAAGAGGTCCCACGGCGTATTCAGCGCATTGAGCTCGAGTTCGAAATAGCGCAGGCCATCGCCATCGGGATCGACGAAGAGCTCGATATCGTTGTCGTGGTAAATCACCGCGTCACGCTGGGTGAGCGTGGCCCAGAGGTCGGGCTCGTCCATCGCCACGGCGACGTAGAGGAAGCCATCATCCCAGGCGAGCTTGAATCGGGTGGCCCAGGTCGGTGCCGGGCGGGCGACTCCCTCGATATCCACGAATGTCTCGCTCCACCGTGCGTTCTCCCAGGCCGGGTCGCGGAGCCTCCCGTCGATCATCGGAGCCGAACTCGCCCGACTGGCCTGGTACTGACGAACCCGCTCGGGTGCCGGTAACGAGGGTGTGCCGGCAGGCGAACAGCCCAGCAGGGCGAGTAAAACGACCCAGCGGCGAGTCATGACCAGCAATGAAGCCTGAGCGGGAGCCTGAAGCCACCCCGCGCTATGGCTCATGCTGTGGCTCAAGCGACATGCTGTTGCGGCGGAGCTGCAACAGTGATCGCGAACGGGCTCTCGATGCAACTGGCACACGGTTCTGTAAGTCATTGCAGATCATCGACTTCAAAAATCGGCTCACAGGGGCGGAGAACGGTACAGGGCATGCGCTTCCCCCGGGGAACCATCCACATCCAGAGGCGCCCTTGTCCAAACGTCTTGCGGTCATTGCCCTCGCAGCAGCCGCACTCCTGGGAGCGCCGTCCGCGGCGTCTGCCCAGTCAGCTCCACCGGTCGCGGCCAACGCCTTCATTACCTACTTGGGCCTCGACTGGGCTTGGGCTTCCCCATGCCGGATGTCGGGTAGTACCTGCGACAACAGCTACAACTTCGTCGACGGCTTCCGCTTCGCCACGGCAGAAGAGTGGGCGAATCGTCCCGCCGCCAGCGCATTCCTCGATCCGGCGGGAAACTTCCTCAGCGATGGTGGCCAGATGCGCTGCGCGGCGTTCTGGTTTGTTACGGGGTTCCAGAACTGCGACTACGGTGATGCCATCGCAGGGTATTTCGGTTCCGGCTCAGATTACTACGTCGTCGATGACCCCAACCGGGAAACGTGGCTGGTTCGCGGCGAAGGCACCCCGGGTGATGTGGTGCCCGAACCGGCGACGATGTCGTTGCTCGCCACTGGCTTGGCTGGGCTTGCACTCAAGCGGCGTCGCAAGACTCTCTAGACCACCGGCAGCGCTTGCTGAAAAAGGCCGCACCCCACCGGGGTGCGGCCTTTTTCGCGTCAGGCCTACCCTGCCAATCCGGCAGGCAATCCCGGTATGCCGCTTGCCCCTCCATCGCGCGACCGCACCGACCACAGGCCAGAACGGCCGTCGTCGACGGATTTCAGGAGATAACGAGACCATGGGATCAAAGATCATCGGGATTGACCTCGGCACGACCAACTCCGTCGTTTCTGTGATGGAGGGCGGCGATCCGGTCGTAATCCCCAATGCCGAAGGTGGCCGGACCACCCCGTCGGTCGTTGCCTTTACCAAGGACGGCGAGCGACTGGTCGGACAGGTCGCCAAGCGCCAGGCCGTCACCAACCCGAAGCAGACCATTTTCTCGGTCAAGCGTTTCATGGGCCGCCGGCTCGATGAAATCAAGGACGAGACCAAGCGCGTGCCCTACGTCGTCGAGGCTGGCCCGAACGGTCTCGCGTCGGTCGAGATCGCCGGCAAGAAGTACACGCCGCCCGAGATCTCCGCGATGATCCTGCAGAAGATGAAGCAGACCGCCGAAGACTACCTCGGTCACAGCGTCGACAAGGCCGTGATCACGGTGCCGGCGTACTTCAACGACGCCCAGCGCCAAGCCACCAAGGATGCCGGCAAGATCGCCGGCCTCGAGGTGCTGCGCATCATCAACGAGCCCACGGCGGCGGCACTCGCCTATGGCCTCGAGAAGAAGAAGGACGAGAAGATCGCCGTGTTCGACCTCGGCGGCGGCACCTACGACATCTCCGTGCTCGAACTCGCCGAGGGCGTCTTCGAAGTGAAGAGCACCAACGGCGACACGCACCTCGGCGGCGATGACTTCGACGAGCGGCTGATCGACTGGCTGGTGTCGGAGTTCAAGAAGGATCAGGGCATCGACCTCTCCAAGGACCCGATGGCGCTCCAGCGCCTCAAGGAAGCGGCCGAGAAGGCCAAGATGGAGCTGTCGAGCACCACCCAGACCGACGTCAACCTGCCATTCATCACGGCCGACGCCTCGGGTCCCAAGCACCTCAACCTGACGCTGACCCGCGCCAAGTTCGAGCAGCTGGTGGACGACCTGATCCAGCGCACAATGCCGCCGATGGAGAAGGCGCTCAAGGATGCCGGACTCAAGCCGGGCGACATCGACGAAATCATCCTCGTCGGCGGCTCGACGCGTATCCCGAAGATCCAGGAGATCGTGAAGGCGTTCTTCGGCAAGGAGCCGAACCGCTCCGTGAACCCCGACGAAGTCGTGGCGATCGGCGCGGCGATCCAGGGCGGCGTACTCGGCGGCGAAGTGAAAGACGTCCTGCTGCTCGACGTCACCCCACTGTCGCTCGGCATCGAGACGCTCGGTGGCGTAACCACGGTGCTGATTCCGCGGAACACGACCATCCCGACCAAGAAGTCGGAAACCTTCAGCACGGCCGAAGACAACCAGACCACGGTCGAGATTCACGTGCTGCAGGGTGAGCGCCAGCTGGCGCAGGACAACCGGACCATCGGCAAGTTCCAGCTCACCGGAATTCCGCCCGCCCCGCGCGGGATGCCGCAGGTCGAGGTGACCTTCGACATCGACGCGAACGGCATCCTCCACGTCTCGGCCAAGGACAAGGCGAGCGGCAAGGAGCAGAAGATCCGGATCGAGGCGTCGGGTGGCTTGTCGGACGCCGACATCGACAAGATGGTCAAGCAGGCCGAAGCCAACGCCAAGGACGACCAGGCGCGGCGCGACGCGATCGAGACCCGCAACCAGCTCGACGGGCTGGTCTACAAGGTCGAGAAGGACTCGAAGGAGTGGATCGACCGGTTGGCCACCGATGTGAAGGAGCGGCTCGACCAGGCGGTGGAGGCCGGCAAGGAGGCCCTGCGGACCGGCGACACCGACAAGATCCGGACGGCACTTGATGCCCTGAATGTCGCCTACTCGGCGGCGGGAGCTTCGCTGTACCAGAATGCATCGAGTTCCGAGGCAGAGGCACCGGCGGGTGGTGAGGCCAGTGCCGACGCGCCGCCGAAGGATGACGCAGTCGATGCCGACTACGAGATCGTCGACGACGCGCCGAAGTCGTAAGCCGGGGTTGCTCTTGCGACCGAAACCCCGGTCGGTGCATCAGAGTATTATGTAGTCAGTGCGGGCCGGGCTCCTCTCTGGGGTCCGGCCCGCCGGATACACACCCTGGAAACGGACCCATGTCCACGCACTCCCGCAACTGGCTCAAATTCGGCGCCCTCGTGGCGCTCGCCTTCGTGCTCGGCCTCTTCTTCGCCGGGCTCCTGAATTTCCCCCGCAACGGTCTCGCTCAGGAGAACCGCGGCGGGCCGCACGCGCCGATCGTGAAAGTCGACGCGCCGCACATTCCGGCGGCGAAGCCGCTCGCCGATCTCAGCGATGCCTATGCGGCGATCGCCGAGGCCGTGCGACCGTCGGTGGTCTTCATCCAGTCGGAACGGGAAGAAGCGCCGCAGAGCATCACGGCCCCCAAGAACATTCCGCCCGGCTTCGAGAAGTATTTCCATCAGCCTGACGAGGGCCAGGTCGACCGGAGCAGCGGCTCGGGGTTCGTGGTCTCGTCTGATGGGTACATCCTGACCAACAACCACGTTGTCGAAGGCGCGACCAAGGTGCGAGTGCGCCTGCTCGACGGTCGCTCCTACATCGCGCGGATCATCGGCACCGACAAGGACACCGACATCGGCGTCCTGAAAATCGACGCGACCGGCCTGACACCGGCGGCGCTGGGCGAATCCGACAAGGTGCGCGTCGGCGAATGGGTGCTGGCAATCGGCAACCCGCTCGGTGAAGATCTCACCTTCTCGGTGACCCAGGGAATTGTGAGTGCCAAGGGCCGCGGCACGCTGCGGCTCAACGAACCCGGCACGCCGCAACGTCGTGGCGAAATCCAGGACTTCATCCAGACCGATGCCGCCATCAACAAGGGCAACTCGGGTGGCCCGCTGATGAACGTCCGCGGCGAAGTGATCGGTATCAACTCGGCGATTGCGTCCTTCACCGGTTTCTACTCCGGCTACGCCTTCGCGGTGCCGATCGACCTCGCCCGCAAGGTGATGACGCAGATCATCGCGCACGGCAAGGTCGTGCGCGCAGGACTCGACGTGATCGTCGAGACCGCTGACGGCGAGGACGCGGTCTACCTCGGCCTCGATGCCATCGCCGGCGTGAAGATCAGCGATTTCGGCTCGGACAAGTCTCCCGCGAAGGCCGCAGGGCTCGAGCAGGGTGACGTGATCGTCGCCATCGACGGCCTGCCGGTGAAGTACGTCGCCCAGTTGCAGCAGATCGTCGGCTTCAAGGAGCCGGGGACCACCGTGCGCGTCGAGGCGGTGCGGAAGAGCGGACACAAGGAATTCACCGTCCGGCTCAACGCCGTGAATGTCTCGAACGATGGCGACAGCGACAGCACGGTCGCGGTCGCGAAGCCGGCGGCGCCGGGCGCGAACATCTTCAAGAACCGGCTCGGCGTCGCCGTCGAGGTACTCACTCCCGGACTGGCATCGCAGATCCAGGTGCCGACGACCACCAAGGGGCTGATGGTGCGCGGTGTGGCGCCAGGGTCACCGGCCGAAGACAAGCTGGTGCCGGCCGGGACGCCGCAGGCCTGGACCGACGTGATCACCGAAGTCGAGGGGAAGCCGGTTCGCACCGAAGCAGAACTTCGGACCGCGCTCGGCGATGCGAAGAACAACATCGTCACGCTGACCATCATGAACGGCGGCACCCGGCCCTACACCCGCGTGGTGCGCGTCCGACTCAGCGACAAGTAACCACTGCCCAGCTCCAAGCACGACGCCCGCGCATCTCTCGATGCGCGGGCGTTTTGCTGCGGCGCTCCTGCGGCGAACTACTTCGCGGGCACCGGGATCGACAGCTTGGCGGCGAGCTTGTCCCACGCGCCCCAGCCATACGCGATCACCTTGCCATCATTCAGCACGACCGGCGAAAGCTTCCGCCATTCGACGGAATCCGCCTCGGCCGCGGCCTTCACTGCGTAGAGTCGCACTTCCCACTGGCGGCCCGCGGTGAGATAGGTCAGCGTGCGATGCGGCGCATCGGCGCCGAACACGGTGGCCACCGAATCGGCGGGCATCCCGGTGTGCAGCTTGGCGAGGCGCTGATCGCCGCAGGCAGAGAGCGCTGCCACGGCCACGAGGGCCAGTGAGGCCCGGGTCATCCAGTTACGCATTGGAGCAATCCCCTGAATCGGTGAAGTCTGGCCGGTAAGATAGCAGGGGCGACGCGCACGTCACCCTCCCCCTCCGAGGAGCGAGGACGCTAAGATTCCGGTGCCACCGTTGAGTCGATTCCGCGGGCGTGGCGAAACTGGCAGACGCGCAGGACTTAGGATCCTGTGGGGAAACCCATCCCGGTTCGACCCCGGGCGCCCGCATTACAGCTACTTCTTGGGCATATCGATCGGCACGAACTTGCCAGCATCGATGGCACCATTGGTGACCGTGTAGAGCGAGAAGCCGGACTGCATGATGACCGGGCCATAGTCATTCGACCCGACGATCGCCGCGCTTTGCTCGAATCTGAGCGGGCCCCGGTCGGTCTGATACACCATCTTCTCGGCGACGTGCGTGTGCCCGCCGAGAATCAGCGGCCACGGGCGCCCCTTGAACACCTCGAGCACCGCAAGGGTATTCGCACCGGTGTGGCGAAAGGTGGGCCCCGTCTTCAGGTGGGCGACGCTGCTGACGAGGGCCATGTCGATGTAGCCGGTCAGCGCCTCCACGGCCGAGGTGAGCGGGATGTGGGCGAACATCACGATCGGTGTTGTTGTTGGCAGCGCCGCGACATCACGCGTCAGCCACGCGAGTTGCAGGGAGTCGACGCCGCCGTAGTACGCCGAATCATCCGGTTGCACGGTGTCGAGCCCGATGAAGTGCACCCCGCCATAGTTGAAGGAGTAGTACTCCGGTCCCATGTAGTGGCGGTACATGCCACGATTGTACAGCGGATGGGTTTCGGGCACGTGCGACCGGCTTGGAATGATGCCGAAATGGTCGTGATTGCCCGGCACCGCCCAGTATGGCGCGCGCAACTTCATCTCCGCGAGGAAGAGCTCGAAATAGCCACGCGCACGAGGCTCCTGCTGGCTCATCGCATCCCTGATGAGATCGCCGGCAAACAGGGTCAATGCCGGGTGGAGTGAATCGGCGAGGGTCCGGAAACGCCGAACGCGGTCGACGACGCTCGTGTCGATGTGCGTGTCCGAGGCGTGAATGAAGCGGAAAGTTCGGGGCTGTCGCTCCGCCAGAAGGCCGAAGTTGATCGAGTCAATGCTGGCCACCGCGCGCCACGATGCACCGACACTCTTCCAGTCTGTCGGGACCGACACGAAGACGAGGGTCTTCTCATCGGCAGGAAGCCGATACCGGCCAGCCGCATCCGTGGTGACCACATCCAGCTGATTGGAGACGACGACGCCCGGAACTGGCCGTTCGCCGGGATCCAGCAGGCCGTTGCCGTTGGCGTCGTTGAAGACGAGGCCGTGAACGGTGCGCTGCGCCTGGATCGGGAACGCAAGGAACGAGAACATCGCGGTGCAGGCAATGAGGGCTTTCATGCGCAGAAAGTGCTCCGATTGGGCACGGGAGGGAGCTGACACGTCGGTCGCCGAGGGTGACTGTACGGCGAGGAGGAGGGCGAGGATTCGCCTCGCTCTCGGGGTCCGACGTGTCCCTCAGGCGCAATGCGCTACTTGTCCGGCAATGAATCCAGCAGGGCCGCCACGAGGAGCTTTTCCCGCAAGCGTGCGACATCGGCGGCGCGGAGTTCCTCGGCGGTGCGGAGCTTTCGATCGGCGCCCAGCGCGACGAGGGCCCGCGCGGCGGCGAGCGAGCCGTTTTCGGCCGCGTGATGCAGGGGAGTGAACCCTGTGACATTGGCCAGGTTGATATCGGCGCCCCGCTTGGCGAGGAACCGGATCGTCTCCGCCTGATCAAACCAGACAGCCCAGTTCAACGCGCGTCGGCCGTTGATGTTGGTCCGGGTGTCGAGAGAATCGATCCGGGCGCCGCGACCAAGTGCCACCGAGATTGCGGTGGTGTCGCCAATTTTCGCCGCGTCCCACAGTTGCTCCTGCGCGCTCCCTGCCTGAGCCGCACTTGGGACCGGCGTTACCGTTATCAGCGTCAGTGTGCACAAGGCCAGGCCGGCCCATCGTGCGGAAGTAGTTGTCACGAGTTCTCCTTGAATGGATGCAGAACGGTTCCGCTTCGGATCACCCTTCGCGCAACGACTCGATCGGATCGACCCGCGATGCACGGCGCGCCGGCAGGTAGCTCGCGAGCATCCCCACGGCAACCAGCACCGTCGACATCGCGACGAAGGTCAGGGCATCGAGAGCACTGATGCCGAAGAGCAACGAGGCGAGCGCCTTGGTCGCGAGCAGCGCGACCACAATGCCGAGGACGACGCCAGCACCCACCACGCGGAGCCCCTGCCCCACCACCATGCGACGCACCTGCCCCGCCTCGGCGCCCAGCGCCATCCGCACGCCAATCTCCCTGGTGCGATGCGCGACCACGTATGACAGCACGCCGTACAGTCCGACCGTTCCCAGGATCAGCGCGAGCCCCGCGGCGATGCCGAGGGTGAGCATCGTGAAGGTGAGCGATGCCATCGAATCCTTGGCGAGGCCCGCCATCGTGAAGATCCGGTACATCGGCGCCTCCGGTGCGACCTGCTTCACGAGGGTACGCACATCGGCAGCGATCACTTCGGCGCGCGGCGTCTTGATCACGTAGGCTGGAGAGGAAATACTCCAGCTGCCCGGCGTTGGGCCGACCAACGATTGGTAGACGAGCGCCTCAGGCGCGGTGCGGAAGTCGCTCTGCAGGACATTGGCGACGACACCGACCACGGTGACCCACGTGGTGTCGCCCTCGACGTGCATCCGGTGACCGAGGGGATCCTTGCCCGGCCACATCAGCTGCGCCGCCGCCTGGCTGATCACCACGTTGCCGCGCCAGTTGAGGGTCTCTTCCTCGCTGAGTGGTCGACCGGCAATGACCTTGATCCCCATCGTCTGGAAATAGTCACCGGCCTCGAAGGTCACGTTGAGGATCGAGCCGCCATCGGCCTTGGACTCATCGGAAATCCACCGCAGCGCATTCGTCCCTTCGTTGAGTGGAACATTTTCGACCAGGCCCACCGACTTCACGCCAGGGAGCTCACGCAGCCGGCGCATGAAATCGACCTGGAACCGCGCGTAGGTGGGGCCATCATTCAGCGACGGACGATCAGGCGCGATCTGGAAGGTGAAGATGTCGCTCGTCTGATATCCTGGGTCGACGTGGCGCAGGTTCGAGAAGGAGCGCAGGAGAAGGCCCGACGCGATCAGCAGCACCAGCGCCATCGCGGTCTGCGCCACGACCAGCCCGTCGCGGCCCCAGGTACGTCCGCGCGTCGAACCCCGGCCTCCCTCGCGCAAGCGCTTGAGGTCGGGTTCGGACGCGCGCACCGCAGGAATGAATCCGCAGCCGAGAGCCGCGACGAGCGCCGCAACGAAGGTATAGACCAGACCGACACCGCCGAGATGCGCATCAGCCAGCCGGGGGATGCCGGGCGGAGCCGACTGCAGAAAGATCGGCAATACGATCGTCGCCAGCACGGCCGCAACGAGCCCGGCTGCAAAGGCGACGATGACCGCTTCCGCCATCTGGAGACGGATCAGCTGAGTACGGCCGGCGCCGATGGCGCGTCGCACCGCGAGATCACGTTGGCGCCCTTCGGCACGCACCATGAAGAGGTTGGCAACATTGGCGCAGGCGATGAGCAGCACGATCGTGACTGCCGCGAGCAGAATCCAGAGCGGACCAGAGACCGCGCCGAGCAACTGTTCCTTCATCGTGCGCACGACGGCGCGGTGCTGCGCGATGATCTTGGCGTAGCTCGGCGGACCGCCAAATCGCTCAGGCAGCTGCTTCGAAAGGCCGGTGAGTTCCAGTGCGAGCGCTTCTGTCGTGACCCCGGGCTTCATTCGCGCAATCATTCCGGCGCCGAAGCGCCCCGGGCGAATATTCTCGAGCCGAACGACACTCGGAAACCAGAGCTGCGTCCCCTCGACCGGGAAGCGGAAATCGTTGCCCATCACGCCAATCACCTGGCGGCTATCGCCGGCGACCTGCAGCGTCTTCCCGATCACCTTCGGGTCGCCGCCGAACCAGCTCTGCCACAGCGCGTAGCTCAGCACGACCACGCGTGACTCATCATCGGCCACGGGCAACCGGCCAAGGATCGGCTTGGCACCAAGCGTGGAGAAGAGGGACGCGGTCGGGGACGACATCCTGATTCGCTCGACCTGTTCGCCGGAGGAAAGGGTCGACGTGAAGGAGGAGATCAGCGCTGCGTCCTCGAGAAGTTTCGAGCGCTCCTTGTACTGCACGAAGAATTCGGTCGAGACGCCAACCTCGCCCGGCAGGTCGGAGCCCGGCGCCGATGCAGCGATGAAGACCAGGCGATCGACATTTTCGTAGGGCAGCGGCCGCAGCAGGACGGTGTCGACGACCGAGAACATGCCGGCGTTGGCGCCGATGGCCAGCCCAAGCGTCCCGATGGTGACGGCCGCGAAGCCAGGGGAGCGCCGCAGCGCCCGCACGGCCAGGCGGAGGTCTGCAACCCAGTCGCTGATGCGCGATGCCATGCTCTCTCCCTTCGTGTCGGTACGGTATGGAGTGACCAGCGATGGATTGACGATCTCGGCGACGCCCGAGATGAGCAGGTCCCACGCGGTGAGAAGCGCGTATCGGACGGCGGCGAGGCGTCCGGCCTCGCGGGCCGCAGCGTAGTCCCTGGTGATCTGTTCCGTCATCTCGGCTTCGAAAGCCGAGCGGAATTCTTCCGGGAAGAGCCGCAGCAGCCAAAGCAATGCGCCGAGCATCAGCTGCCCCGCGATGCGTTGAGCCGTCGCTCCGCCGTGGCGACCGCATGCTTGAGACGCTGTGCTTCAGCCGCCAGAACGCGATGGCCCCGCTGAGTCAGCGCGTAGTATTTCCGTTCGAGGCCCGGATGGGGCTCGGCATCGACCGGCTCCGCCGTTTTCACGAGGCCGTCCCCCATCAGCCGGGCGACGACGCGGTAGAGCGAGCCAGCCCTCGGGGTCAGCATCCCGCCGGACTCGGTCGAGATGGCGTCCTTGAGGGCGTAGCCATAGAGCGGCTCGGCCGCGAGCGCCAGCAGGACGTGGAATTCGAGCGTACTGAGGTCGGGAACGGGGTCGTGAGTCACTGGGGCTCCTAATTACTCCTTTGGAGTAGTTAGGGACGTCGGAGTCGAGGAAATGGTTTCAGGGAGGGACGATTGTCGATCTGGCCATGGCGGGAAGTTGGCAGCGAACCTGTCCCTGGGAGAGCGCAACTCTCCGCTCACGCACTGCGTATGGCGGCCGTCGACGCGCACTTCCCCCACCGGAACCAGCGATGAGCCGAGTCCTTCCCGCCACTGCACTCTTCGCCGCCGTGATGCTGCAAGTAGCCACGTCGGCTTCCGCGCAGCAGCCGCTCTACCGGCCCCGCACTGTCGCGCAGGCCTTCGCGAAGGGTACCCGCGCCGCGGACGGTCGACCCGGCCCGAATTACTGGCAGAATCGTGCGCGGTATGCCATCTCGATTGACCTCTCCCCGTCGGGTCGAGCCGTCCGTGGCAGCGAGACGATCGTCTACTACAACACCAGTCCAGACACCCTTCGCGCGCTCACGATGAAGCTGCTGCTGAACATCCATAAGCCGGGTGCGGCGCGGATGGGAAGCGCTCCAGCTGAGTATCTCACCGATGGCGTGCAGATCGACCGCTTCGTCGCGAACGGAACCGTTGTGCCATGGGGTCAGGCCGACGGCGGGGCTGCCACCTGGCGCACGGTCCGACTTCCGGCCCCGCTGATGCCGCGCGATTCCGTTCGCCTCAACATCGATTGGCACGTCACGCTGGCGGAGCTCAGCAACCGCGAGGGCATGCTCGACCCGACGTCACTCTTCCTCGCATACTTCTATCCTCGTGTGGCCGTGTACGACGACTACGACGGCTGGGACCGGATGGACTTTACCGACGGTCAGGAGTTCTACAGCGACTTCAACGACTACGACGTCACGATTCGCGTGCCGCGCAATTACGTGGTCTGGGGTACTGGCACACTCACGAACCCGGAGCTCCTGCTGCAGCCCGGCCCATTGCAGCGATACCGCAGTGCCCTGCAATCGGATGACGTCATCCACATCGCGACCAGCGCGGAGATGGCGAATCGCGCCGTGACGCAGCAGGACTCGATCCTCACCTGGCACTTCACGGCGACGAATGTTCCGGACGTGGCGTTCGGCGTGAGCGATCATTACAGCTGGGATGGTGGCAGCGTTGTTGTCGATCGTTCGTCCGGCCGCCGTGCGAGCGTGCAGGCCGCCTACGTGGACTCGTCGGCCGATTACCGTCACATGGTCACCTTTGCCAAGCAGTCACTCGACTGGTTCTCGAACAACTGGCCGGGAGTTCCCTACCCTTACGAGAAAACCACGGTGTTCCAGGGCGTCGCCGACATGGAATACCCGATGATGGTCAACGACAACACGTTTGCCGATACCTCGTTCGCCCGGTTCGTCGCCGCGCACGAGATCGCTCACACCTGGTTCCCGTTCTACATGGGAATCAACGAGACGCGCTACGGCTTCATGGACGAGGGGTGGGCGACCACCTTCGAATACCTGATCAATCAGGCCGACATGGGAAAGGCGCGTGCGGCCGATCTCTTCAGGCAATTCCGTGTGGCCGGGTGGATCAATGATCCTTCACCGCTCGAAGACCTCCCGATCGTCACCCCGGGCGACATGCTCAAGAACGCAGCGTACGGCAACAACGCCTATGGCAAACCGGCACTCGGCTATCTCGCGGTGAAGGAGATGCTCGGTGATGTGGCCTTCCGGAAGGCGTTGCACACCTACATCGACAACTGGCACGGGAAGCATCCCACCCCATGGGATTTCTTCAACTCGTTCAATACCGGAAGCGGGCAGAACCTCGACTGGTTCTGGCGCAACTGGTATTTCTCCAACGGCTACATCGATCTCGAGGTAGCCGGCGTGAAGAAGTCCGGGACCGGCTCCGTGGTGACCGTGAAGAATGTCGGCGGGCTGGCCGCGCCGTTCGACCTGATCGTCACTCGTGCCGGCGGGGTCATCGACACGCTGCATCAGACGTCCGCCGTCTGGCGCGCCAATCAATCCGAAGCACGGATCGCCGTGAGCGGCGCGAAGGCGATCACCTCGGTGGTGATCGACGGCGGGATCTGGATGGATGCGGAGCTCGGAAACAACAGTTGGAAGGGGCGATAGGCCGGCCGCCCCGAGGCGTCGCCCTCTGGCCGCACTCCTCTTGGGAGGGGGTCGTGCGATCAGTGGGCGATCAGCGCCGCTCCCCTTTCCCCTTTCCCCTTCTCCCTTCTCCCTTCTCCCTTCTCCCTTCTCCCTTCTCCCTTCCCCCTTCCCCTCTCGACCAACGTTTCACGCCTGCGACGTCTGGCGTATATTCCAGAATCCCAACAATCGAGGCGTCCGATGGAGCCCACTACCCTGCCCTGGCTCGACTCCGTTATCGGGGTCGCTTCGGCCGCCGCGGTCGCCTTGCTGGTGATCGTCAACGGAGGCTTCGCGCTCGGCGTGATGCTCCTGCGCGATCGGAGCTTCGTGAATCGCTGGACCAAGCCGCTGGTGGTCGCCGACACCATCCTGCTCGCAACGGCGGTAGGAGCCCCGGTGTTGGGGGTCGCTGCGAAGCTCGGGCTGAAAGGGTTGGGCTTGCTGAGCGCCGTGCCGGCGGCGGCTACGACGGCTGCGACGACAAAATAGCGCGGTTCAGGCCTTCGGGCGGCGGAAGAGGGTGATGCGGATCGCATCAACCACCAATTGCAGGTCGTCGAGCTTGCCGAGAAGGGGAACCCCGAGCTGCTCGATCCGGGTGTGGACCGCGGGGTCTCGTGACGCACCGGTCAGGAAGACCAGCCGCGACTGGAGGGCCGGGGCCACACCGCCCAGTGCCCGATAGAACTCCATCCCGTCCATACCCGGCATCTTCACGTCGCAGACGATGGCATCGGGTGGCTCGGAATCGACCACCAGCTCCAGCGCCACCGGCGCCGATGCGGCTTCGATGACGGTGTGCCCCCCGCGCTCGAACATCAATCGGAGCGCCCGGCGGATGGATGATTCGTCGTCGACTACCAGAATACGTGCCATAG
This sequence comes from Gemmatimonadota bacterium, assembly GCA_040388535.1. Taxonomy (NCBI): domain Bacteria; kingdom Pseudomonadati; phylum Gemmatimonadota; species Gemmatimonadota bacterium. Next base: position 85,533 of record JAZKBR010000008.1, on the reverse strand, counting down.
TCCCCAAGAGAACCGCTGTTTCCCCCCACTCGTCAAGGGGGAGCCGTTATATTTGGCGGCTATGACTGAAATCACCTACCAGACCACCGCCGAAGATGTCGCCTCGAAGTCCCTCCAGGTGACCGTTCCCCTCGAACGCCTCGCCGCCGCCGAGCGCCGGGCTGTCCGCGAATACGCACGTCAGGCTCGCCTGCCGGGCTTCCGGAAGGGGCATGCACCCGAGCCCGTGGTCCGCAAGAAGTTCGAGCAGGAGATCCGTCGCTCGGTGCTTGAGGATGCCCTCCGTGAGAGCTGGGAGACGATCCTCAAGGAAACCGAGCTTCAGCCCACGGCCGATCCACAGGTGCGCAACGTCCACTATCACGAGGGCGCGCCGCTCACCTTCGACCTGCTCATCGAGGTCCGACCGAACCTGGCTGTCGCCACGACGGGCGGCTTCACGCTTACTCGTACGGTACCGGTCGTCACCGACGAGATGGTGCAGGAGCAGCTCGAAAAGATCCGCGAGCAGAAGGCCACCTGGAGCCCGCTCGACGGGGTGCAACCGAAGCCCGGCCACCTCGTCTCCGTGACCGTGAACACCATTGAAAACGGCAAGGCACCGGCCGAATCGCAGCCCTACAACCTGGTCCTCGGGTCAGGACAGACGATTCCGGACGTGGAAGAGCAGATCATGAAGCTCAGCCCGGGCGGTGTGGCCGAGGCGGATGTCCGCTTCCCGGAGGACCACCCCGAGGTGGCCCGCCGCGGGGAGAGCCGCCGGGTCCAGATCACGCTCCACGAGGTCAAGGAGCAGATCCTCCCCGCGCTCGACGATGCCTTTGCGCGGGAACTTGGTGATTTCGATTCGGTGACGGCCCTCCGCGACCGGATCCGCGACGACCTCAAGGCCGATGCGGTCCGCAGCGCCGATCAGGGGGTCCGCGATCAGCTGGTCCAGCAGCTGGTGGAGGCCAACAACGTGCCGGCGCCCCAGTCGCTGGTCCACCGCCTGGTCCATGCCTACGCCGAGGGGTACCGGATCGAGGAGGCGCAATTCGACACCTTTGCCTCCTCGTTCGAGCCGGTGGCCCAGAGCCAGGTCAAGCGGGAATTGGTTCTCGATGCCATCTCGACGGCCCAGAACCTGCACTGTACCGAGGCAGATCTTGACGCCCGGGTAGCCGAACTGGCTGCCGCCCGAGGGGTGGAACCGGGCAAGCTCTACGCGTCGTTACAGCAGGGGAAGCGCCTCGGCGAACTCGAGCGCACGATCACCGAGGAGAAGACCTTTGCGTGGCTCCTCGCGCAGTCCACCGTTACCGAGGTAACCGCGTGACGCACGCGTCAGTGTATCCGCCGTACATTATCGAGAAGTCGGCTCGCGGAGAGCGGACCTACGACATCTTCTCGCGCCTGCTGATGGACCGGATCGTCTTTCTCGGCGCCGGCATCAATGACGACGTCGCGAACATCATCATCGCGCAGCTGCTCTTCCTCGAGGCCGACAACCCCGAGAAGGACATCTACCTCTACATCAACTCGCCGGGTGGCGTGGTGTCGAGCGGGATGGCGATCTACGACACGATGCAGCACCTGCGAGCGCCGATCAACACGATCTGCATGGGAATGGCCGCCTCGATGGGCTCGTTCCTGCTGACCGCCGGCACCAAGGGGAAGCGGGCGGCGCTGCCGCATTCCCGGATCATGATCCATCAGCCGTCCGGTGGCGCGCAGGGCACCGCGGCGGACATCGAGATCCAGGCGCGGGAGATCCTCTACCTGCGCGGGCGGATGAACGAGTTGTATGCCAAGCACACCGGGCAGCCGCTCGAGCAGATCGAGCGGGACATGGAGCGGGATCGCTTCATGAGCGCCGAGCAGGCGAAGGAGTACGGTCTGATCGACACCGTGTTCACCCCGCGAGCGAGCGGCGACAGCACCACCTGAGGTACCCGATGTCCAACGACAAGCACCTCCGATGCAGTTTTTGCGGGAAGAGCAAGGACTCGGTCCGGAAATTCATCTCCGGACCCTCGGTCTACATCTGCAATGAATGCATCACCCTCTGCAACGAGATTCTGGCGGAGGACGAGGAGCGCGAGCAGACCGAAGGCCAGCGGCCCGTTCCATCGCCGCAGGAATTGAAGGACACGCTCGACCAGTACGTGGTGGGACAGGAACGCGCCAAGCGTTCGCTGGCCGTGTCGGTCTACAATCACTACAAGCGGATCAATGCCGGCCCGCGTGATGGCGACGTCGAACTGGAGAAGTCCAACATTCTCCTGCTCGGACCCACCGGCACCGGCAAGACGCTGCTGGCGCAGACGCTGGCGCGGATTCTCGATGTCCCCTTCACCATTGCCGATGCCACGACGCTCACTGAAGCGGGCTATGTCGGCGAAGACGTCGAGAACATCCTGGTGCGGTTGCTGCAGGCCGGCGACTTCAACGTGGCCGAGTGCGAACGCGGCATCGTCTACATCGACGAGATCGACAAGATCGCGCGCAAGTCGGAGAACCCGAGCATCACCCGCGATGTCTCCGGCGAGGGCGTCCAGCAGGCGCTGCTCAAGATTCTCGAGGGGACCGTGGCCTCGGTTCCGCCGCAGGGGGGCCGCAAGCACCCGCAGCAGGAATACATCCAGATCAACACGCGCGACATCCTCTTCATCTGCGGTGGCGCCTTCGACGGCCTCGACAAGATCGTCGAGTCACGACTCGGTCGGCAGCGGATCGGCTTCGGCGGCGGGATGGGCGGCAGTGAAGCCGAGGTCTCCGCCAAGTCGAAATACGATGAGAAGCACGCCTACCACTCGGCCGAGCCCGATGACCTGCTCCGCTTCGGGCTGATCCCCGAACTGGTCGGTCGTCTCCCGGTCCTGGTGGCCCTCGAGTCGCTCGACGAGGAAGCGCTGGTGCGCATCCTGACCGAGCCCAAGAACGCGCTGACCAAGCAGTACAAGCGGCTCTTCGAACTCGAAGGCGTGGGCCTGACGTTCGACCCCGAGGCGCTCCGTGCCGCCGCCCGCAAGGCGATCACCCGTCAGACCGGTGCCCGCGGATTGCGCGCCATCCTGGAATCGGTAATGACCGATATCATGTTTGATCTCCCGTCGCGACATGATGTGCGCGAGGTGATCATCACGCCGGAATCGATCAACAGCGGTGCGACGCCGCTGGTCGTGACCGAGCGCGCCCGCCAGAAGAAGGAAGCCTGACCGCCCCGACTTCTGCGGCGGTCTCGCCGCTCGCGGTGCTGCCGATCGAGTTCATCGGATCGTTTCCCGATCCGCTGCACAATCTCCATCCGGCGGCGCCGGAATTCGCCTTCATCGGCCGCTCCAACGTCGGCAAGTCGTCGTTGCTCAACGCGCTGGTGGGCCGGAAGGCACTTGCCCGCGTCTCATCCACCCCGGGCAAGACGCAGCTGCTCAATATCTTCCGGATGCCGCCACTCTATCTCATCGACCTCCCCGGTTATGGCTTCGCACGCGCCGACAAGGGGACGCGTGGCGCCTACCGGAAGCTTCTCGAAAAGCTCCTCACCGAGCGCAAGTCGCTGACAGGCGTGGTTTGGCTGCTCGATATCCGGCACGAACCATCCAAGGACGACGCCGAGTTCCACGGCCTGTTGCAGCGTGCCGGGTGTGGCGTCCTCGCCGTGCTGACGAAGGCTGACAAGCTCTCGCGCGCGCAGCAGCTGCAGGCCGTTCGCGACCGCAGCCTCGCCCTCGGACTCGAACCCGATCAGATCCAGGCGGTCAGCGCCGTGACCGGACTCGGCATTGCCGACCTCGGCGCCTCGCTGCTGGCGGCGGCGGGCGCACCGTGATGAGTCGTCGCCACGCGCTCGCGCTCGCGGTGACCCTGCTGGCACTCCCGGCGTGCGCGCGGGCGCAGGTCGTCGTGCCGCCACGCGACACCAGCTCGACTGATATCCAGCCCGGATATGGCCAGCTGAACCAGGACGTCATCACGCTCCGCCTCCGCACCGGGACGCTCGAAGTCCGCTTCGTTCCCCTGGAAGAGCGGCTGATCCGGGTGCTCGCGCCGGATGCGTATCAGTCGCTGCATCTGCTGCTGCAGACGCACCGACGGAAGATTGACTCGGTCGCGTCCGCGCGCGGCGTGCGCGACCCCGGCGTAGCCCTGGTTTCGTTCCATTCGCTGGCGCCATCGACTCGCTTCGACCCCTCGGTGCTGACGCTCTCGCTGCACAGCCAGCAGTACCGTCCGATCGCGACGATCCCGTTGTCGCCGACCTTCTCGAATCAGCAACTGGATGTCCGCGAGCAGGCCAGTGGCCTGTTCATCTATGAACGGGAGTTGCCGCTGCACGAGCCTTTCACCGTGACCTACCTCGACGGCACCAACGAGGAATGGGAGCGGCGCCTGAGCCGACTCGACAGCGAACGGGCCCGGATCCTGGGCCGCACCAGGCAACGCACCGACTCCATCAAGCCCTGAGCTGCCCGTATGGTGCTTCGACCGCTCAAGCCCGTCCCGCTTCCTGAAGGCCAGCAACTTCTCCGCGACAGCTGGCTCGCCGACCTCGACCAGCAGCTCCGTGCCCCAGGCGCCGACTGGAACGCCATCACCCGCGAGACGCTCTTCGAACTGACCTGGCCAGGACAGGGCCGCTGGGACGAACGTCTCGCCGACCCCGCGCTGCCCGCCGGATCGCGGATCGCGATCGAGGCGCTCGACCCGCGCAACATCACGCTGGAACCCGAGTACTATGCCGAGGTCGATACCGAACGCTTCGCGCGGGTGAAGCCGCTGCTCTGGCTGTGGTATTCCTTCGATCGCCTCCCCGTGGGTGGGCAGCACGTGGCCCTCGGCATCGAGTTTCGCCGACTGCTGGCGCCGCACATCTTCGCGCGCGTCGGCCGCAACTTCAAGTGTTTCCAGAACGTGGAGTTCTCGTTCGGGTACGCCATGGAAGTCGGCGACGACGTGGTGGTGCATCGACACGTCCTGCTCGACGATCGTGGCGGGCTCCGGCTTGGGCACAGGGTCTCGATCTCGGACTATGCCAACATCTATTCGCACACCCACAGCATCGTGGACCAGAAGGATGTGACGTCGCTCTTGACGGTGCTCGAGGACGATGTGCGGATTACCTATCACGCGACCGTGCTCGCGGGGGTACACGTCGGCGAGAACGGAATGGTCGGGGCCAGCGCCCTGGCCACCAAGAATGTGCGGCCGTATCACGTCCATGTCGGGATTCCCGCCAAGTCGATTCGGGTCAAGCCCAACGCGCCGAGCGGCGTTGGCGACACGTCGCGTATCCCGGATCCGCCAAGAGGATGAATCGTTTTCACTGCGGCGGCCCCGGTTTCGGGGCCGTTTTTCTTTTGTGACCCGTTTGTTGCGCCGCTCGTGACGAGGTCGTCACACACTCCGAGCATTCTGCTGCGGTTCGTGGGGGGACGGGTCCGATGATCGGAGCGGCCCCTCATTCCTCCGGAACGGGGTGGCGGTGTGACGACCAGATTGATCGCGCGATGCGCAAATGGACTTGTGGTGGCGCTCCTGCTTCCCGCCTCCCTGATGGCGCAGGGTGAGGCGCGGATCAACGGCCGGGTCCTCAACAGCGAAGGCGGGCTCCCGCTCGCTGGCGCCCTCGTCACGATTCCCGGCAGCTCCCATTCGGTCAACACCACAGTCGACGGCCGTTACACGCTTCGGGGCGTGCCAGCCGGCACGGTCACGATCCGGGCGGTCAAGATCGGCTACACCCCGAAGCTGGTGACCGGCATCGTGGTGCCCCAGAGCGGCGTGGTGACGCAGGACGTGACCCTCTCGCCACGCGCAGTGGAGCTCTCGGAGATCTCGGTCACCGCGGCCGTGGAGAAGGGCTCCGTGAATTCCGCACTCGACGAACAGCGGAACAGCGTCGGCATCGTGAATGCCATTTCCCGTGAGCAGATCGCCCGCTCGCCCGACGGTGACGCCGCCGCCGCGATCCAGCGAGTGAGCGGTGCGACGGTCCAGGATGGGAAGTATGTCTTCGTCCGTGGGCTCGGCGATCGGTACACTCAAGCGTCACTCAACGGCGCCAGGATTCCGTCGCCCGAACCGGAGAAGAAGATCGTCCCGCTCGACCTCTTTCCGTCGCAGCTGCTCGAAGGAATCTCGACCTCGAAGACCTTCACCCCCGACCAGCCGGGTGACTTCGCCGGTGCCTCGGTGAACATCCGGACGCGGGAGTTTTCGGGGCGTCGCTTCACGGGGTTCTCGCTGTCCACCGGCTTCAACACGGCGGTGACCGGCAAGACAGGATTCTTCGCACCATCCACCGGGCGAGACCTGCTTGCCCTCGGTGCGACCGATCGTGCCCTTCCCTCGCTGCTTCGCGCGACCGATTTCACCCAGCAGTTGCCGAGTGCCCAGGTCAATTCGCTGATCGGCTCGCTGCGAAACGTCTGGTCGCCAGCAACCCGCACCGGCACGCCGAACGGCGGCTACGGCATGACGCTCGGCGGCGCGATCCCGACCGGGAGCAGCCAGCTGTCGTATCTCCTCTCCGGCACCTACAGCTACGCCCAGGAGACGAAGGCGGGCCAGAGACGCGCGCTGGCCCAGATCGGCTCGAATGGCCAGGCCGAGGAAGTGGATCGGTACGACGGCTCGACCGGCCGGAGCACGGTGCTCTGGGGCGGGATTGCCAATTTCGGTGTGACGCTCGGAACCCAGAGCAAGCTCTCGCTCAATACCACCTACAACCGCACGATGGACAATGAAGGACGCCGCGAGAGCGGCAGCTCGGAGAATCTCGCGCTCCCGTTCGAGATCACGCGGTTGCGGTATGTCGAACGGAGCATTGCATCAGGGCAACTCGCGATGCACCAGGAGTTCGGCGGTCGGCATCTGCTCGATTACGGGGTCACCTTCTCGAAGGTGGCCCGTCGCGAACCGGATCGTTCCGAAATCGTCTACGACCGCTCCACCGCTACACCGACCTGGTTCGGCTTCGCGAACGAGGGGGCGGTCCGCACCTTCGCCGATCTCGGCGAGCATTCCCTCGAAGCGAACGCCAACTGGCAATTCTTCCTCGGGGCGCCGTCGGCAGGGAGAAGCGTCAAGGTCGGCGGGATCTATCGCAGTACCGATCGCGATGCCGTGAACACCGCGTATTCGCTGTCGCTGGTGCGGCCCTTGCCAGAGGCGGTGACGTCGCTGGCGCCGGAGCAGATCTTCGATGGGCGGCTCACGGGAACCGGGGAGTCGAACCTGCGAATCACCCCACTGGCGGCGGGTGGGTCATACACGGCAAGCGACAAACTGGTCGCGGGCTACCTGATGACCACCTTTCCAATCACTCCAGCCCTCGAGCTGGTGACGGGCGCACGCATCGAGCGGTCGCAAGTCCAGGTTGATTCACGCTCGACGGCAGGCGAGCCTTCGACTGCCACCCCCGCGTACACCGACGTACTTCCGTCGGTTGCACTCAACCTGAAACTGGGCACTCGGACGTCGCTGCGGCTCTCCGGCACCCAGACGCTCTCTCGTCCCGAGTACCGCGAACTCTCGCCGATCCTCTTCCGCGAAGTCATCGGCTTCGACAACGTCAAGGGCAACCCGGAGTTGAAGCGCGCGCTGATCCAGAACTACGACCTGCGCTGGGAGTTCTATCCGCATCGCGGCGAGGTTGTTTCGCTGGGGCTCTTCGCCAAGAAGTTCACTGATCCGATAGAGCGTGTCTACCAGGGCACATCGGGCACCCGAATCATCAGCTACGTGAACGCCGCGAGCGCCGACAACTATGGCGTTGAGCTCGAGCTGCGGAAGGGGCTCGGCACCCTGGCCTCCGTGCTGCAGCCGTTCGATGTCTTCACCAATGCCACGGTGATGAAGTCAACCATTCATATCGACCCGACCAGCGGCTCGGTCACCAATGCCGCGCGGAAAATGGTCGGTCAGGCCCCGTACGTCGTCAACGCCGGTATCACCTGGACCCATCCCTCCGGGAATGCTTCGGCCACCGCGCTCTTCAATCGCGTCGGCGAACGCATCACCGAAGCCGGTGAAACGCCGCTACCCGATGTCATCGAACAACCTCGCAATGTGCTCGACCTCTCGCTCCGATTCCCCGTGGCTGGCGCGCTCAGCGCGCGGCTCGATGGCAAGAACCTGCTCGACACCCCCTACCGCATCAATCAGGGCGCTGTCATCCGGGAGTCCTACCGGGCGGGGCGAGTGATCGGAATCGGATTCAGCTGGACGCAGTAGAACAGAGATGAGAGACTAGAGACTCGAGACTAGAGGCTGGCCTCACTACCTGGCTAACACTCCTTCGACTGCGCCCGCGCTCGGGCTGACAGCTCGGTCCCTAGTCTCTAGTCTCAAGTCTCTAGTCTCAAGTCTCTAGTCTCTAGTCTCAAGTCTCTAGTCTTTCGTGCTTCGTGACCGTCCTGTGACTGCACTGCGACCCGACGCCAACACCACCGCGCTTGATTCTGCCGCGTGATGTTGGCGTTTCGCCTGCACGCACACTCCATCGACGAGGAACCAGGAATGACTTTCAGGATTGGCACGAGCATGCGCGCGGCCGTGCTCCTCAGCATTGCCGCACTTGGCGCCTGCAGCAGCGACCCGACCGACCCGAATCCCGTGACCAACGATCCGCCGGCCGGGCTGACCGCGACCGCGACCGGCGCGACCGGAACCCACATCAGCTGGACTGCGGGCACCGGAGTGACCCAGTACGTGCTCCAGCGTGCGACCGGAGCCGCTGCCTTCGCCGAGATCGCCCGCCCGGTAGCCGGCGCGACGAGCTACGACGACGCCGGCCTCACCCTCAGCACCCAGTACCGCTACAAGATTGCCGCGGTGCGCTCAGCGGGCACCTCGGCGTTTTCTGCGGAAGTGACCGTGACGACGAGTGGTCCGACGGCCGTGGATGTCACCACTGACATCACCACGAATACGACCTGGACCGCCGACAAGGTTTACACCCTGAAGGGCTTCCGAAAGGTCGCCAACGGCGCGACGCTCACGATCGAAGCGGGTACAAGGATCGTGGGCGACTTTGCCACCGTCGGCTCCTCGCTCTTCGTCCTTCGCGGCGCGCGGATCGTGGCGAACGGTACCGCTGCGGCCCCGATCGTCTTCACATCGTCGCAAGCGGCCGGCTCGCGGCAGCCCGGAGACTGGGGCGGCCTGATCCTGATCGGCAACGGCATCTCCAACCGTTCCGGGGTCGTGAACATCGAAGGCACCGGTACCAGCGCCGACAACCCGCTCATTCCCTACAACGGCGGCACCAACAACGCTGACAACAGCGGCACCCTGCGGTATGTGCGGGTGGAGTATGCCGGTTTCGCGCCGGCCCAGGACGCGGAACTGAATTCCTTCACACTGGCTGCGATCGGCAGCGGCACCACCCTGGAGTACCTCGAATCGCTCAACGGGCTCGACGACTCCTACGAGTTCTTCGGCGGCGCCGTCGACGGTCGCTACCTGGTGTCATACGAATCAGGTGACGATCACTTCGATATGTCGGAAGGGTACGTTGGCCGGCTGCAGTACATCATCGGCTTCCAGAGCCGGGTCGTGCCGCCCCGTGCCGGCGCCGGCAATACCTCCGCCGACCCGCAAGGCATCGAGAACGACGGCTGCAACGGGTCGGGCTGCGATCTCGGCTTCGACACCGCGCCGTTCACGGTACCGACGATCGCCAACTTCACTCTGGTCGGCACCGGTGCCGGAGTGGTACCGACGGCCGGCGGCTTCGGCGCGATTCTCCGCCGCGGCACCGGCGGGCACTACATCAACGGCATCTTCGCACGCTGGCCGAGCGCCGCGATCGGCTATCGCGATGCGCAATCGAAGGCGCGCGAGACGGCAGGACTGCTGTCGATCCGCAACAACCTGATCGTCGAAACGCCGACGGCTCTACAGGCGGGGCAGCAGACCACCGACCTCGCCGCGACTGCGAACACCATCGACCTGGTCGGTCTCACCTCGGCGCTCTTCACCAAGCTCCCGGTAACTTCGGCCACATCGCCGGCGGCAGCAGCAGACTTCGACTGGAGCCTGTCAGTAGCATCCACTGCGCGGGCCGGCGGCCTGAACACTTTCGTGGGCACGGGTGACCTCGCGATCCGCGCCGGTGCGTTCATCGTGCCGACCAGCTTCCGAGGCGCGGCCGACCCGGCCGGCGCCAAGTGGTGGGAAGGCTGGACCGCATACACGCGGAACTGATCACCAACATTGCCGTTCCACTGACCGGCCCCGGATGTGTGGCGTTATTCGCCCATCTCCGGGGCTGGTCGGCTGGAACGACTGGAGTCAGCTCGTGATACGACGAATTGCAACGGTGCTCGCGGCAGTGGTACTGTCGGCCTGTACGACGAAATCCGACGCGACCGTGCGCGTCGCGGTCGACAGCGCACCCTGGCGCCGGCCCGGCGACGCTATCGACTCGATCCTGCCGATGGCCGAGTATCTGCGCCGCTTCCGGGTGGGGGTCGATTCGCCCGCCGCACTCACCAGCGGGTACACCACGCGTGAAGCGCTGGTGCGGGGATATCTGGCGGCGCTCTCCCGGAGCGATACGGCGACCCTCTCGCGCCTGCTGGTGACACGGGCCGAGTTCGCGTGGCTCCTCTTTCCTGACCACCGTTATGCGGCGGCACCTTACGAACTCGATCCGGCGATCTTCTGGCGACAGGTCACCCAGAGCAACGCGAAGGGAATGGCCCGTGCGCTCGCGCGCCACCGCGGGATGTCGCTCGCGCTGCTCGAGTTGCAGTGCACCCGGGACACGCTGCAGCTGGTTCGCGGGCGGACTGCCCTCTGGGGACCATGTCAGGTAACGTATCGCGCGGGTGACAGCACCTTCACCCGGCAGCTATTCGGCTCGATCGTCGATCGTGATGGTGGGGTCAAGTTCCTGAGCTACGCCAACGACTTCTAACGGCCGAGGCTGCTCAGGGTCGGACGGGGATGCCCCGGCTGCGCAGAAAGCTGCGCGCGCTCGCGATGGTGTGATTGTCGAAGTGGAAGATTGACGCGGCGAGGACGCCGTGCGCGCCGGCTTCAAGGGCCTGTGCCAGATGCTCGAACGAGCCGGCGCCACCCGAGGCAATGATCGGGATATCAACGGCGTGCGCGGCGGCGGTGGTGAGGCGCAGATCGTAGCCGCTGCGCGTGCCATCCCGGTCCATCGACGTGAGGAGGATCTCGCCGGCGCCGCGATGCTCGAGTTCGGCAATCCAGCTGATCGCCTCGAGCGGCGTCGCATCCCGCCCCCCAGTCACCATCACCGCCCAGCGGTCGTTCGCCCAGCGCACATCCACCGCCGCCACAACGCACTGGGTGCCGTAGGCGTCGGCAAGCCGCGACACCAGATCAGGATCGCGCACAGCCGCCGTGTTCACGGCGACCTTGTCGGCACCCGCTCGGAGTGCGGCACCAGCATCTTCCACCGAGCGAATCCCGCCGCCCACGGTAAACGGAATGAACAGCGTTTCGGCGACACGTTCCACCATCGCCAGGGTGGTACTGCGCGCCTCGTAGCTCGCCGCAATGTCGAGAAAGACCAGTTCATCGGCCCCTTCGCGGTCGTAGCGCGCCGCCTGTTCCACCGGATCGCCGGCGTCGCGCAACTCTTCGAAATGGATTCCCTTCACGACCCGACCGGCGGCCACGTCGAGACAGGGAATGATCCGGCGCGCTAGCATCGGGCACCGAAGATGGTCACGGTGTCCACTCCGCGAAGCGGCGCACGAGTGCGAGGCCGGCATCCTGCGATTTCTCGGGGTGGAATTGTGCGCCAAGGACACTTCCCTCTCCCACAATCGTCGCGAAGCGCCCGTCGTAGTCGGCCGTGGCGAGCACGGTGCTTTCGGGAAGGTCGGCCGGGTGGAAGGAGTGAACGTGGTAATAGAACCCGCCGGCCTCTCCGAGCAGCGGCCCGGTCACCGGATGTGCCCGCCCAGCCTGCGTCGGCAGCACTTCGGCCCAGCCGACATGCGGCACGTGCAACGACGTGGTGAATCGCACGACCCGCCCGCGCAGCAGGCCCAGCCCGGCCGCGCCGGGAGCTTCCTCACTTTCGGCAAAGAAGAGTTGCTGTCCCAGGCAGATTCCGAGGACGGGGCGTCCCGCCGCCGCCTGTTCCCGCACCGCGTCGCCGAGACCGGTGACGCGCAGCGTGACGGCAGCGCGTCCGAAATTGCCGACACCCGGCAGGACGACGTGGCTGGCCCGGCGCACGACATCAGGATCGGCGGAGAGGGTCGCGGGATGGCCGACCGCACCGAAGGCGCGCACGACAGAAGCGAGGTTGTTGACGCCGTAGTCCACCACAACGATCACAGCACGCCCTTCGTCGATGGCACATCGGTCACGCGGGGGTCGAGCGTGGTCGCCGCATCGAGCGCCCGCGCGAACGCCTTGAATGTCGCCTCGACAATGTGATGCGCGTTGCTGCCGCGAATCAGGTCAACGTGCAGCGTGAGCCCGCCGTGCACCGCGACGGCACGAAAGAATTCCGGCGCGAGCGCGACGTCGAATTCTCCGAGCATCTGCCACGCTGGCGGATTTGCGTCCCACGCGATGAACGGCCGTCCCGAGCAATCGACCACGACGCGCACGAGCGCCTCATCGAGCGGAACCGTGGCCTCGCCGTAGCGACGTATGCCGCGGCGATCACCCAGCGCGCCAGCGATCGCCTGCCCCAGCGCGATCCCGGTGTCTTCCACCGTGTGGTGGCCATCGACGTGCAGATCGCCCTCGGCGTGGACCACGAGGTTGAAGATGCCGTGCCGCGCAAAGGCGCCCAGCATGTGATCGAAGAAGCCGATGCCGGTCTCGATCGATGCTTCCCCTGTGCCGTCCAGGTCGAAGCGGAGCCGCAGCTCCGTCTCCGCCGTGATCCGCTCCACCGTTGCTTCGCGACTCATGTCGCCCCTCCGAAAATGGTCGTCACGGCGGCGACGACGGCGTCGATGTCGTCCTCCCGCCCGATCGAAATGCGCAGGCACTCCTCGAGATCCACGCCGCCCGAGACGTCGCGCACCAGAATGCCGAAGTCGCGATGCAACGCCTGGAACACCGCCTTGGCGGGTCGCGACTCGCAACGGATCACCACGAAGTTGGCCGCGCTGTCGAACGCCGTGAGCCCCGGCAGCGCGCGCAACGCCAGCAACAGGCGCGTCCGCGCCCTGATGACGTCGGCCACCCGCTGGTCGATCCGCTCCTGGTGCTCGAGCGCGACTTCAGCCGCCGCCAGGGTCACGACGTTCACGTTGTACGGCAGCTTCGCCTTGGCAATCTCGCGCGCGACGGCGGGCTGGGCCAGTGCCACGCCGAAGCGCATCCCCGCGAGCCCGAGCGCCTTCGAAAAGGTGCGCAGGACCACGAGCCGTGAGTGGGTTGCCAGCAGGGGAATGGCGCTTTCGCCCCCGAATTCGATGTATGCCTCGTCACACACAACAAAGCCCTCGGTCTCGACAAGTGCCCGCTCGACGTCCTCGAGCCGCAGCGCGGATCCAGTGGGATTATTGGGCGTATTGAGCACCAGCAGCTTGGCTTCATCCCGCTGGGCGGTGCGAATCAGGCGATCAATGTCGTAGCGAAAGCCGGACGCGAAGGGAACGCCGACGTACCGCCCGCCGAACACCGAGGTGAGCAGCCGGTAGAGCGAAAAGGTCGGTGCTGGCGCGACCACCACATCGTCGCGCTCGACCGACACCGCCATCGTCGCCTGAATGAGTTCGTTGGACCCGTTGCCGACGAGGATCCCATCGACATCCCAGCCATAGTGTGCCGCCAGCTTGCTGCTGAGAGAGCGGGGCGTGAACTCGGGGTAGCGATGCCATGGCCGCGCCAGCACGCGCTCGAGTACCTCGCGCTTCAACGCGTCGGCAAAGTCGTCGGGCGCTTCGTTCTGGTTGAGTTTTCGCGCGGCGGGCGGCGCCTCGAGCGTATAGGCGGGCTGGGTCCGGACGCTCGGCTTGATCAGTCGCAGTCCTTCGGTGGGTTCCTCGACCTGCACGTTGGTCACGTTCGTCGCCTGGCAAGAGTGGCCTCGAGACGCGCGGAGAGCGCTCGTGGCCGGAAGGGTTTGGTCAGGAAATCAGTCGCGCCCAGGCGAAGCACGCGCACTTCGTTGTCTTCGTCGCCGCGCGCCGAGAGCACCAGGATGGGAAGGTCAATCGTTGCCGGGCGCGAGCGCAGCTGCGCCAGGACGCTGTAGCCGTCGACGTTGGGCAGGTTCAGGTCGAGGAGCATCAGGTCGGGATTGTGGCGATCGACCTGCTCGAGCGCCTCGACACCATCGCGCGCCTCGCACACGGTGTACCCCTCCTGCTCGAGCAGATCGCGCATCACCCGGCGCAAGGTGTCTTCATCCTCGACCAGCAGGATGGTCGCGCGCGACTTGCTCTTCTGCACCGCATGGGTACCAGTGTCGTCGAGCAGCTCCAGCCCCTCGAGCAATTCCTCCGCCGACGGGAAGGAGAGCGTGGCCGCTGCCGCGTGCGTTGCTGCGACGGCGACCGGTTCGAGGATGGTGCGCAACGGCAGATTGCCGTCGTTGGGGATGTCGGTCACACGCAGCAGCTCGTCGACCGAGGTGTGCCCATCGAGCACGTGCCGAAGGCCGCAATCGAACAGCGTCCCCATCCCGGCGCTTCGTGCGGCGGCCGCGATCTGGTTGGCGGTCCCATTCGCACCGATAATCCGCTCGATGTCCGGTGTCACCACCAGGATCTCGACGACGGAGAAGCGGCCGCGGTATCCGGTCTGGGTGCACTGCCCGCAGCCGACAGGCTTCCAGAGTTCGGCCGTCTCCGGGACGAAGCGCTGAATTCGCGTCGGCAGCTCCGACCATGGCTGGCGGATGCGGCAGATCGGGCAGAGCCGGCGCATCAGTCGCTGCGCCAGCACGCCACGCAGCGCGGCGCCGATCTTGAACGCTTCGAGCCCCATGTCGACCAGACGCGTGATCGTGTTGGGCGCGTCGTTGGTGTGCAGCGTGGAGAGCACCAGGTGACCGGTCAGCGATGCCTGGACGGCGACCTGCGCCGTTTCGACGTCGCGGATTTCGCCGACGAGCACGACATCGGGGTCCTGACGCAGGATCGAGCGCAGCGCGGTCGCGAAGGTGAGGCCGGTCTTCTCGTTGGTCTGTACCTGCACGATGTTGGCGCCGAGCCGGTACTCGACCGGATCCTCGACCGTGACGATGTTGACGCCTTCGCTCTGGATTTCCCGAATGCACGAGTAGAGCGTGGTCGTCTTGCCGGAGCCGGTCGGGCCCGTGACCAGCAGCACGCCTTCCTTGTGACCGAGCAGCATTCGCATCAGCGCCTGTTCCTCGGGATAGAGGCCAAGCGCCGCCAGGGCGAGTGTCGTGGACTGGGTGTTCAGGATGCGGATGACGACCTTCTCGCCGTGAGTGGCGGGAAGCGTCGAGATACGCAGATCGACCGGATTGCCGTTGACCGCCACACGCGCGCGACCATCCTGCGGCCGCAGCCGGTCGGCGATGTCGAGCCCCGACATGATCTTGATGCGCGAAATCAGTGGCAAGCCCGCCTTGCGCGGAATCGTCATCGCCTGGCGAAGGACGCCATCGATGCGATAGCGGACCATCACGGCCTGCTCGGCCGATTCGACGTGAATGTCGCTTGCCCGGCTGGTGATGCCGTCGTCGAGCAGGACATTCACCAGCTTGATGATCGGCCGCGAACTCGCTTCCGAGATGAGCAACTCGGCGTCTTCGGCGTCCTGCTCGGAGAGTTCGGTGACCGAAGGACCTTCCATCCCCATGAGGAGGTCGGCGACATGATGCTCGGGCGCTTCGGGGCCGTAGATCTGGTTGAGCTTCTCGCGGATCCGCGGAGGGG
This sequence comes from Gemmatimonadota bacterium, assembly GCA_040388535.1. Classification (NCBI taxonomy): domain Bacteria; kingdom Pseudomonadati; phylum Gemmatimonadota; species Gemmatimonadota bacterium. The sequence continues at coordinate 69,685 of JAZKBR010000008.1, read as the reverse complement.
AGGCAAGCGCCATCCGCACTTCCCGTCCGGTAGCGAAGGCCAGCGCCTGCTCCGCGCCAACATCGAAGGGGTTGGCAGTCGCCACTTCGAGGAGGGCGTCATTGACCCGCAGCGGGACCACACCGTACCGGCGCGCGAGACCTTGGGGCAATGCATCGCGGGCTGCGTCGCTCGCATCACCCAGCTCGGCGATGGGCAAGCGACAACGCATTGACAACGCCGTCAGGACCTCCGCCTCGGGCAACAGGCGGGAGTCGAGCAGGCGCTCCCAGAGGGTGCTCTTGTTGTCGACACCGGTGCGGATCCGATCGAGAGCGCCCGGTGGAAGCAGGGGGCCCAGAATCGCCGCAAGCCATTCGTCGTTGTAGGTCGTCACGCGCACCCTCGTCGGGGGTCGGGGTCGCACCGGGGAATTTGGCGGAAATCTATGCCGCTCCGGCACTTGGAGCCACATCGGGCGGCAGCCATTGCCGCTAGAGGACGGGCCACCAGTCAGGATGCACGTCGAGCGTGATTCCCACGTGACCCGTGCGCAGTGCCGCCCCGGCCTCGATCCTGAGGAGTGGCCCCCAGAGATCGAGCCGGAGTCCGGCAACCGGCTCCACACGCCCAGATGCCTCCCCAATCACCGAAGGTCCGCCACCCGCGATCGCCGCCGCCACGAAGGGCCCGAAGGCGCTCGGAAGACGAATCCGCTGAGCGTTCGGGATGGGGGGACTTGGCACCGTGATCGGTCGGATCCACCCCAGATCGATCAGTGCCAGGCGACGTCCGCCCAGCGCGCGGAAGGGGAGCCCCGGGAGCGTGCCACGGCCCCCTGCCACGAAAGTGCGGTATCCCGGCAATTCACGGGTACCAATTCCCCCCAGCAGGTGGAGCTGTAACGCACCCGCCCCGAACGAGGTGCTGGTCCGCCCATCCACGGCGATACGCCCCCAGTCGCGATCTCCCGACGCGACCTCGGCATCGATGGTCCAGCCGTTGCCATTGACGGCGCGCCGCCGCACCGATCCCGAGAGCACGGTGGCCTGGCCCGCACCGAGCGCGGGATTCGTCGCCGAGCTCCCCGAAATTGGGGAGAATTCGGTCGCCACAGACGTCGACCACTCTTCCGCGGCGACGAGTCGCACGCGTGTCGCGCCGGCAGTCAGGTTCAGACCGATCCGGAACCGTTCGAGCATCACGTAATCGCCGAGGTCCTGACCTTGCAGCGCAGTCCGGACGCTGTTGAGCGCGCCGCTGATGACCTGCGTGCCCGTGAAGTCCCCAATGGTTCGCTCCGCGCCCACTACGAGGTCGGTGGCGCCGAACGATTTTTCGAGAGAGAGCCGCCCTGTCGCGCGCTGATCACTGAAGCCGAAGCCGCCGTGTACTCGCGCGGTGACGCCACGACCTGCCGAGAAGCGGGCGCCGAGTTCGAGGGTGACCCCCGCCACCCGATTGACGTGCACCAGTTCGCTGACACCCCGCGCCGCGAGCCGCGCCCCCGGGAGTCCGTCGATCAGCCGCCCGCCCAGCGCACGCATCGCTTCGGCTTCCGCTTCGGCCACATCGGCTGCAGTCGCCGGGAGGAGGTCCAGCCGTAAGGCGAGGGGTGCGCCCCAGGTGGAATCGGGCGCGGGGCGACGCAACCCGGCCACGAGCGGGCCGGTGAATCTCGCAGGGAGGTGCGTCACTCCGAGGGCGTAATCGCTCAGTGACCAGTCGGCTCGCAATACCGTCCGTATCGGCAGGTCCAGCAATGGCGATCCGCGGCGGATCACGATCGACTGTCGCCAGGGCAGCCAGCGGGCATTCTCCTGCAGGGCATTTTCGAGCGTGACGGTGATGTTCTCGACCGTGGGGTCGCGATACGATGCGGGAGTGAACGTGAAGCGGAAGCGCACCAGCGCAGCACGATCGAGGTCGAGATAGAGTGTGCCGACGGCAGCCGCTGCAGCCTGGTCGACCGGGCGGACCTCGACCGCAACCACTCGCACCACGCCTTTGGCGGCCGCGAGCGTGAGCGTGTCACCGAGTCGAAACTGGTAGTGATCCAGGCCTGCCGGCGAGAGCGGATGGATGAGGTCACGGACCTCGTCGCCATCGCCGAGGCGAATCACGCCGCCAAAGTCATTTGCCACGATGCCAAGATGGTCGCGGTGGTAGCTGACGCGGTTCGGGAGGAACGAGGTGTCGCGCCAGGCGACGACAATCTGCTTGCTCCGGTTCGGGGCTTCCCCGTACACTTCGACTCGCAGCTCGTCCGCCCTGATCACTCGTTCAACTGGCCCACTGCCGTGATTGACCTCCGACGCAAACCGCACCACCCCACGCGCTGTGGCCTGCCATGCGGCCAGCAGGGTGTCCGCATCCCGGGAAACCCGGTGGGAGACGGCCCGGCGCACGAGTTCGAGGTCGTTACCCGAACGCCAAGGACCCTGGGCGAGGAGCGGGGCGGTCTGGGTCAGCAGCAGCAGCGTCAGGAGAGGGCGCATGCGGGGAAGATAGGCGTCGCCCTGCTCCTCCTGCTTGGCGCCTGCGGCCATGGCAACCAGTTCATCAACCCGGGTGGGAGCAGCACCGCCAAGGTCGATCCTGGGCCACCAGTCGGCGCGAGCGCAATCTGGGTGCTCGAGCGGTCCGGCGCCTCGCCGCCGGATACAGTGGTGAAATACAGCGCCCGGGCTGGTCGCACCATCGTGATGCGGCACGGCGCGCCCGACAACGCCATCTTCGCGATCATCGAGGTACCGGCCGACAGCACCAGGAAAGCTCCGGGCGACAGCGTCACCTTGCGTCTCTCCCCATCGGCGGGGCGCTACGGTGTGGAGCTGCAAAGCAGTGATTCCCTGAAGCCCGGGATCCGGCTCACCTTCTCCTACGCCACGCACTTCCAGGAGCCGAGCGAAGCCATCGCGAAATACGCGACGCCTGCCCTCTTCGAACAGGCCATGGCGGCGGCCCATCAGATCGGCACCGACCAGCTGCAGTTCGTCGTCACCGAGCGCCCAGCGGCCGACATGCTCCGCTTCACGATCACTGGCACCGGAGTCTGGCTGCTGGCAGCGCGTCGATGAGCGGAATGCACGAGAAGGGAGAAGGGAGAAGGGAGATGAATGATGCGCTGATCCGCTGCCGCGAGGCCGCGGCGGCAGGGTTCACTCGCGTGCCGCTGGTGCGCGAAGTGGTGCTTGATGGCGACACCCCGGTGTCGGCATTCGCCAAGCTGCATCGCGGCGAGTACGGCTTCCTGCTGGAATCGCTCGAAGGTGGCGAACGCTGGGCGCGCTATTCCTTCCTCGCGACCGAACCCGAGGTCGTCTTCCGCTATCGCGGCAGTGCGGTCGAGCGACTCGACCCGGCTGGCGAGTGGACCGCCGCCGGCGACGCCGCACCGCTCACGCATCTCGCCAATCTGTTGCGACTCGATCGGGCGGTCGACGTCCCCGGGCTGCCGCGGTTCACCGGCGGCGCGGTCGGGTTCTGGGGCTACGACGTGGTGCGCACGCTGGAGCAGCTCCCCAACGCGCCAACCGACGACCGTTCGCCCCCCGATGCCGTCGCGATGATTGTCGACACCCTGCTGGTGCTCGACAATCTCTTCCATCGTGCCATCGTGATCGCCAACGTCAGCGTGGCCGCTACTCTCGACGACGCCGCACTGCAACAGCGGATCGATGCCGCTGATGCGAAGGCGACCGCGTGGCTCGCCCGCCTCGCCGCACCGAATGCCCTGGCGCCACTCGCGATTCCGGCCGAACGCATTCCCGCCGACGCCACGAAGGTGTACCACGATGCGGACTACCGCCGCGACGTCGCGCGCTGCCAGGAGCACATTGCAGCGGGTGATGCCTTCCAGATCGTGTTGTCACGCCGGATGGATGTGACACCCGCGCCGGATCCGTTTCGCACCTATCGCTTCCTTCGCGCATTGAATCCCGCGCCCTACTGCTACTTCCTCCGCCTGGGTGAACTCACCCTCGCAGGCGCGTCGCCCGAGGTCCTGGTGCGGGTCGAGCACGAGGAGGTCACGCTCCGGCCGATCGCGGGCACCCGGCCTCGCGGGCGCGATGCGGCGCACGACGCCGAGATGGAAGCCGAACTGCGGGCCGACCCGAAGGAATGTGCCGAGCACTTGATGCTCGTCGATCTCGGCAGGAACGATGTCGGTCGTGTGGCGCGGTACGGCAGCGTGCGCGTCGTCGCACAGATGGTCGTGGAGCGCTATTCGCAGGTGATGCATCTGGTGAGTGAAGTGCGCGGGGCGCTGCGTCCGGAACTCGATGCGCTCGATGCGTTCGCGGCGGCATTTCCTGCGGGCACGGTGAGCGGTGCCCCCAAGGTGCGTGCGATGCAGATCATCGACTCGCTGGAGCCGACTCGGCGCGGGCCCTACGCTGGTGCGGTCGGCTATGTCGGCTTTGGCGGACGCACCATGGATACGGCGATCGCGATCCGCACCGTCGCGTTCATGGGCAACCACGCATACGTGCAGGCTGGCGCCGGCATCGTCGCTGATTCAGTACCACAGATGGAATTCCAGGAAACCGAAGCGAAGGCCGGTGCCGTGCTGCGGGCACTTCGCCTCGCGAGCGAAGCACCCTGACCGGCGCTAGCCGCCGAACTGGTACGGATACCCCGCCTCTTCGAGCAACTGCAGCACCAGCCGCACCGGCAGCCCCATCACGCTGAAGAAGTCGCCGTCGATTCGCTCCACCAGCGCAGCGCCCCAGCCCTGAATGCCGTAGGAACCGGCCTTGTCGTGCGGTTCGCCCGTCGCCACGTAGCGGCGGAGATACTCCGCGTCGGCAGCCCGAAAGGTCACCTGGGTCTGGTCAACAGCATCGAGCTGACGGCCATCGGCGAGCAGGCAGATCGACGTGACTACGGTATGGCTTCGCCCCTGCAATGCCAGCAGCATTCGCAACGCGTCGGCATCGTCGGCCGGCTTCTCGAGAATCTGGTCATCGAGCACGACGATGGTGTCGGCGCCAAGCACCAGCCGACCGGGCACGGCGCGCGCCTTGTCGCGCGCGAGTCGCCGGGAATAGTCGAGCGGCTTCTCGCGGGGCAGCGGGATCTCCTGGACGTCCGCTGGCGTCACCAGGATCGGCAGTCGGAGCATTTCGAGGAGCTGCTTCCGTCGCGGTGAAGCAGAGGCCAGCACGATGGTCGGCATCACGATGCGTTGCGCTCCAGTAGCAGGGTCACGGGTCCGTCATTGGTCAGGGCAACCTGCATGTCGGCCCCGAACTCGCCGGTGGCCACGGTCACGCCGCTGGCCCGGAGTGCGGCGACAAAGGCCTCGTACAGCGGAATCGCGATTTCCGGGCGGGCCGCGTCGATGAACGAGGGCCGGCGCCCCTTCGCGGCATCGCCATAGAGCGTGAACTGCGACACCACCAGCAGCGCGCCGCCGACCGCCGCGAGGTCCAGATTCATCTTCCCCTCGGCATCGGCGAAGAGTCGCAAGCCGATGACTTTTTCGGCCATCCAGGCAACTTCGACCGCCGAGTCGGACGGACTGAAACCCACCAGCACGAGAAAGCCGCGGTCGATCGCGCCGGCAACGTCGCCGCCGATGCGTACGCTGGCTTCACTGACCCGCTGCAACACGATGCGCATGGGGGAAAAGGTAACGAGGGCGGTGATTTGAGCGTGCGTTGATCCCGCCCAGTGATCGTGGCGACTCTCTTCCTCGCCGAGGTCACGATGCGTTCTACCCTGCTCCTTCTCCTTGCCGTTGGCATCACGCCGCGACTCACCGCCCAGTGGCGCTTCTCCCTCGCCGCCGGGCCGGCGGTCACGGCCGGGCATTCCCTCGATGCCGTCGACCCCGATCGGCCCGCCATTCTCCCCGACCATCCAGTCAACCTGGTCGCCGGTGTCGCGCGGCAACACGGGCCGTGGCGAGTGGCCGTCGAAGGGCACCGCATCACCAGCGATCTCGCGGTGCGAGGAGCGAGCGCGTCGGTCGTGACTCGCGGCGCCCTCTCGGCCTCGGGCGTCGGGGCCGAGCTGTCGCGTCGCATCGCGGCAAGCACCGCGGGGCCAGCTCTCTACGCCGGCGCCGGAGCGATCTATGAACGGTGGGCATTTGCACTGGCCGACGGCGAGGCGCGCTGGCGCGCTGCGGCACGCGCCTCACTCGAGCTCGACGTACCGCTCACCCGGCGCTGGAGTGCGCTGGTGCGGGCCGAGGGGATCGCGGGGCAATCCCTCTTCCGCGAAGAAGAACTCCCCGAGGGATACAGTAGTCGACATGGCTACCGGGCGGGCCTCCTGCTTGGGGTCGCGCTTGCCGGCAGCCCCCGCTGAGCGGATCTTGGAGTGGACTCCACTTCATTCCAGGACAGCCGATGCGCCGCCTCGTTGTCGCACTTGCCCTCCTTCCGATCTCGCTCGGCGCCCAGCGCCAGAAGCCGACAATGCCCCTTCCCGATGCCTGGCCTGCAGCAACGCAGGCCCTCGACTCGTTCGCCTCCGTGAGTCATCTCGTGGGTGGCGGGATCGCCTTCGTGCGCGATGGCAAGGTCGTGGCCGAGCACTACGTGGGGTTCGGCGACAAGGAGCGCGGCGAGAAGGCCGAGGCCGCGACGATCTGGCACTGGGGCTCGATCACCAAGACGCTCACGGCGATTGCGGTGATGCAGCAGATCGAGCGGAATCAGGTGACACTCGACGACGCCATCACGAAATGGATTCCCGATCTGCGCAAGGTGCACAGCACCTTCGGGTCGATGGACCAGATCACCATCCGGATGCTGCTGTCGCATTCCTCCGGATTGCAGAATCCGACCTGGCCGTGGACCAAGGGAGAATCGTGGGAGCCGTTCGAACCGACCGAATGGTCGCAGCTGGTCGCGATGATGCCCTATATGCAGCTGGTGTTCGCGCCGGGCTCGCGGTACGGCTACAGCAATCCGGGATTCATCTATCTCGCGCGCGTCGTCGAGCAGATCACGGGAGATCCGTGGGAGAGCTACGTCACCAAGAATCTCTTCTCGCCGCTGGGGATTACCACGAGCTATTTCGGGAGCACGCCGTATCACCTCGCGCGCTGGCGCTCGAACAATTACACGGTGCAAAAAGACGGCTCGGTCAAGGCGAACGGTCGCGACTTCAACCCCGGGGTCACGATCCCGAACGGCGGCTGGAACGCGCCGATAGGTGACCTCGCGAAGTGGACCGGCTTCCTGATGGGAGCGGCGGCGGGCGATAGCGCGCACGCGGCAACGTACGCCGAGATCCTGCCACACGCCTCGCTTGAACGGATGTGGACGCCGATCGTGCAGGCCGGCACCGAAGGGATGGGGCTCTCCTTCTTCATCGAGAAGGAAGGCGAGCGGCGCTTCGTGGGTCACACGGGGAGTCAGGCCGGCTTCCGTGCCTTTCTCTACCTCGACCCGGAGCGTCACACCGCCATCATCGGTGTCGTGAACACCGACTCCGATGTCAACGGGATGGCGTATCAACAGGGATTCCAGTCGACGATGAAGGCGGGGATTGACGTCTTGCGCAGTGTGAAATGAGGATGAACGGCAGCCGAGCCGCGACTTCAGCCGCCGTCCGTTTACTCGACCGTCACGCTCTTCGCCAGGTTCCGCGGCTGGTCGACGTTGCACCCGCGACGCAGCGCGACATAGTACGAAAAGAGCTGCAGCGGAATCACCGTCAGGATCGGCGTCAACAGGTCGAGCGTCTCCGGCACGATGAACGTGGCCTCGGCCAGGCGAGAGATCTCCTCGTCGCCCGCGTTCACGATCGCGATCACCTTGCCGCCGCGCGCCCGGACTTCCTGCACATTCGAGACGATCTTGGCGTGCACCGCATCCCGCGGCGCCACGACCACCACCGGCATATTCTCGTCGATCAGCGCGATCGGCCCGTGCTTCATCTCGGCCGCCGGATATCCCTCGGCGTGCACGTAGGAAATTTCCTTGAGCTTGAGCGCCCCTTCGAGCGCCGCCGGGAAGTTCACGCCGCGGCCGAGGTAGAGCGCGTTGGTCGCATCCGCGAAGCGATCGGCCAGCACTTTCACTTCGTCGGCGCGGGAGAGGATCTCGGCGATCTGTGACGGCAGTTTGTTGAGCGCCGCGACATAGCGCTGCCCATCGAGCAGCGACATGTTGCGCAGCCGGGCGAAGCGGAGCGTGACCATCGCCAGTGCTGCGACCTGCGACGTGAACGCCTTGGTGCTCGCAACGCCAACTTCAGGGCCGCAGCGCAGGAAGAGTCCGCCATCGACTTCGCGTGCAATGGTCGAACCCACCACATTCACCAGCCCCACCGTGCGCGCGCCACGGCTCTTCGCCTCGGTCAGCGCGGCGAGGGTGTCGGCCGTTTCGCCCGATTGCGAAATGGCGATGACCAGCGTGTGTTCGTCAACGATCGGATTGCGATAGCGGAATTCCGAGGCGTATTCCACCTCGGTGGGGATGCGCGCGAGTTCCTCGATCATGTACTTGCCGATCAGCCCCGAGTGCCACGACGTCCCGCACGCGGTGATGATGATCCGCTTGATTCCCTTCGCCTGCTCGTCGGAAATCTTGAGGCCGAAGACGCGGACGTTGCCGCTCTCCTCGAGCAGGTGCCCACGCATCGTGTTGGCAAGGCTTTCCGGCTGCTCGAAGATCTCCTTGAGCATGAAATGCTCGTAGCCGCCGCGCTCGATCGTCGCGAGATCCCATTCGATCTGATTGATCGGCTTGTCGACTTCACGCGTCGTGAGGGTGCGGACCCGATAGCCTTCGGGGGTCACCACCGCCATTTCGCCGTTGTCGAGGTAGATCACCGAGCGGGTGTGCTCCACCAGCGCCGACTGATCCGACGCGACCAGATTCTCGCCCTCGCCGATGCCGAGGATGATCGGCGAGCCGTTGCGCGCCGCAATGAGCGTGTTCGGCTCTTCGGTGCAGATCACCGCGATCCCGTAGGCGCCATCGACATCTCGCAGCGCCGCCGCGACCGCTTCCTCGATGTTCCCGTCGTAGAACTCGCCCACCAGGTGCGCCAGCACCTCGGTGTCCGTCTCGGAAGTGAAGGTGTGACCGCGCGCGAGCAGCGCCTTCTTGATCGCGGGCGCATTCTCGATGATGCCGTTGTGGATCAGGGCGATCCGGCCGGTCTGGTCGAGGTGCGGATGCGCATTCGGAGTGGTAGGCCCGCCGTGGGTCGCCCAGCGCGTGTGCCCGATGCCGGTGGTACCCACTGGCATCTTGCCGACGAGCTCCTGCGCCAGCACGCCGAGTTTTCCGGCAGCCTTGCGGACGTCGAGCAGATCTCCGTTGAGCACGGCGATGCCAGCCGAGTCATAGCCGCGGTATTCCATCCGTCGCAGCCCTTCCATCAGGATGGGCGCGGCCTGCCGCGGTCCGACGTATCCGACGATTCCACACATGCGCGTGATTCTCCTCTCGGGCGAGGCGCGTTCAGCGCGCCCCGCGGGCCTTCGCCACCAAAGCTTCGGCCTCGGCACCAGTCGGCGCTTCGGCGATGAGTCGAACGATAGGTTCCGTCCCCGACGGACGAACGTGCAGCCAGCGATCGGGCCACGAGAGCCGCAGCCCGTCGCGGGTATCGACCGCCGCATCCGGGAAAATCCCCCGCAGGGCGGCGTACTGTGCCTCGAGGTCGCCCCCACGGGGAGACTTGGCCTTGACGATTACGTACCGTGGGGAGGCGGCCACGAGTGCTGCCAGCCCCAGTCCGGATGCCGCCAGCTGTTGCAAGATGAGGGCCGCCCCCAGCGGGGCATCCCGCCCGACGTGGAGCGCGGGCAGGATCACCCCGCCATTCCCTTCTCCGCCAATAACAGCGCCTTCCGCCACGATGCTCCGGGCAACATTGGCCTCGCCCACCGGCGCCCTGACGAATCGCGCGCCGCCGTCGCGCGCCGCGTCTTCCACGACCAGCGAGGTCGAAAGATTGACCACCACGGCTGGCGTCGCCGCGCTCCGGGGTTGCCGGGCGAGCACGGCGCGAACGGCGAGGGCGAGGGTGTAGTCCTCGCCGATCGGGTGGCCACGCTCGTCGACCAGCGCGAGGCGGTCCACGTCAGGGTCCACGGCCATCCCCAGGTCGGCGCCACTCTTCACCACGAAGGCACCGAGTTCACCGAGGTTTTCGGGGATCGGCTCGGGCTCCCGGGGGAAGCGCCCGTCGGCCTCGAGGTTGATGCCGCTGACCCGCGCGCCGAGGCGCTCGAAGAGCGCGAGCATCGTCGGACCACCAGCGCCGCGCACGCAGTCGAGCGCAACGTGAAAATTGCGCGAGCGAATCAGCGGCACGTCGATCACTGGCAAGGCGAGCACCGCATCGAGATGCCGCGAGATCGCATCGGGATCAGCCAGCAGTTTGCCGATGGTATCCCAACCGGCACGATCCGGTCCGTCTTCCGCGAGCCGGCGCACCACGGCGCCAGATTCGGCGTCGAGGAAGATGCCGTCGGGCCCGACGAACTTGAGCGCGTTCCACTCGATCGGGTTGTGACTCGCCGTGATGATCAGTCCCGCACCGGCGCGGTGATGCTCGACCGCCATCTGCACCGTCGGGGTCGGCACCACACCGATGTCGATCACGTCGACGCCGACCGACTGGAATCCTGCCGTTGCAGCGAGCGAGAACATCGGCCCGGATGTCCGGGCATCACGACCGAGCACGACCCGGTGTCCGCCACGGGAGCGCACCCAGGCGCCCAGTGCCGCGGCGTGCCGTGCCACGAGCTCGGGCGTGAGGTCGGTACCGACGTGTCCGCGCATTCCGGACACGGAGATCATCAGGGTATCACTCATCGGCGATTGGTCTCACGACTGGAGCGCGGGCTCACGTGGGCAAGGGCAACAGGGAAGGATCGGGGAAGGCCGCGCGGAACGCCTTCACCACGTCGGGGTCGAAGTGCATTCCCTGAAAACGCTCGAGTTCCTCGAATGCGAGCTCCGGCTTCCGCATCTCGCGATAGGCGCGCGTGGTGGTCATCGCGTCGAAGGCATCGACCACGGCGACGATTCGCGCCGTCATCGGAATGTCGGCGGCGTGCAGCCCATCGGGAAAGCCTGAGCCATCAAGGCGTTCGTGATGCCAGCGCACAATGTGCAGCACCTCGGGGTGATCTTCGCGGAGCACCGAGAGCATCTCCTCACCGTCGGTGGTGTGCCGCCGGATCTCGGCGAATTCCTCGTCGGTGAGCGCGCCCGGCTTGTTGAGCACGGCATCGCGCGTCCCGATCTTGCCCACGTCGTGCAACTCGCCGCCAAGGCGGATCTGCTGCACCAGTTCTTCATCGAGGCCCATCATCCGGCCGGTCGCCTCGGCGTACATGGCGACGCGGTGGGAGTGACCGCGGGTGTACTGGTCCTTGGCTTCCAGCATCCGCACTGCCATCTGGACCTGGGCGAGGAACATCTCCTGGTTCTTGCGGGAGAGTTCGCTGACCTGTCGCTCGAGATCTTCCTGGTAGTTCTTCTGCAGGTCGCGGAACTGGATTGTCATCCGGCGCTTGTCGAGCGCGCGACGAACCCGTTGCTGCAGCTCCTCGACCAGCACCGGCTTGGCGAGATAGTCGAGTGCGCCGAGTTTGAGACTTTCCACCGCCATGGCGACGTCGGCGTCGCCGGTGAGCATCACTACGGCGGTATCGGGGTACTTGGCCATCACATCCACGAGCAAGGCGACGCCATCGCGCCCCGGCATGTGGATGTCGCTCAGCACCAGCGGTACTCCGCCCAGCTCCTCCAGCAGTGCCAGGGCCTGCTCGGTCCCCTCGGCCTCGTAGGTCTCATAGCCGTCGATGGCCAAAGCCCGGGTCAGGACGCGCCGAACGTACTCATCGTTGTCGACGACGAGGATGCGCTCGGTCTCGGGTCCGGAGGCAGCAGGGTTCAGGGAGGCCATCCATGAAAAAAGTACCGGGGGCGGCCGGTCCCGACAATCAGCGGGTTGCCCCAACTTGAGGCGGGGCATAACCTTCCGCCTCCTTTCGCCGGGCACCACCATGACTCGACTCGCACATACAGATCCCGCTCACCGACTCGCTACTCTGGCGGTCCACGCGGGTCACCAGCCCGACCCGCTGGCGGGTGCGGTCATGCCACCGATCTACCAGACGTCCACCTATATCCAGGACGCACTCGGGTCACCCCACGCGGGCTACGAATACGCCCGTACCCAGAACCCCACGCGCGAGACCCTCGAGCGCTGCCTGACCGCCCTCGAAGGGGGGAGCCACGGCTTCGCCTTCGGCTCGGGTCTGGCGGCGCTCGACACCACCCTCAAGCTCCTCAACAAGGGCGATCACGTCGTGGTCGGCGCGAACATCTACGGCGGTAGTCATCGGCTGATGCAGCGCGTTTATGAGCGCTTCGGGCTCGAGTTCACTTTTGTCGACATGCGCGAGATCCGGAACATCGAAGGCGCCCTGCGGCCGACCACGAAAATGCTCTTCTGCGAGACGCCGACGAATCCGATGATGTTCCTCACCGACCTGCGTGCCGTGGGCGACCTGGCGCAGGCCCTGGGGCTGCTCTTCGTGGTCGACAACACCTTCGCGACGCCGATCCTCCAGCGCCCGCTCTCCTTCGGCGCCGATATCGTGCTGCACTCCACCACCAAGTACCTCAACGGGCACTCGGATATGGTGGGTGGCGCCCTGATTACCGGACGCGACGACCTCGGCGAGCAGCTCGGCTTCCTCCAGAACGCCGCTGGTGGCGTCCCGGGCCCGTTCGATTGCTGGCTCGCCCTGCGCGGCGTCAAGACCCTGCCGCTGCGGATGAAGGCCCACTGCCGCAGCGCCAGGCGGCTGGCCCAGTGGCTCTCGGAACGGAAGGATGTGGTGCGCGTCTATTACCCTGGTCTGGCCGATCATCCGCAGCACGCCCTCGCCAGCCGCCAGATGAGCGACTTCGGCGGGATGCTGTCGATCGAGCTGGGGGATGTCGCCAAGGCGAAGCGGATGGTGGAAGCCACGAAGATCTTCTCGCTCGCCGAGTCGCTGGGCGGGGTGGAGTCGCTGGTGGGGCACCCGGCCTCGATGACCCACGCTTCGGTCCCCAAGGCGATGCGCGACGAAATGGGGCTCACCGACTCCCTGGTCCGGCTCTCGGTCGGGATCGAGGACATCGACGACCTGATGGCCGACCTCGATCAGGCGATGGCGGTCTGATGGTGCATCGTGAAACAGAACCCCGGCCGACTGCGTAGGATTGTGAGTCCCCAACTGTCGAGCTCGTGATGACCTCGTTGCCTGCCGCCCGTCCGCGCGTCGCCTTGCCCGAGATTGCTGCCGTCTCGTGGGAACATCCAGCCGATCGCGCCGCCCTCCAATCGCTCCGCGCCATTCCTGGCGTCGACGAAATCATTCGCAAGATTCTCGGCATCCTTGGTGGTGAGCGAGGCATCCAGCTGCTCTTCCAGGGCAACGCCGTTCGCGTGGGGCCGACCCAGTTCCCGACGCTCTGGGGATTGCACGTCGAGAACTGCTCGACCTTCGGCTGGGAAGTGATCCCCGAGCTTTACGTCACCCAGACTCCCGTGTTCAACGCCGGCGCTTACGGCATCGACAACCCCTTCATCGTGATTCACAGTTCGGCGCTCGAGCTGCTCGACATCGATGAGCAGCGAGTCCTGCTCGCGCACGAGCTTGGTCACGTGATGAGCGGGCACTCGCTCTACCGTACCATCGCCGAGATCATGCTGCTGGTGTCACTCGGCGTGTTGCCAGTGCTCGCGAGCATCATCCTGCTGCCCGTGAAGATGGCGTTCCTCGAGTGGTCGCGGAAATCAGAGCTTTCGGCCGATCGTGCGGGCCTGCTCGGTTCGCAGGATCTCGCGGCCACCATGCGGCTCTTCATGAAGATGGCTGGCGGCGGCAACACCGCGAACATCCGCCCTGGCGACCTGAATCTCGAACCGTTCATGCAGCAGGCGAATGAATACGCCGCGTCCAACGACGGGCTCGACATCGTCTACAAGATTGTCGCGACGCTGGCGCTCACGCACCCGATGAATGTCGTGCGCGCCGCAGAAGTGCAGCGCTGGGTGCAGGCGGGCGAATACGAGCGGATCATCCGGGGCGAGTACATCCGTCGCGGGACGCCCGAGGCCGATCGCCCACTGCGCGACGATATGCGCGACGCGGCGGCGCACTACAAGGCGGAGTTCAAGGACACCGTGGATCACATCAAGAATGCCGCGAAGCGCGCCGGCGAGAAGGCGAAGGAAGCCTATCAGGAAGCGCGCGCGAAAGGCTCCGCGTGAAGTTGCTCATCGTCGGCGGCGGGGGCCGCGAACACGCACTCGTCCACGCCCTCGCTGCCGATGATCCGTCCCACCTGATCTACGTCGCCCCGGGCAACCCGGGAACGGCCCAGCTGGCTACCAACCTGCCGATCGCGGCCGATGATCTCGACCGCCTCACCGATGCCGCCGCGTTCCTCTCGATCGACCTCGTCGTCGTCGGTCCCGAAGTCCCGCTGGCACTCGGACTCGCCGATCGGCTGCGCACGGCGGGGATCGCCGTGTTCGGGCCGGGGGCCGCCGCAGCACAAATAGAGGCGTCGAAGGCCTTCGCGAAGGATGTGATGGCGGCCGCCGGGATTCCCACCGCGGCGAGCGCCACCTTCACCGATCTGGCTGCCGCCCTCGCGTACATCGACACGCATGCCGAGCCGCTGGTCGTGAAGGCATCAGGCCTCGCGGCCGGCAAGGGCGCCGTCGTCTGCGAGACCCGCGACGAAGCCGCTCACACGGTGAGGTCAATGCTGGGTGAGCATCAATTCGGCGCCGCGGGCGATGTCGTCGTGATCGAGTCGTTTCTGGTCGGAGAAGAGCTTTCGGTGCTGGCCGTCACCAACGGCCGCGAAGTGCGCATCCTGCCGCCGGCCCAGGACCACAAGCGGCTCGGCGAAGGCGATCTCGGCCCCAACACCGGCGGGATGGGCGCGTACGCTCCGGTCGCGCTTACTTCCCCTGCCCTGCTCGCGCGCGTGGAGCGAGAGGTTCTGCTCCCCGCGCTCGCCGAACTCGAACGACGCGGTGCGCCATTCTGCGGGGTGCTCTATGCCGGGTTGATGCTCCATCCCGACGGCACACCGAACGTGGTGGAATTCAATTGCCGACTCGGCGATCCCGAGACCGAGGTAGTCCTGCCGCTGGTTGGCTCCGGTCTGACTGCGCTGCTCGACGCCGCGGCTCGCGGTGCAGCACTGCCCGAGCTTACCCTGCGTGACGCGGCCGCAGTGACCACGGTCGTTGCGGCGGCAGGCTACCCCGATGCGCCACGAAAGGGTGACCCGATCACGCTCCCCGAGCGCTTCGCCGAGGGCGTCACCGTCTACCACGCGGGCACGGCCTCCCGGGAGGACGGCACCCTCGTAACGAACGGCGGGCGCGTCTTCGCAGTGACCGCTGTCGCCGCGACGTTCGCCGAGGCGCAGTCCGCCAGTCGGCGCGCCGCCGAGAGCATTCGTTTCGAGGGGATGCAGTTTCGCGGGGACATTGGGTGGCGGGAAGCTGCGAGAAGGGAGAAGGGAGAAGAGAGAAGGGAGGGCTGATGCCGGAACTACCTGAAGTCGAGACTCTCGTCCGCCAGCTGCGGGCACGACTCGTGGATCGACGGATCGTGAGTGCCGCGCTGTCGCACGACAACGTGCTCGAGGGCGTGAGCGCGGACACCTTGCTGCGAGAACTCCCTGGACGTCAGATCACCGCGGTCGATCGCCGCGCGAAGCACGCGCTGCTGCGCACCGACACGAAGATTCTCGCGGTACAGCCCGGGATGACCGGGTCACTGCTGGTATACGAGCGAGCGCTCTCAGCCGAAGAACTGCACTATGCCGTGCTCCGTTGCGACCTCGATGACGGCGCGACCCTGGTTTATCGCGATGTCCGCCGGATCGGTACGCTGCGCTGGCTCGACGAAGCCGGCTGGCTCGCCTACGACGCCCGCCTCGGACCGGAACCGCTCGACCCGGCGTTCACTGCCGACCTCTTCGCTCAGCGGCTCGGGAAATCCCGCGCGGCGATCAAGAAAGTCCTGATGGACCAGAAGGTCGTCGTTGGCGTCGGAAACATCTATGCGACCGAGGCCCTCTTCGCCGCGGGGATCGACCCCTCGAAGGCCGCCAGCCGGGTGCCAGTTGCCCAGCTTCGCAGCCTCCATGGCCACGTCCAGCGTATTCTCGCCGCGGCCATCGCGAGCGAGGGGACCTCGTTCCGGGATTATGTCACCAGCACCGGTGAGCCGGGCAATTTCCAGCTTGAGCTCTTCGTCTATGGCCGCGAAGGGGAGGCATGCCGGATCTGCGGGACCCGCCTCGCCGCGACCCACGATATCGATGCGCGCGGGACGGTGTTTTGCTGGCGGTGCCAGAGCTGAAGACGAGAAGCGAGAAGGGAGAAGGGAGAAGGGGTTGTCATCCTGAGCGCAGCCCGCGAAGCGGGCGGAGTCGAGGGAGCCTGAACTCCGCCCCCTCGCTACGCTCAGGGTGACACGTTCTCGACCCTCCTCCCTTCTCCCTTCTCCCTTCTCCCTTCTCCCTTCTCCCTTCTCGATTCTCCCTTCTCGCTTCTCCCTTCTCGTATCTTTCGGCATGGCCTCCCTCGCCCTCGCCCTCCCTGCTGCCGACCTCGAGGCGTTGCGCCTCCGGGTCCGGCGGCTGGCCGAGGATCGACCCGGCACCTACCGGATGCTCGACGCCTCCGGGCGAGTGCTCTACGTGGGCAAGGCGAAGCAGCTGCGGACCCGACTGCTCTCCTATTTCCGGGCCGAATATCCCCACGACAAAGCTGCGCGCATTCTGCACGCGGCCAGCGACATCGTCTTCGACTACGCTCCAAGTGAATTCGCTGCAGCACTCAACGAACTGAAGTTGATTCGCAAGCATCGACCCAGCTTCAACGTCGCGATGAATCGCTCGAAGCAGTACGGCTTCCTTGTGCTGACCGACGAGCCCGCCCCGCGCCTGCTCCCCACCACCTCGCCAGAACGGCACCCCGGTCGAGTATACGGACCGATTCCCTCCCGGGGGCGCGCGCAACAGGCGGCCCGGATTCTCAGCGACCTCCTCGGCCTGCGCGACTGTCGCGCCGACATGCCAATGCTGTACGCCGAACAGGGCGACCTCTTCGCAGAGCCCAGGCGGGCCGCTTGCCCGCGATTCGAGTTCCGCACCTGCCTCGGACCATGCGCGGGACTCGTGGTAGAGTCGACGTATCGGGAGCAGGCTGAAATTGCGGCGGCGTTCTGCGACGGGCGCAGCGTGCGACCCGTCGATCGGGTCATCACCGAGATGACGACGCGGAGCGATGCGGGTGATTTCGAGGGAGCACTCCGCTGGCGTGAACGATTCGAGTCACTCGAATGGTTGCTCGCCGCGACGACCCGAGCGCGCACGGCCCTCGAACTGCTCACCTTTGTCTACCGCGATCCGGGGTCGAACGGCGATGCGCGCGCGTACATCATCATCGGGGGCGAGGTGCGCGCCTGCTATCCCGACCCGGTTTCTCCGATCGAGCGGGAAGCATTCGAGGCCGTGGTACGGACCGAACGCAATCGCCCCGCACCGCCCAGGGAACGGGTCGATGCGGAGCGACTGCACCAGCGGCTGCTGGTGATGAGCTGGTTCCGGACCCGGCCCGATGCGTGGCGCCGGACCCAGCCGCTCGAGGCGTGGAGCTAGCTGCGGGCGGCCTTCTTCCGGCGGCGCGCCGCGGCCATCCCGACCAGACCCATGGCCATCAGCGACATGCTCGCCGGCTCGGGCACCACGTCGGTCGCGGCGGTGTTGACGAGAATCGCTGTGCGACCCACTTCCTCCTGGCTGCCATTGAATGCGACCAGGGCGAAGCCATACTCGCCCGCGGCGTTCGGGTTGAACGCGGCGAAGGTCGGCGGCACCACAATGCCGGCGATGGCGGTTCCGAGGAAGTTCATCCCGAGGTTCCAGGAGTCCTGGGTCGGAGTGACCGCCACGTAGCCATAGTCGCCGAAATTGCCGGCTGCGGGGTTGAAGTCGTAGTACAGCCGGTAGTTCCAAGATTCGACATTCTCACCGACGATCGCGAAATCGAAGTTCCAGAGCGCGTAGGGATCGAGCGGGCTCGGCGGATTCAGATCGGTGCCGGCCTGGGCGAAGAAGGTGCCCGCGCCGTCGTTCCCAAGGGCGGGATCGGCGAACCGAGGCGTTGCGGACAGAAACAGGTGCGTGCCGCCCAGTGCGACCTGATTGGCCACTGAGTTGGCCTCGACTGCATCAGTCGAGATGCCACTGCCACCGAAGGTGAGGCCGGGTCGGGGGCCGAAGTCGCTCAACGGAACCACGGGAGATGTCGTCTGTGCGGTGAGCGGGGCGGCAGCAACAGCGATCGCCGCTGCGGCAGCGAGAAACAGTTTTCGGTGCATTGGAACTCCTCAGAGTACGGTTGCCGGATCGTGCGAACGCGAGGAAAGTCATCGTTTCAGGATCCGAAAGTTGGGACGACTCGCATGCGATCGGCCGCACACCGACGCGACGTGCTGACGCAGCAACACCCTGCATCGGGCGTCTGGGCCCGATGCAGGGTGCAACTTGATCACTCCGGCATCAGCTCCGGGTGATCTTCTTCCGGCGGCGCGCGGCGGCCATGCCAACCAGGCCAGTCGCCAACAGCCCCATCGTGGCGGGCTCCGGCACGACATCCTGAGGACCGCCCGGCAACGCAGTGTTCACGAGAATCGCGGCCCGGCCCATTTCGACCTGGCTGCCGTTGAACGCGACCAGCGCGAAGCCATACTCGCCCGCGACATTCGGATTGAACGCTGCGAACGTGGGCGGGACCACAATCCCGGCCAGCGAGACCGTGAGGAAATTCATCCCGAGGTTCCACGAGTCCTGCGTCGGGGTCACGGCGACGTAGCCGTAATCGCCGAAGTTGCCGACGGCCGGATTGAAGTCGTAGTACAGGCGGTAGTTCCACGCGTTCACGTTGTCACCCACGATCGCGAAATCGAAATTCCACATCGCATACGGGTCCACCGGGCTCGGTGCATTGAGGTCCGTTCCGGCGAGCGCGAAGAAGCGCCCGGCGCCGTCATTGGTCAACGCGGGGTCGGCGAAACGCGGCGTGGCCGAGAGAAACAGGTGGGCTCCGCCGAGCGCGACCTGATTGGCCGCGGAATTGGCCATCACTGCGTCGGTCGAGATGCCACTGCCGCCAAAGGTGAGACCGGGGCGTGGCCCGAAATCACTGACTGGGACGACCGGACCGGTCGTCTGGGAGAGGAGAGGTGCGGTCACGGCGACCAGCGCGACAGCTACCGTGAGGAGTCTTCGAATCATTGGGGTGCTCCGTCTTCGAGAGGGAGCCGAAATGCCACTTCAGCGACACTGCTCCGTGCCTTGAGGATGGGCAAGTTATGCGCCCCGATCCAGCGCGAAAAGCCGCTGGATGGGGCAATACAAATGATTTGGCAGTAAGCAGTTACGAAAGTCCTAGACGGAGGATTGAAGGGCGAATCCATCTTTAGGAAAGGTCACTGCGCGACACCGTGTAGTGGACCGACGACGGACCAAAAGAATGGGGCCGGTTTCAAAACGAAACTATCCCTTGGCTTCTCTCGTTTGGGGCCTGTCACCCGAACCCTGGAACACCAGATGAATGCACGCTACCTGCCGGCCTTGGTCGGCCTCGCGCTCTTTGCTCTCCCACTTACCGCCCAGACCACCCCGACGGCGCCGGCCGCCTCGAGCGAGCCAGCCCCGGTGCCGAAGCTGACTCCGGAACAGGAGGCGCATTTTCTCGCCTTGGGCAAGACCTACAACCGCTGGTTCCTGACTGGGAAGGCCGACTCATTGCTCCAGGTCATCGCGCCGGAGACGATCGAAAAGGTCGGCGGCATCGACGGGCTCCGGACGATGATGAACCAGATCGCCGAGCGTGTCGGGGTGGAAACGGCCATCGTCGAGGAGAAGATGACGCGTCGCAACGGTCGGCCGCAGTTCTGGCACGCTGGGCTCTTCAGTGAGATGCCGGACGATCAGGTGGTGCTGCGCTGGATTCTCGACGCGAACGGAAAGATTACTGGCGTCGGCGCCGGCCCCCTCTCAAAGGCCCCGGCACCGGACCCGAACTAGCGCATACCCGGGGCCGCAGTTCGGGGGTAAGTTAGTCAGCGTGAGTCGCCTCCCTGCTGTTCTGCTGGCGCTCCTCGGCGCCGCTGCCTGTGACATGCAGGCCCCCGTACTCCTCGGTTCAGGCGACCCGAGATCGGCGATCCACCCCAGCATCGTCGACTTCGTCGACCAGGAACTCGATTCGCTCCACCTGAACCCGCCGATCACCGTTGTCCGGTGGTCGGCGAGCCTTGGGGGCGGTCTTCGTCGCGAAACGGAGCAGGCGATGACCTATGCCGCCGACAACCGCATTGTCGCCGTGGTCGGGCATTCGGGGAGTCGAGAGTCGCTGCTCGCGGCGAACGTCTACAATCCTGCCGGCATCCCCCAGATCGTTCCCACCGGGACCAGTCGACGGCTCAGCAGCGCCGGCGAATGGACCTTTCGCATGGTCCCCAACGATTCGGTCGAGGGCGCCTTCCTCGCCGACGTCGCCATTGATTCGCTCCACAGCCGCTCGGTGCTCATTCTCTACGGTGGCGACGAGTACGGCGTCGGGCTGCGCGACGGCGTCAGTGCCGCGCTGCAGCGGCGCGGAGTGACCGAGGTCGACAAGGTACGGGTCCCTGATCGGCCGTGCACCGATATCCGCGCTGAACCGCTCCATCGCACGACGGCACTCGCCGCACTGGCCCGGCACCGCCCCGACGTCGTTGTGCTTGCGCTGCGCAGCAATACCATGAACTGCCTGATCTTGCCGATCAGCGCTGCCTTGCCGGAGGTCCAGTTTCTGGCTGGCGATGGCGTCACGCTCCATTCGGCGGAGGTACAGGGACTGCCGCGCGATGTTCGCGCGAAGTTTGGCAGCGTGACCTTCTGGGACCCGTCCAATGGCGACGCCTCGCACCGCGATTTCATCGCGCGAGCCGAGCGATACCTCGGGCATCCGCCCGACGCTGGTGACGCGCTCTATTACGACGCCTATCAGGTGCTCATCGCCGCAACGCGCGAAGCCGGGGCCAACCGTCAGGCGGTGCGTCAGTGGCTGGTGTCGCTGGGCCGCACCCGACCGCCCTTCGCCGGCGTGACGGGCCCGATCAGTTTCGACACCGAACGGCGCTCGCTGCTTCACCTGGTGCGTCCAACGCTTGAGGCGATCCCCTGACCGCGGGGACCCGGCCGCGACTGCTCCGTCGATCGCCTTCACTTCGCTGGACGCTGTCCGCGATTGGTGTCCTCGCGTTGCTCTATGTCGCGGCCGTGGGTTTCGTGGTGGCCTTCCGCCTCGGCCCGGCGGCCCAGCGGCTGCAGCAGCAGAGCGCCACGGTCCTGCAGGAGTTCACCGAGAGCTCGCGCCGCGCCGAGCACCTCGACGACATCATGACCGACCTCTGGCGGCTCCTCGGCGTGACACGCGACGGCCATGGCCCGGGGCCGCTGGACACGCTGGAGGGACATCGCCTGAATCTGCAGGCGTTGCTGGAGGCGCCGCGCGGCTTCACCACGCAGGCATGGCCCGAGGGAGTTCCGCTCGAGTTCCGAGCCACACTGATCAGTGCCGGGGTACACGAGGGGAATCTCGGTTCGGTAATGCTCGCCGCCATTGCCGCGATGGAACTCGGTGATGTCCCTTCGGCCACTGCCTTCATGAAGCAGGCCGACACGCTCGATGCGCCGCTGGCGGCCGATCTCGCGAACGCCACGATGCTCGCGCTCGGCAACGTCAATCGCCACGAAGCCCTCCTCGCCGACACGGCGCGTGCGGCCGCACGCTTCGTCGCGCTCTGGATGGTCGGTGGCTGCATTCTTTTCGTGGTCGTCGGCCTCTTCCTGCATCGCCGACTCTATGCGCCGCTCGCGTCGCTCGACCTCGGGCTCGCGCGGATTGCCTACGGCGACCTCGCGGTGACCTTGTCGGCACCCAACGAGGATGAACTCGGGCGGCTGACACAGCACTTCAACCGGATGTCGGCGCTGCTGCGCCAGCGGGCCGCCGAGGAAGAAGAGCGCGCCCTGTTGCGCACCGCGGCCCGGACTCGGCGCATCCTCGAGGCCGCACTCGATGCCGTCGTCGTGATCGATGCCGATGGCATCGTGCGCGAATGGAATCCGCAGGCGACGGAGGTGCTGGGCTGGAGCCGGACCGACGCGGTCGGGCAGAACTTCAACGAGTTGCTCAGTCCGAGCCCCGGCACCGGCGAGTTCGCGGTGACGCCCTCCCTGCTCGAAGGCTCGACGATCAACCAGAGATTCGAGCGCCTTGCCCGGACGCGTACTGGGGCGCTGGTCCCGGTGGAGGTCGCCATCACCCCGCTGCACGAAGCCGGGCAAGGCACCGAGTACAGCGTCTTTCTCCGGGACATCACCGAGCGTCAGCGCGCCCAGGCCGCGCTCGCCGCCAGCGAGGCGCGTTATCGCGGCGCCTTCGAGCAAGCCGCGGTCGGGATGGCGGAAGTCTCGACCGAAGGATGCTATCTGCAGGTCAACCGTGCCTTCGCGGCAATCCTCGGCACCACGCCCGATGCGGTTGTCGGTCGTCGCACTGCCGAGGTCACGCACCCCGACGATATCGCCGGCGATGCCGAACAGGCGCGCCAGCTCTTCGAGGGCGAGACAGCGGTCATGCAGCGGGAAAAACGCTACCTCCGTGTGGATGGCAGCGTCGCGTGGGCCAACATCACCTCCGCGATGGTGGTTTCACCGGGCGCGCCCTCGTTCGCGATCACGGTCGTGCAGGACGTCACGGACCGCAAACTGCTGGAAGAGGAACTGCGTCAGTCGCAGAAGATGGAAGCGGTCGGCCGGCTCGCCGGGGGAATCGCCCACGACTTCAACAACCTCCTGACCGCGATCATCGGCTATGCCGACATGTTGCAGGAGCCGGGCGTGGGTGCACAGGCGATCCACGACGACGCCGCCGCGATTCGTTCGGCCGCTGAGCGGGGCGCCGGGTTGAGCCGCAACCTGCTGGCCTTTGCGCGGAACGAACCGCTCGAGGCCCGGCCGGTGTCGCTCGACCGGGTCGTGACCGAGGCGGCGGCCCTGATGCAGCGTACCCTCGATCGCCGGATCGCGGTGCGGCTCGAACTCTCGACGCCGCCGGTGAACGTTCACTGCGACCACAATCAGCTGGTGAACGCGCTCCTCAACCTCGCCATCAACGCGCGCGACGCGATGCCCGGCGGGGGCACCCTCTCCTTCCGGACCTACCGTCTCCTGGCCGATGCCCCTTTCCTCGCACGCAACCCGCGACTCACGCTCGATACCGAATACGTCGGCATCGAGGTGCGCGATACGGGCACGGGAATGTCGAACGATGTTCTGGCACGACTCTTCGAACCGTTCTTTACGACCAAGCCTCCAGGCCAGGGGACGGGCCTGGGCCTCGCGATGGTCTATGGCACCGTGCGATCTCACCAGGGACATATCGAAGTGGAGAGCACCATGGGTGAAGGCACCACGATCACGATCTATCTGCCGGTCCACTCCGAGGCCGTCGCGAGTCCGGAGGTGGCGCTGGACCAGCCGACGCGCGGCAAGGGTCACATCCTCCTGGTCGACGACGAACCGCTGATCCGGGTAGTTGGCGGGAGAATGCTGGAGCGGCTGGGCTATGGCGTGACCGTCGCGGCCGATGGCGAGGAAGCGCTGCAAAAGGTGACGGACGCCGTGACGCCATTCGACCTCGTCATCATGGATGGCAACATGCCGCGGATGACGGGGCGTGAGGCGTGCCGCAAGATCCGCGCATTGCGCCCCGATCTCCGGATCGTGCTCGCTTCGGGTTTCGTGGATGGCACGACCCCGCAGGAACTCACCGCGGATGGCTTCTCGGAGGTGATCCAGAAGCCGTACGACCTCAACATGCTCTCGCGGGTGGTGGCGGCGCAGATCACCCACCAGGTGTAACGCCCGCTCCGTTCAGTCCTCGTCGGCCGCCGTGAGCGGCACCAGTCGCCCGCGCGGCGGGATTCCCGCCTCGAGTTCCAGGATTCCCACCGAAGCCGGAATGTCATATCGGCGTGGCCCCGCGCCTCCCGGATTCATCACCGTCACCACGACATCGACCAGTTCCAGCTTCGGGATGTGGGTGTGCCCGTGGATGATGATCTCCGCATCCGGGAACGCCTCGTGCAACTCCTCGCTGGGTACCCCGCGACCGAACTGATCACCGTGCGTCACCACGATCTCGAAGCCGTCGAGCTGGATGCGCGCGACTCGCGGCAGCCGGGCGCGTACCTCGGGCAGATCGGTGTTCCCGAAGACCGCAGTGACCGGCGCAATCGCCTCCAGTTCGGTGAGCAGATCGAGCGGCCCCAGATCACCAGCATGGAGGATGTGATCGACCTCCGCGAAGACCTCGAAGACTTCGGGTCGCAGCAGGCCATGCGTGTCGGCAATGATCCCCAGTCGCACGTTACCCTCCCCAGCGCGGGCCCAGAGGAATGTCGAGTCCCAGCTGATCGAGCATCCGCTGCACCATGAAGTCCACCAGGTCGGCGATCGCCGCGGGACGATGGTAGAACCCGGGAGCGGCGGGGATCACCACGGCGCCCGCTTCCGTCACCGTGGTGAGGTTACGGAGATGAATCAGCGAGAGCGGCGTCTCACGTGGCACGAGGATGAGCTTGCGTCGCTCCTTGAGCATCACATCGGCAGCACGCTCCACCAGCGAGCGCGAGGTTCCCGCGGCAATGGCGGCAACCGTTCCCATCGAGCACGGGCAGATGATCATCCCCTGCGTGCGATAGGAGCCCGAGGCCGGTTTCGCGCCGCGATCGTTGTCGGGATGGACCGTGATGCTCCGCCAGTCGCCGCCGGTCGCTGCGCGCAAGGCCGCTTCATCGGCGATCCCCGATTCGGTCTCGAGCAACCGCCAGCCGTGGCCCGACACGATGAGATCGGTCGGAACCTGGTTGCGCGCAAGAATATCGAGCAGCCGAACCGCGTAGGGAGCGCCGGAGGCACCGGTGATGGCGAAAACCAGGGGTAGCTGCGGCATTCAGATCCTCAGGAGGATGATGGATGACGGATGACAGATGACGGATGACGGATATTGGGCCGAGACGAAACGTGGATGGCGGATGTGCCAGCATCCATGCTCAGTCATCAGTCATCTGTCATCAGTCATCAGTCATCTGTCATCTGTCATCGTGTCAGTACGTCAACAAGCGCAAACCCGAAGACGGTAAGACTCATCACTCCGTTCATCGTGAAGAACGCGGCGTCG
Organism: Gemmatimonadota bacterium; assembly: GCA_040388535.1. Classification (NCBI taxonomy): domain Bacteria; kingdom Pseudomonadati; phylum Gemmatimonadota; species Gemmatimonadota bacterium. The sequence goes on along the minus strand of JAZKBR010000008.1, from coordinate 44,383 downwards.
AGATTCGACAGGTCATCCGGCTTCACCAGCTGATGCTCCCACGCCAGGATGCCGGCGGCGACGATGACGCCGACGAAGTACCAGATCCCGAACCCGGCAAACCAGCCGAAGATGCCGAGCGCGGGGATCGTGATCCCGTGGAGAAGCTTGGCAAGGAAGATCGCGCGCGGGACGCCGAGCCGCACCACGGCACTGCGCAGCCCCTGGTCGCGGTCGAACCCTTCGTCGGGGAGGGCATAGAAGATGTCGAAGCCGGCCACCCAGGTCATCACCGCGATCGTGATCAGCGCGAGGAGCCACCACGGCTCACTCCACGCGCCCGCCACGGCGAGCCAGCCACCCACCGGGGCGATCGCGAGCGACAGCCCGAGCCAGAGGTGCGGCCAGTGGGTGAACCGCTTGGCATAGCTGTAACAGAGCACCCAGCAGAGGGCCACCGGAGCGAGTACAAAGCAGAGCGGATTGAGCTGCCATGCGGCGAAGACGAAGAGCGCTGCCGCCGCAGCCACGGCGATCGAGGCCTGAGCCACGCTGATGCTCCCTGCCGGTATCTCGCGGGCGCGAGTGCGCGGATTTTCGTGATCGAATCGCCGATCGACAATGCGGTTGAATCCCATCGCCGCGAAGCGGGCAGCTGAGAAGGCGACCACGACCCAGAGCACCACCGGCGCCGTGATGGTAGCTACCTGCGACGCCGCGAGCACACCGACCAGCGCGAAAGGCAACGCGAAGAGCGTGTGCGGCAGCTTGACGAAGCTCGCCCAGCGCGCCAGCGCCGAACCGCCGGCAAACGTCTGCCCCTCCCTGCTCACAGATCCATCATCCATGATCCATCATCCATCATCCCGTGATGCCGAGCGTCGACCAGATCGCATCAATCTTCGCCCTGGTCTCGTCGTCCATCACGATCTTCTCGGGCCACTCCCGGGTAAAGCCTTCTTCTGGCCATTTCCGCGTCGCGTCAATTCCCATCTTGCTGCCGAAGGTGAACGCCTGCGAGGCGTGGTCAAGCACGTCCACCGGCCCGCGCGCAAATTCGGTATCCCGCTTCGGGTCGATGTTGTTGAGGGCGATCCACCAGACTTCTTCGCTGTCCTGCACATTGACATCGTGATCGACGATGATCAGCACCTTGGACAGCGACATGAGTCCCTGACCCCAGAGCGCGTGCATCACCTTGTAGGCCTGACCGGGATACTGCTTGTTGATGCTCACAAACACCAGATTGTGGAAGATGCCGGCGGCCGGCATGTGGTAGTCGACGATCTCGGGTACCGTGAGCTTCAGCAACGGCAGGAAGATCCGCTCGGTGGCGTGGCCGAGGTAGAAATCCTCCATCGGCGGCCGGCCGACGAGCGTGGCCGCATACACCGGCTTCTTCTTCATCGTCACGGCCGTGACGTGCACTCGCGGATAGAGATCAGCGAGCGAATAGAAGCCGGTGTGATCCCCGAATGGCCCTTCCATCACCAGCGCCTCGCGCGGGTCGATGTGGCCCTCGATCACGATCTCCGCTTCGGCCGGGACCTCGAGGTCGCACGTGACCGCTCGCGCAAGTTCCACCGGCTGCTTGCGAATGAAACCGGCAAAGAGAAATTCGTCGATCCCGGGCGGCAGTGGCGCCGAACCCGAATAGACGCTCACCGGGTCGCCGCCGAGGGCAATCACCACCGGCATCGTCTCGCCCCGCTCGGCCATCTCGCGCCAGTGCGCGGCGCCGGTCTTGTGGCGCTGCCAGTGCATCGCGAGTTCGCGCTTTCCCTGCACCTGCACCCGGTACATCCCGACATTGCGAGTGCCCCGACCCGGGTCGCGGGTGATCACCATCGGCAGGGTGATGTAGCGGCCGCCGTCGTCGGGCCAGGTCTGAAGGAAGGGAATAGTGTCGAGGTCGATCTCATCTCCCTGCAGCACGATCTCCTGACAGGGCGGCCGACCCGACCTGGTGCGCGGCGGAAACTTCGACATTTCCGCCAGCTTCGGCAGCATCGAGAGCTTTCCCATCAGCCCGTCGGGAACCTTCATGTTGACCATCTCGCTGATCCGGTCGCCGATCTCGTCGAGCGCGCCGACACCCATGGCCAGCCGCATCCGTTCGTGAGAGCCGTAGAGATTGATCGCCACCGGGATGCTGCTCTCGCGACCATCGGGCATCACCGGGCGTTCAAAGAGCAACGCTGGCCCGCCACCGGGAAGCTTCATCGTCCGGTCGGCGATCTCGGCAATCTCGAGGTGGGTGCGCACGGGCTGGCGAATCCGGACCAGGTGACCGAGGCGGTCAATCGCCGCAATGAACTCAGGGAGGGACTCAAGTGTCATAGTGGTTTCCGGACCCCGACGTGGAGGGCGACAATCCCGCCCCAGAGGAGTTCCCAGCGTACCGACGCGAAGCCGGCGGCCTCCATCCGGGCGGCGAGGGCCGGTGGATCGGGAAAGGCGAGCACCGACGCTGGTAGCCAGTCGTAGGCGCTCGTATGTTTCGACACGAGCCGGCCGATGCGCGGCAGCACGTGGCGGAAATAGCCGAGATAGAGTGCCCGCAGCGGCTGCCAGTGCGGCACCGTGAATTCCAGCACCACGAATCGCGCGCCAGGCGCCAGAACGCGCGCCGCTTCCCGGAGCCCGGCATCCAGGTCCATCAGATTGCGCACGCCAAAGCCAACGGTGGCTCCAGCAAAGATCCCGTCGTCAAACGGGAGGCGCAGCGCGTCGGCGGCAGCGGGCCGAACCCGGGCCGATTTCCCCGCCCCGCGCACCAGCATTGCCGGCACGAAATCCGCCGCGATGACCTCTCCTTCGAAGCCGGGGCGATTCCCCAGCTCGGCGGCGAGATCGAGCGTTCCCGCACAGAGATCGAGATACCTGCCGCCCGGTTCCGCCTCCCAGCCCAGGAGATTGACGGCGGCTCGGCGCCAGCGCCGGTCCGCGTTGAGCGAGAGAAGATGGTTCAGCTGGTCGTAACGTGGCGCGATCCCGGTGAACACCTCGCGGACGTATTCGCGCTTGGCGTCACCACCGGTGACCGGTAAGGGCTGCTCGATGACAGGCATTGTCCTCAAAGCTACCGGTTTCGCGAACGCCGTGGCAACGCGAGGCCTCGCGTGAGCGGCCTGTCGCCTGCCGCCTATCAGGTCCTCTCCGACCAGGACGTGGTTCGCCACGCGGTTCAGGGGCGCGAGTCGGCCTACCGCGAGCTCATCCGCCGCTATCAGCGTCCCGTCTTCTCGCTGGTGTACCGGATGGTCCGTGACCGCGAACTGGCCGAGGACCTGACTCAGGAGACCTTCATCAAGGTCCTCAACGCCATCGACAGCTATCGCCCCGAATACAAGTTCTCGAGCTGGATCTTCAAGATTGCCAACAACGCGTCGATCGATCATCTCCGGCGCCGTGGCCTCAACACCCTCTCGCTCGATGGCTCGCCCCACGCGGAGAGCGCCGACGCCATCGAGGCCACCACGCTTCAGATCGGCGATGGCGCCGAGAATCAACTCGATGAGGTCGCCTCGCGCGAACTCGGCTCCCAGATCGAAGTCGCGATCAATCAGCTCCGCCCCGAATACCGCAGCTGCATCATCCTGCGTCACATCGATGGCCGTCCGTATGAAGAGATCGCCGAGATGCTCGATCTCCCGCTGGGCACTGTGAAGACCTATATCCACCGGGCCCGTAACGAGCTCCGGATCCTGCTGGCTGATACCCGTGAGTGATGAAACCCGTACTACCAAATCGACGTACGAGGGCCCTGTTATGAGCGATGTAATTCTGGATCACCTGACCGAAGACGAACTCGACGCCCTGCTGGTGGGTGCCGGCTCGCCGCGGGCGATGTCGCACCTTGCGACATGCCCGACGTGCGTCGCGCTCGGTCAACTCGACGCCCGTCTGGTCACGGCGCTGGGCGGCCTCCCCACTTGGGAGCCTTCCTCCGAGTTCGCCGATCACGTGATGGCGAAAGTCCAGGTCCGGCCGGTTCTGGCCGATCTCCCCTGGGTCCTTTCGGCCCGGGAGCGCTCGGCTCGTCGGCGGGTCCTGGTCGCCTCGGTCGCCACGGGTGGCGCGCTGGCCGCCTGTCTGGCCTGGGCGGTCGCGCATCCGGCCGCCGCCCTCGGCTGGTCGGCTCCTACTGTCGCCGACGCCGGGCAGTCGCTCTGGATCACCTTGCAGACCATCGCCGCGAACACGGCAGAGCAGCCGTGGTTCGGCGGCGTCCGCGACGCCCTCGCCACCCCGACCCGTGCCTTCCCGGTGCTGGTCGGTGCCCTCGGCACCTACGCCCTCGCGCTCGTCGGACTGCGTCGCCTCCTCACCGAGCCCGCGACCGATGCGGGCTGGTAAGGGAGCAGCCGCCCTCCTCCTAGTCATTGCGCTGATCTCCGCAAGCCGCCTCGAGGCGGCCGATCGGCGTGGTGTGGTGGGCGAGCTGTCCGGGCGGGTCAAGAATCTCCTCCCCTCGATCCTGATTCCAGGACCGGACGTCGCGCCACAGGCCGTGGCGGTGGCCGATCCTCAGGGTCCCACCGTCAATCCCGCAAAACTCGATCAGCCAGCCGCGCTCGAGCGCCAGTTGCGCACGGCATTGCGGCGTCCGATCGACGAAACCCGGCTCACCGTCGTCGGCGGTACCGCTCGCCTGGGGCACTACTCCGTTGGCTCCGCCGAGAATATTCACGGACACGTCGTGGTACTCGAGGGCGATGTCGACGTGCACGGCCGGGTGGAAGGGAACATCGTCGCACTCGATGGCGACATCATCGTGCACCCCGGCGGCTCGGTGGTGGGCGATGTGCTCGCGATCGGCGGGCACGTGCGTGAGGTCGGCGGCAATATCACCGGCGCCCAGCAATCACTCGAAGCGGTTCCGATCACGACGCCGGCAGATACGCCGTCGATCGCCTCGGTCATTGCACGTCGTGCGGCCGGATTTGTCGGTGTCTTCCTCGTGCTCCTCACGCTTGGCTTCGGACTCGTGACCTTCGGGCGACCTAACCTCGAGATCGTCTCCGATACGGTGATGCACTCGTTCGGGAGGGCCTTCGTGGTAGGGCTGCTCGGCGAGGTCCTGATTCTCCCGACCTTCGGGATGCTGGTGGTCGGGCTCGTGCTTACGGTGGCCGGCGCGCTGCTGGTGCCCTTCGGAATCGTCGTCTACACCCTGCTGGCGATCGTCTCGGTGCTTGGTGGCGTTCTCGCCGTAGCGCACGCAATGGGCGAGACCATCACGAGGCGTCGGATGGCGGCAGGGCTGCGGGTTTCACCCAATGCCTACCGCTACCTGCTCACTGGCCTGATGGCGCTCGGCGTCAGCTGGCTCGCGTGGGTGCTCTTTGGCTGGGTGCCGATTGCTGGCGGGCTGATCCTTTCCGCCGCCGCTATCGGAACCTGGTTCGTCGGTACGGTCGGGTTCGGTGCGGCGCTGCTTTCGCGCGGCGGAATTCGGGAACACTTCGCCGGCCGGATCGTGCCGCCCGAGATGCTCACTGATGAATACCTCTGGGCCACACCACAGTTCGGTGTGCCGGCGGTGAAGCGGCCGAGCACGGAGCCCGAGGCGTGAAGCTGCCTCAGCGCGCGCTGGTGCTGGCAATGGTGGTTGCGACCGCCAACACGCTTTCGGCGCAGACGATGCGGAGCTTCAACGCGACCCGCCCCGCCGCTGGCGAGCGAATGTTGCGAGCGACCCTCGACTTCGGGGCAGGGCGTGTGGTGGTCCAGCCCGGTTCGTCAGGGAGTCTCTACCGCGCCGTCTTGCGCTACGATGCCGAGCGCGCCGCCCCGGTGCAGGACTACGACGCGCGCACCGGGATCCTGCATCTCGGCCTGGAGGCGGTCGGCGGCGGCGGAGTGCGCGTCACCTCGCGCGCGCAGCTCGATCAGACCGGGCGTTTCGAGTTCTCTCCCGACATTCCGCTCTCGTTTACTGCCAATCTCGGCGCTGCCGACGCCACCATGGATCTCGGCGGCACCACGCTCGTCGATCTCGCCATCTGGAGCGGCGCCACTCGCAGCTCGCTCACCTTTTCGCGGCCGACGAAGGGTGAATGCCGCAAGGCGTCTTTCACGGTCGGCGCGTCAGAACTCGACGTCCGCCAACTCGCCAACGCTGGCTGCGACGAGATCACGGTCGAGGGCGGCGTTGGCCGCGCGACGCTTGGTTTTGAAGGGGAGTGGCGCCGGAACTCTGCCGTGGCGGTCGCGCTGTCCATGGGAACGCTCACGCTGCGAGTGCCGCGTGGCGTGGGTCTGCAGATTACCGCAGGGCGTTTCCTTACCTCGCTCGATGTCGAAGGACTGATAAAGCGCGGTAACGTCTGGAGCACCGAAGGATTTTCCATCGCGCCGCGGAAACTCACCATCGAGCTCAAGACTTCGATGGCCGGCGTGAACGTGGAGTGGGTCGGAGCGCGCTGACCCACTCCCGCCTGCGCCTTTACTCGAGCACTGGCAACACCATTCCCACCGCACGAACTCGATCGACCACCTTGTCGGCAATCTCCCGCAGCATCACCGCCGCCGCCGAGTTCGGCGCGGCCACCACGATCGGTTCGCCCTGGTCGGCCGAGTAAGCCAGCCCCTGCTGCAGCGGCACCATGCCGAGCAGTGGTGAACTGATCTCATCGGCGAGGCGCTCGCCACCGCCGACCCCGAAGAGATCGTGACGCATGCCGGTGATCGGATCGAGGAAGCCGCTCATGTTCTCGACGATACCGAGAATCGGCACGTTCACCCGCTCGAACATCTTCGCCCCGCGCAGCGCATCGCCCACGGCGACTTCCTGCGGCGTGGTCACGATGATCGCGCCATTCACGAGCACCTGCTGCACCAGCGAGAGCTGGGCGTCGCCGGTACCCGGCGGCATATCGACAAAGAGAAAGTCGAGCTCGCCCCACTCCACATCGTGCAGGAACTGGTGGATCACCTTGGTGATGATCGGCCCGCGCCAGATGGCGGGCGCATCACGATCGACGAGGAAGCCGATCGACATCAGCTTGAGTCCATAGGCCTCGAGTGGAATGATCCGGCCGTTCTGCACCGTGGGGCGCTCGTAGACGCCAATCATTCGCGGCAGGTTCGGTCCGTAGAAGTCGGCGTCCATGATGCCGACCTTGAAGCCGCGCTCCGCCAGTGCCACCGCGACATTCACCGCGACCGTGCTCTTGCCGACCCCGCCCTTCCCCGACGATACCGCGATCACCTTGCCCAGCCCGGCGATCTCCATTGGCGTCGGCGCGGGGACGCCCGTCGCGGCACTCTGCGGCGCGCCGTGCGTGGTTGCGGGTGGACCCGCCGGATCGGTGACCTGGATTCTGGGTTGCGGCAATCCGGCCGTGGTGAGCGCCTGCCGAGCCTGCCGGACCAGCGTGGCGGGATCTTCGCGCCGAAGCAGGAAGGTGAAGGAGGCTTCGCCGCTGGATTCGTCGACCACCAGGTCGCTGATCATCCCGGCGGCCACGAGGCCGGTGCCGGTGCGCGGATTGGACACAGAGTCGAGCGCGGCGCGAACCTGCGCCTCACGGGTGCCACTCATGATGCGATATCCCTCTAGACCGCTTCGACCAGCTTGACCTCTGGTACCGACTGCCGAAGCCTGGTCTCGATGCCTTGCTTAAGCGTGATGGTGGAGGCCGCGCACCCCTTGCAGGTGCCACCGAGGCGCACGAACAGCTTCCCTTCGAGGGGGTCGAAGTCGATGACCTCGAGCGTCCCCTTATGGGAAGCGATATAGGGCCGGATCGTCTGCAGCCCCTGCTCGATTCGCTCGAAAACGTCCACCGCTGATTCCGTCGTCATGAACACCTTCCCTTTCGTGCCGGGAAGCTAGTCCGGGCAGCGGGTCATACAAGGGGATCTCAGGCCCCGGCCAGGTACTTCCGGGCTCCCGCGAGCACCGTGGCCTGCACCTCGGCGAGTGAGCCGTGGATCGCCACGCCGGCGGCCTTGGTGTGCCCGCCGCCACCGAACTGCTTGGCCAGCGCGGCCACATCGACCTGCCCCACGCTGCGCAGGGAGACCTTGACCCGGCCCCCCGACATCTCGCGGAAGAGGAGTGCCATCCGCACCCCGCGAATCGAGCGTGCGTGCTCCACGGCCCCGTCGAGGTCATCGGGGTCGACCTCGTGACGTTCGAGGGCGCCAGGCGGCACGGTGACCCATGCGAGCCCCAGTGGCATCTCCACCACGAGGGTCTGCAGCACTTCGGCGAGAAGTCGTGGCCGACCGATCGGCGCACTGGCATAGACGTCGAGGTAGATCTGCTCGGTGTCGACACCGAGGGCGAGCAGCTCGGAGGCAATCTGCAGGGTGCGGGGCCGGGTGTTCGAGAAGCGGAAGCCGCCGGTGTCGGTCACCAGTGCCACATAGAGCGCACGCGCAGCTTCGAGCGGGACCGCCCAGCCGAGCTCGCGAGCGAGCAGGTAGATCAGCTCGCCGGTGGCGGCCGCACTGTCGTCCACATACCGCGGCCCGGGCGGCAGGACTCCGGCGCTGGCGTGATGGTCGATGCACCCCACCGGAACGCCACGATCGCGCACCGTGTCAGCGAGCCCGCCGAGTCGACTCAGGTCGGCGATGTCGAGCACCAGGATCGCATCGGCGCGACGAAGTTCCTTGACGCCCTGCTGCGACTTGTCGACGCCCTTGAGGTCAGCGAAGAGGAAGTCGAAGCGCTCGGGGGTCGCCGTGGGGTTCGTGATGATGGCTTCGATCCCCTGTGCCCTGAGGATATGCACCAGCCCGACTTCCGAGCCGAGGCCGTCACCATCGGGGTTCACATGGGTCGTGAGGCAGAGCCTGCCGGAACGAACGAGCGCCGCGACCTGTTGGGCCGCAGCGCTCGTCGTGGTAGGAGGTGTTGACGTCATTCCGGAAACGTAATCAGGCCTGACCCGTTCGCCGCGACGGGCTCACTTCGGGACAGTCCCCGCTTCGCGCTGCTGCTGCAGCACACTGTGCTTCTTGCCGTACCCGAAGTAGATCGCAAAGCCGATGATCAACCAGACGATCAGCCGGATCCAGGTATCGCCCGGCAGCGTCGCCATCAGGCCCAGGCAGCAGACAATGCCCATGATCGGCACGAACGGGACCCAGGGCGTCTTGAACGGACGCTCGAGATCGGGGCGAGTCTTCCGCAGCACCATCACGCCGTAGCAGACCAGCACGAATGCGAGCAGCGTGCCGATGTTCACCAACTGCCCCAGCAACTGCAGTGGCAGCACGCCGGTCGCGAGGCCGACGGCCACACCGGTGAAGATGGTCGAGAGGTACGGCGTGCGATACTTCGGATGCACCGCAGCCGCCCACTTGCCGAGCAATCCATCGCGCGACATCGAGTAGAACACCCGCGACTGACCCAGGAGCATCACCAGAATCACCGAGCCGAGGCCGAGCACGGCACCAACATCGATGAGGATGCGGATCCATGCCGGTGCGCCGACCTTCTCGATCGCGTAGGCAACCGGCGCCGCCACGTTGAGTTCGGTGTACGGCACCATGCCGGTGAGGATCGCGGAGACCGCGACGTAGAGCAGCGTGCAGATCGCCAGCGAACCCAGGATGCCGATCGGCAGGTCACGCTGCGGGTTCTTCGCTTCCTGCGCCGCCGTCGAGACGGCATCGAAGCCGATGTACGCGAAGAAGACCATCCCCGCGCCGCGCAGCACGCCGGACGGACCGAAGGTGCCCCACTGACCGGTGTTCGCCGGAATGAACGGATGCCAGTTGGCCGGCGTGATATGCCCGAGCCCGACGAAGATGATCAGCATCACGATCAGGAGCTTGAGCACCACGATGAAGTTGTTGACGCTCGCTGATTCCTTGATGCCGATCACCAGAATGGTGGACATCAGCGCGACGATGAAGACCGCCGGCAGGTTGACGAGCGCGCCGGTGAGATTCAATCCCGAATGCACGCAGCCGGCCACTGCCGCGGTCACTTCCGCAGAAGTGCACCACTGCGTCGGCGAGTTGGTGAGATTCGCCGGCAACACGATGCCGAAGTTCTTGAAGAGATCGACCAGGTGTCCCGACCAGCCCACCCCGACCGTGGCTGCGCCAGCGGCGTACTCGAGCACCAGATCCCAGCCGATGATCCAGGCGATCAGTTCGCCCATCGTGGCGTAGGAGTACGTGTAGGCGCTGCCGGCCACCGGCACCGCACTCGCCATCTCGGCGTAGCAGAGCCCGGCGAAGGCACAGGCGATGCCGACGAGGATCATCGAGATCGGCACGGCCGGACCGGCGTGCAGCGCTGCGGCCTGTCCGGTCAGGACGAAAATGCCCGCGCCGATGATCGCCCCGATGCCGAGCGCCGTGAGGTTGGTCGCGCTTAGCGATCGCTTCAGGGAGTGTTCGCCGACCTCGTCGGCTTCGGCACGGAGTGCGGTAATGGACTTGGTCGCCCAGATGCTCATGGCGGAACTCCGGAGGGTGAAAGACTGCCGGGACCAGTGACGCTCCGAAAAGTGCTCGGAGGGCACTGGCCCCGGAAGGGAACTACGTCAGGCAGCGGTCAGGCGTTTCCGCGCTCACGCTTGCCCAGGCGGGAATGGCTCGCGCCATAGCCGAAGTAGATGACCAGACCGATCGCCATCCAGACCGCGAGACGGATCCAGGTGTCGGCCGGGAGGCCGTACATCATGTAGCCGCAGATGGCGATGCCGAGAATCGGCACCAGTGGCACCATCGGGGTGCGGAACGGGCGTTCCAGCTCCGGACGCTTGACGCGCAGAACCCAGATGCCGCCGCAGACAATCACGAAGGCCAGCAGGGTGCCGATCGACACCAGTTCACCGAGCAGTGCGATCGGGAACATCCCGGCAACGATGGCAGCCACCACACCGGTGATGATCGTGGCAATCCAGGGCGTGCCGTACTTCTCGTGCACCTTGCCGAACACCTTCGGCAGCAGGCCGTCACGCGACATCGCATAGAAGATGCGCGGCTGGCCCATCAGCATGACGAGCACAACCGACGCGAGGCCGGCGATGGCACCGATGTTGACGAGGAAGCCAAGCCACTTGAGCGCCGGACCGGCCTTCTCGATCGCGACGTACACCGGGTGCGCCACGTTGAGTTCGCTGTAGTGCGCCATGCCGGTCATCACCAGCGCCATCGCGATGTAGAGCACGGTACAGACGGCGAGTGAGCCGAGAATGCCGATCGGGAGGTCACGCTGCGGGTTCTTCGCTTCCTGCGCGGCCGTCGACACGGCATCGAAACCGATGTAGGCAAAGAAGATCACGCCCGCGCCGCGGAGGATGCCGCTCCAGCCGAAGTGGCCCGACTCGCCGGTGTTGACCGGGATGAACGGATGCCAGTTGGCGGTGTTGACGTACTTCGATCCGAAGAAGATCACCAGCAAGACGATCGCGACCTTGACGTACACGATCACGTTGTTGAAGCGCGCCGACTCCTTGATGCCGAGCACCAGCAGTGCGGTGAGCGCGAGCACCAGCAGCATCGCCGGCACATTGAGCACACCCTGGCCGAGCGTGAAGCCCTTCGAGACACAGTCGGCAATCGTGATGGCCGTGCGGGAGACCGCATCGACGGCAACGCCCCCGGTCGCCGGGTCAACGCAGAGCTGCGCGCGCACCAGCGTGTGGGTGCCCTCCACCGTGAACGGTGCGCCAGCAAAGGCAGCCGGCAGGTGGAGACCGATCGACGAGAGGAACGCGGTGAAATACCCCGACCAGCCCACCGCGACCGTGGACGCGGCGAAGAGGTATTCGAGAATCAGGTCCCAGCCGATGATCCAGGCGACCAGCTCACCCAGCGTCGCGTAGCCATAGGTATACGCGCTGCCGGCCACCGGAATCATCGACGCGAACTCGGCGTAGCAGAGTCCGGCGAAGAGACAGCCGAAGCCCGCGATGACGAAGGAGATGACGATGGCGGGTCCGGCGAAGTTCGCTGCTGCCGTGCCGGTGAGGACGAAGATGCCTGCGCCGATGATCGCGCCGATGCCGAGGAGGACGAGGTTGGTGGCCGACAGGGAGCGTTTGAGGCTGGGGCCGCCCTCATCGTCGGGGATCACTTCGGTCATGGACTTGGTTCGGAACAGGCTCACGGCTTTGACCCCGGAGGAGAGAACTCCTCCCGTTGAGGTTACAGGCAGGGCATTGAACTGGGTGGTAAAGCGGTACGGGGGTGGAACAGGACTTAAGCGTAAGCGCCGGAAGGCGATCAGGCCAGATCAGCCCGATCGCCCCCGGTTAGTCAGACGCTGTAATTTGGCGCTTCCCGGGTGATCGTGACATCATGGGGGTGCGACTCCCGGAGGCCAGCCGAAGTCACCTGGACGAACTCGGTGTCGCGCTGCAGGGCGGCGATGTCGACCACGCCGCAGTACCCCATCCCGCTCCGAAGCCCACCGACCATCTGGAAGAGGACGTCGGAGACCGGCCCCTTGTAGGGCACGCGGCCCTCGATCCCCTCGGGGACGAGCTTGGACGGCGAGACCTCCCCATCCTGGAAGTAGCGGTCGGCCGAGCCGTCCTGCATCGCGCTCATCGATCCCATGCCGCGGATCAACTTGAAACGCCGGCCCTCGGCCAGGATGCTCTCACCCGGGCTCTCTTCGGTGCCGGCGAGCATCGAGCCCATCATCACGCAGGCCGCGCCGGCCGCGAGCGCCTTGACGACGTCGCCCGAATACTTGATGCCGCCATCGGCAATGACCGGCACGTCGCCGGCGCCGCGCACCGCATCGACAATGGCAGTGATCTGCGGCACGCCGACACCAGTGACGACGCGCGTGGTGCAGATCGAGCCCGGGCCGATGCCGACCTTCACGGCATCGACACCACGCTCGACCAACGCGCGGGCACCCGACTCGGTCGCGATGTTGCCACCCACGAGCTGGATATCGGGGAACATCTCGCGCAGGTCGGCGACCGTGTTGAGAACGCCATCGGAGTGACCGTGCGCGGAATCGACGACAATGACATCAACACCGGCGCCGACGAGTGCTGCGGCGCGCGCCATCGCCTCGGCCCCTGCCCCGACCGCTGCCGCCACGCGGAGCCGGCCGTGCTGGTCCTTGTTGGCATCGGGGTGGTCGCGACGCTTGAAGATGTCCTTGACCGTGATGAGACCCTTGAGCACGCCATCGCCATCGACCACCGGCAGCTTCTCGATGCGGTGCCGTGCGAGGATCGCTTCGGCATCGGCGAGCGAGGTGCCCACGGGAGCGGTGATCAGCCCTTCACTGGTCATCGCATCGGCGATCGGTCGATCCATGCTCGACTCGAACTGCAGGTCGCGATTGGTGATGATCCCGATGAGCCGGCCATTGCCGTCGACAATCGGCACGCCGGAAATCCGGAAGCGACGCATCAGCGCGTGCGCTTCGCGAATCGGTCGCTCGGGACCGAGCGTGATCGGATTGAGGATCATCCCGCTCTCACTGCGCTTCACGCGATCGACTTCGGCGGCCTGCCGATCGATCGACATGTTCTTGTGGATCACGCCGATCCCGCCGGAGCGCGCCATGGCAATTGCCATTTCGGCTTCGGTGACCGTGTCCATCGCAGCCGCGACGAGCGGAATATTGAGCGGGATGGTGCGAGTGAAGCGGGAGGCGGTCAGGACCGTTCGAGGGTGGACACTCGAATGTCGCGGGACCAGGAGAACGTCATCGAACGTGAGGGCGTAGCCCGGGCGAAGCCGTGTCATTGCTGCGACCACCGTCGCGCCGGGACCAGTCGTGGTATTTCCATCGGGAAGAATAGCGAGCGCCGCCGCCGGAAATCAACCGGCGGCGGGGAACTCCTTCTTGCGCCAGATCAGGTAGACCGGGATCCCCAGGGCCACGATGATCAGACCCGGCCAGGTAAAGAGCGGCTTCTTCAGCAGCAGGACCACCATCAGGCCGGCCGCCGCCACGAGGTAGAGCCCCGGGACCACCGGGTATCCCCAGGCCTTCACCGGGCGCGGCAGGTCGGGCTGGATCTTCCGGAGCCGGAAGAGGGCCAGCGTGGTCAGGAAGTAGAAGAGCACCGACGCGAAGATGACGTAGTCGAGCAGCTGGTTGTACGTGCCCGACAGACAGAGCACCGACGCCCAGGTGGCCTGCGTCACGAGGCCGAAGATCGGGGTCCGATGCACCGGGTGCAGTTCACCCGCCTTGCGGAAGAAGAGCGCGTCCTTGGCCATCGCGTAGTAGACGCGCGGACCCGCGAGTACGAGGCCGGCGTTGCAACCCAGCGTCGAGATCACGATGAAGCCTGCCATCACGAGGCCACCGACCGAACCGAGCATGGCCTCGACCGCGGCCGCACCGACCCGGTCCTGCGTGGCGTGCTGAATCCCGCGCGACACCGCGTCGGCACCGGCCGCATCGCCAACGAATGGCAGCACGTTGAGGTACGCCACATTGGAGAGGATGTAGAGCAGCGTCACGATCCCGGTGCCCAGCGCCAGCGCGCGCGGCAGGTTCTTCGTGGGCTCGCGAACTTCGGCCGCAGCGAAGGTGACGTTGTTCCACGAGTCACTCGAGAAGAGCGAACCGACCATCGCCGCGCCGATCACGGGCAGCATGGCAATGCTCCAGTCACCCGTGCCCCAGAACTGGCCGAAGTTCGCCGACGCCACGCTGGCATTGCGGAAGAAGAGCAGGCCGAGCACGACCAGCATTGCCAGTGCGGCGAACTTGATCACGGTCAGGAAGGTCTGCAACCGCGCGCCGAGTGAGACACCGCGCGCGTTGATCGCAGTCAGGATCACGATGCTTGCGATCGCGACGATGCGCTGCGCCGAGATGCCGATCGGAATCGCGTCAGTCGTGCCGGGAAGATGGATGCTGCCGAGCGAGACCGTGATGGTATCGGTGAGCGCGGGGAAGAAGATGCCGAGATACTTGGCCATCGCGACCGCGACCGCGGCGATGGTACCCGTCTGGATCACGGCGAAGAGCGTCCACCCGAAGAGAAAGCCCGCCGCCGGACTGAGGCCGTCGCGCAGGAAGACATACTGACCACCCGCCTTCGGCATCATCGCCGCGAGTTCGGCATAGGCCAGCGCACCGGCTACCGTCATGAAGCCGGTGAGGATCCACACCAGCATCAGGCCGCCAGGTCCCCACGCGTTCACCTCGCGACCGATCCCGGCCGAGACGATGAAGATGCCCGAGCCGATCATCGTCCCGACCACCAGGGAGATGGCCTGCCACGGGCCGATGCCGCGGACGAATTCGGTGGTCGACTTCTCGCTCACGTCGTGCTCCCGGTGCTGTCGTTGGGTGGAGTCGCGTCGGGTGGAGTTACCGGTGCAGCCGGCTTTGGTGCAGTGATGGTCTGGGCGGTCTTCGAAGCCTCGGCCACCACAGCCTGCGCGGCAGATGCGACACCCTTCATCACCTTGGACGCGCCATCGAAGAGACCCACGGTGCCGGAGATCGCATCGGCAGAGAGCTTCCCCGCACGCATCGCATCGGTCACCGTGTCAGTGATCTTCGAGAAGACGTTGCTGGGCGCGGCACGCTCGGCGTATTTGCTTTCGAGAAACTCGACATAGTCGAGTACCTGGAAGCCGCGCTCGTCGGAGAGGGTCTCGAGGCGCCGCAGCAACCGCTCCTTCAATTGTTCATTCACGGCGCCTCCACTGGCTCAATCGAGCCGGCGCACGAAGGTAAGGACCGGTGTCGGAAGGAAACGGGTCTTTCCGGCGCGGATGGTAGCGCGCACCTGAACCCGCGCGAGTGGTGGCAGCACCCGGAACTTCTCTGCGTCATCCGCACTTACGGTGAGATAGACGAAGCCGGTTTCGGGGAGCGGTCCGCGCGCCAGCACATAGGGCTGCCCCAGTGGCAGTTCCGGCCGGAGCTCATCGGCCTTCTGTACCGCGATGACCTGCAGCGACCAGTCCACCGTCTGCCCGACAAACTTGTCAGGCTCGGCCCGGATATCGGCCGCCGTGATGCCGCCACTGCTGGCGACGCCAATGGCCGCATCGCGCACCCACGACTCGATCCGGACCCGGCTCCACCCCGCGCGGTGCTCCAGCACTTCGGCGTGCACCGGCGTTTCGAGTGAGCCGATCGGTGGGCCATTCGGCTGGGCGGTAAGCGACGTCCCTGCAGCGACAGTTACGCCGGAAGCGTTGGCGGTCCCGGCCGTTGGTGCGGCCTCCGGCTTCGAGGCGGTCGGCTTCGACGCGTCGGGCTTGGCTGCAGCCGGGGGTGGCGGCGGAGGCGGCGGTGGTGGCGCGGGCTTGTCGGCGTTCCCCACGGCGCTCTTCGGCACCCAGCCGGTGCGCCGCACGTGAACCCATCCCGATTTCACTTCGACCCGATTGAAGAGCGCGCCGGCGCGGGCGAGGCCGAGCGTGGCGCCGCCACCCATCACGGCGCGAAGGGGCGAGCCGACGGCGAGATTGACCGCGACATCAAAGCCATCGCGTTTGTCGTCGCGCATCGCGTTACCGATGATCCAGCCCTCGACCGTGACTTCGGTCCAGGTCCCTTTGGTCGTGCCCGCGATCACCGGCGTTGTGCGACCGAGTCGTACCAGGCCGGTCCCGCCCGGCTCTTTGAGGAACTCGGTGTCGGTGGTGATGACCCGACGGTTGGCCTGCGCCCCTGCCGGCTTCGCGGGATTGGACTGCGCCGCTGCCGGCTTCGCCGGATTGGACTGCGCCGCTGCCGGCTTCGCCGGATTGGACTGCGCCGCGAGCGGCGCAGCTACACGACCCGAGAGAATTCCCAGGACAAGGAAGAGGCGAAATGGGGTGGCTGGGCGGGTTAGGTGCACTCGTCAGTCTACCGGGGCCGCGCGTGCGCGTCAAAGGGCTGGAGCCGGAGCAACCACCCTTTGCCGGGCACCACCGGGATCGACTCCCCGGGAGAGAAGGTGGCGGCAGGCTGGAATCCCTCGATCGCCGGGGCCACGATGCGCACCCTGGTGGAATCGAGGCCGAGTGCGCGCCAGTTGATCTGCAGCCGGACATCGACGGTGTCCTTGGCCCAGCTCGCGACAGCAACGAGCGACCCCTTCGGGCGCTGGTACGTCGTCGCGAGTACGTCGGGGCGTCCGGTTCGCACCGGTGTATCGGGCGCCCACCAGCCGCGGAGCTTCGCACCAGCAATGCCGAAGTCATCCCAGGCCTGCCAGAGCGCCCGAGGATCGCCGGCCCACGGAAGTCGGGCCGACATCCCGAAGAGCATCCCGCGCCACGGATTGCCACCACCCTGCAGCATCTCACCCATCAGGCCGAAGGGAATGCCCGAGAGCTCGACCAGCCAGTAGTCGGGCGGCGAGTCGTAGTTGAAATATTCGCCGAACCAGAGCCGGTCGATGTAGGGGAAATGCTCGAGGTAGAGATTCGCGGAGCTCGCGAAGCCATCGTTGTTGTTGAACTGATTCGCCGAGTGGAGATCGATCCGCTCACCCGGCGTTCCGTGCGAGGTCAGCACGCGGCGGATCCGCTGCATCGTCGTCCGGTCGAACGCCACATCATCGAGATAGATGCCATCGACGCCGGCATGTTCGGTCAGCCACTGCATTCCCTCGACATAGAAATTGTGCCAGCGCGAGACACCGCTCGTCACCAGCGCGACGTCGCGGAGTTCCGGCACCACCCAGCCGGTGATGTAGTCGCGTTGCACGTGCTCCTGCAGCCACGAATGCCCGCCGCCCGGTCCGGAGGCCAGCACTTCGCTGCCGAGGGTGCGCAGCGCCCAGAGCTCCGGCGCGTGGTAGGTCAGCTCGCGCACGGTGTAGTACACCTTGAAGCGCATTCCGGCGGCGTGGAGCGAATCGGCGTAGGCCTTCATCGCCTCAGGGCGAAGGAAGGGATAGTTGATCCACGGATTGATGCTGGTCGCGTGGTGGACGTTTACCAGGTTGGCACCGGCGGCACGCACCGTGTCGACCGGCTTGAAGGCGTGGTAGTAGCGGGTGCCGAAGTGCGTATCGGGATCGAGGGTGTGGAACGGCGTGATCAGCAGACGGAAGTTGAAGAAGAGGGTATCGCCCGGAGCGAGTGTGCGTGCGCCGCCGAAGCAGGTCGCCCGGTAGCTGGTACCGGCGGTGGCGAAGGTGCAGCCGCCCTTGCCGCCGTTGGACCACGAGCGCGGCATCACCAGCGGCTGCAGCTGGTAGAAGTTGGTGTTGAGCGGGCGGACGTATCGCTCATCCTTGAGCGTGAGCTGCACACCTGCGTTGACATCACCGAGCCAGACAGCGTCCTGATTCTTCTTGACGTCCCACGCCCACTGGTACTGCTCGGGTGTCGCGCCGCCCGGGCTGTTCATTCCCATCAGATAGCGCGCCACATCTCGCTGCATCGGCAGGACGAGCCGCACATCACCAAGTGCGGTGAGGCGATCGGCCGTGAGCGCCACCGTGTACTCGAGATTGCCGTCGAACTCGAGTTCGCCTCGCACGGCGAGCGCGAGGGAACCGGCGCGACTCGCCGCCGCAAAGCTGACCCGGGATGCGGTCTGCGAGACGACACGGACCGGACTGCTGCGCCAGGGCAGCACTGCACCCTGAGCATCCGCGACCTCGAGGGCCACTGGTCCGCTGAGCATCGGCCGAGCGCGTGCACTGAGGCCGGTCATCGCACCATCGAAGTACGAGCTGATCTGCCGTGGAAAACCAGTGGCACCAATCACGACCCGGCGGCCCGTGAGCGTGAAGCCGCCCGTCGGTGTCCCACGCACCGGTGCGTAAGGCGGTGTCGGCGCGCCCTCAGCCGCAAGGCGGGAATCGAGCCAGCGAAGTCGTGAGAGGCGCCACGGTTCATCGTCGCCGTGCCGCACGGCCATCGACTTCGCCACATCGAGCGCAATCGGCACCGACACGCGCTTCCCGGCTGCGGCAGTGACGACCGCACCTCCGGTGTAGCGACCGGGAGTCGCGTCGCGCGGCACCATCAGACCGCACCACACGGCGCCGACCGCACCGGCCGGGACCTGCACCCGACGATGAAACGGGCGTCCGATCCAGTCGCGGCCATCGGTGGTGATGCAGTTGAAGGCGCGAGCGGCAATGGTGCGCCCGGCCGGACCGCGCAATGCAGCGAACTCCACTCGGACCGAGTCGAGTGAGGTCAGCGCCCAGACGCCGAACTGGAAGGCGAAATACTCGTCGCGCTGTGCCGTTCCCTGCACGCCGGTCGGCGCACCATTCCCGATCCAGCGCTGCGGCAGTGCGTCAGTCATCTTGATCGGGCGGGTGCGATCCTCGGCGAACACCACGAACGGTGCGCGCCCCGCCGCCGTGCGCCGGGCCGCGACTTCACTGGCAGTCGCCGTCACTTCCATCGGCCAGATGAGCGACATCGAGTCGGCCGATTCGAAGGCGACCGTCTGCGCCGCGGGGAGCCGATCGCGCCGGGTGTGCACATCCCGCAACCATTCGCCGTTGCTGCTCGAGTCGGGCGCGGGGTAGCTGATCTTCGGATAGTTCGAGCGGACCGATCCGGTGTACGGCATATAGTAGAGGTAGTACTCGCCCATCCCGGCGCGTGGACGGAAGACCACGTCGCCCGAATCAGCGCGCACGGCAAGCGCCACCAGGTCGCTCACCCGATTGCCCAGAGCGTCCGTCACGATGATCCGCTTCCGTTCCGGCAGGGGATCCCGACGCCGCCATGCGATCCGCGCCCGGACCGCCGCGATATCGAAGGTCGAGTCGACGTGAAGTACCACGCGCTGGTTGCCCAGCGAATCGGCATTCCAGCGCCCGAGTCGGTACGGTGCGGTCTGCCCCGGGAGGATGCCGGGGAGGGTGACCGCGAGAGTCGCGGCCAGGACGAGCAGTCGAGCGCTGCACAAACGGGGCATCCAGCGACTCCAGGCGACTTGGGTGGGAATCTGGCGCCAAGTTTACCACCGACCCCGGCGATTGGCCCCCCCGCCGGGGCACGGCTAGTTTGACACGTCCCGACTGGCCCTTCTCCGGAGTATGCGTGGCCTCATCCCGATCATCCTCCCCGGTCATCCTCGCCGTGCTCGACGGCTGGGGCTGGCGCGAAGAGCGCGAAGGGAATGCGATCGCGATGGCAAACACCCCCACCTGGGACAAGCTGGTCGCGGGGGCGCCGCGTACCCTGCTGGAGGCGAGCGGCCTTCGCGTCGGACTCCCGGAAGGCCAGATGGGGAACTCCGAGGTGGGGCATCTCAATCTCGGCGCCGGTCGGGTGGTGCCTCAGGACCTCGTGCGCATCAATCAGTCCGTCACCAGCGGCGCGTTTGCCGGCCTCGATGCCATTACCGGGCTCGCTGAGCAGGTCAAGCGCACCGGGGGCACCCTGCACCTCGCCGGGCTGCTGGGCAACGGCGGCGTCCACGCCATCGACAGCCATCTGGTGGCGACCATCGCTGCCTTCATCGGGCTCGGTGTCACTCGCGTCGCGATCCACGGTTTCCTCGACGGCCGCGACTCGGCACCGACTTCGGCCGCTGATGTCGTGGCGCGCCTGCAGCAGGAGATCGCCCGGGTCGGTGGTGGTCGGACGGTGCTCGCGACCCTTACCGGCCGGTACTTCGCGATGGATCGCGACAAGCGGTGGGAGCGCATCCGGCTCGCCACCGATGCCATGCTCCATGGCAAAGGCGCGCCGATTACCGATGCGGTCGCCGGGATTCGCGACGCCTACTCGCGCGGCGAGACCGACGAATTCATCAAGCCACTCGTCCTGATGGCCGGCACGGAACCGGTCGCCTCGATCCGGCCGGGCGATGCGATCTTCTTCTGCAATTACCGCTCCGATCGGATGCGCCAAATTGTGGCGGCGCTCTGCGTCCCCGGCTTCGATGGCTTTGACGTGGGTACCGTGGCCCCGCTACCGGCCGCCACGATGACCCAGTACGACCAGACCTTCCCGATTCCCCAGGCATTCCCGCCTTTCTCGATGGCGCGAATCCTGGCCGAGGTTCTCAGCGTCGTGGGAAAGACGCAGTTTCGCACGGCCGAGACCGAGAAGTACCCGCACGTCACGTACTTCTTCAATGGTGGGCACGAACCGCCGTGGCCGGGGGAGGAGCGCGAACTGGTGCCGTCGCAGAAGGTGGCGACCTACGACCTTGCCCCCGAGATGAGCGCGGCTGGAATTACCGATGTGCTGACCCGGGCAATCGCGCAGCATCACCACGACTTCTATCTGGTAAATTTCGCCAACGCCGACATGGTGGGACACACCGGCGTCATTCCGGCGGTGATTCGTGCGGTGGAAACCGTTGATTTCGCCCTGAGCCGGATTCTCCCGGTCGCAGAACGGGCCGGGGCGCGGATGCTGATCACCGCCGACCACGGCAATGCCGAGATGATGATCGACCCGGTCACTGGTGGCCCCCATACGGCGCACACCACGAATCCGGTCCCGTTCCTGACTGTGGGCGACGGTGTCAACGCCCTGCGCACCGGTGGTGCGCTGTGCGATGTCGCTCCGACCATTCTTGCCCTTCTTGGCCTCGAGCAGCCGGCCGAGATGACTGGGCGTTCCCTGCTGCTCTGACAGGTGTCTGTGATGCGTCGGTTCCTGCTTCCCGTCGTGCTGACTCTCCTGGCGGCCGTGCCTGCTGCGGCGCAGGTCGGTTACGATCCGTCGCTCTCGCCGTTCCGTGATGTTCGCCACGGTCGTTATCTCGAGCTCTTTGCCGGACGGATGTTCGGCAGTGGCGGCTCGATTCCCGTCGGCCCGCGCGATGGCACCGTCATGGGCGCCCGCGTGGATTTCCGGGCGAAGAACACGGTCCAGGTCGCCTTTGGAGCCTGGTACGCCAGCACCGTACGCAACATTGTCGATGCCGACGACTCGGTCGCGACGCGCGTCAAGCCGGCGATCGATCATCACCTGCTCGGCGGCGAGATCTCGCTGCAGTTCAATCTGACCGGTGGCAAGTCGTGGCGCGGCATTGCACCGTACGCCGGGGTAGGGATCGGCGTCGTGAAAGGGCAGAAGACACCGGCGGCCGACACGTCGGGATACACCTTCGGCACCAAGCTCTTCTTTGCGCCGAACATCGGGACCCGCCTCATCCTCAGCGAGCGCACCTTCGTCAAGGTGGAAGCCAAGGCGTACTTCTGGAGCCTCAAGTATCCCGTCAGCTACTCTGATGAACCCTCGAAGCAACCAGGCACGGGCGATGTCATCAACGCGGTCAACGCGACTGGCAAGCGCAGCAGCTACGTCCCCGTGCCGGCGCTGCAGTTCGGCTTCGGCTATTCGTTCTGACCGCCATGCACTGCGCGCTGACCCGGGTGGTGTCGTTCTACGCCAGGCATCAGTACCCGGGAAGTACCGCGCACGGGCACCTGTATCAGGTCGCGGTTACCGTCACGGGGACCCTCGATCCGGTCACCCAGTCGGTGATCGACCTCGCGACTCTTGACGAGATCCTTACGATGGCGATCACTACTCCTCTTGGGGGTCGCCATCTTAACGACGCCATTGCGGAGTTCGCCTCCGGTGCGCGCTGGCCAACGTGTGAAGCGATCGCCGCGTGGTGTTGGCGGGAGATCGCCGGCCGTCTCCCTGCTACCTCCCGCCTCGAGCGAGTTCGCGTGGCGGAAGACAATACGCTCTGGGCCGAGTGCACCGGCCCGACCTGATTCCCCACTCGCTCCGTTGGCCGGAGGCTCCGATGCCCCGTCGTTCCCGCACCATCCGCGTCCTTGTCCCGCTTGCCGCATTGTTCACCGGATTCGTCGCGCCGCTGACGGCTCAGCGGACGCACGACGAGTCGCGACTGGTCATCGGCGTCGCGGGCGGGTGGATCGGCGCGAAGGATCTCTGGTCGGTGCAGCAACCGGTGACCGCAGCCGCCGCGACGAATGATCTCTTCGATCTCCATCGTTCGCTGCGATCGAACATCACGCTGTCGGGCCAGATGACCTACTTCTCGACGCCGCACTTCGGACTCACGGGCGAGGCCACCTATCTCGGCATCGGGACGCACGATCGCTGCTCGCGGATCAATCCGACCAACGACTTCGTCAACGAGCTTGCCTGCTTTTCCATCAACGGCAAGGACCGGTCGGCGTCGGGCGTGGCCCTGATGGGCGGTATCGTGTTGCGACCGTTGTCGCGATCGCTCTTCCAGCCCTATCTCCGCGCGCTCGGCGGGCTTTCGCTGGTGCCGCGCAGCACGGTCGAACTGGTGGCGTCGTTCGGCACGGTCAATGAGGGTGCCCTGCCGATCTATCTCGGCAACAAGGCTCACGAAGTCCGCCCCACGGGCGCCATCGGGATTGGCATCGCGACGGCACCGCGCTCCGGGTATCAGGTGCGACTCGAGGCGCGGAATACCTGGGTGAGTCTCCTGACCGTGACTGGCCCGACCGAGAAGGAGAACATGCCGGCCAACGCCAAGGCGAAGTACTTCGCTCTCCCCACCATCACGCTCGGCTTCGATGTCGTGCTCGAGAAGCGCCGAGGACGGCGCTACTGATCGAGGCGGAGGTGACCCCTCCCCGGCGGCATTCGGTGCGCGAGGCGGCGGATGCCATCATCGCGGTACTGGCCGTACAGCCGTCGCTCCGCGTGCCGCTGGCTGACAGCATCGGGCACGTTCTCGCCGAAGACATCCGCGCGCCGATCCCCCTGCCACCCTGGACCAACGCCGCGATGGACGGCTATGCCGTCCGGGCGACCGACGTGCGCGGCGCGAGCGCGGCCACACCGAAATCTTTACGGGTAGTCGAAGTGATTGCTGCAGGAGACGCGGTGATGCGTCCACTGCAGCAGGGCGAGGCGATGCGCATCTTCACCGGCGCGCCGGTGCCGCCTGGAGCGGATAGCGTCATCCGACAGGAGGACAGCGATCGCGGCATCGACGAGGTGGTGATCCTCGACCATCGCGACGCCGGCACGAATGTCCGCCCCGCTGGCGGCGATCTCGCGCTCGGCGCCGTGGCACTCACCGCTGGCACGGTCATTGGTCCGCATCAGCTCGGGTTGCTCGCGGCGCTCGGCGTGGCGCATCCGGTGGTCTATCGGAAGCCACGCGTCGGCGTGCTTGCGGGAGGCGATGAGCTGGTCTCGCTCGATCGTCGCGAGGAGATCCTCAGTGGCGAACGACTCGGCGATGTGAACGGCCCGGCGTTGCGTGCGCTGATCGAGGCGGCTGGTGGCATCGCGGTGCCGCTGGGGCTGGTCGCCGACGATCCGGCGGCATTGCGCGCGCGGATCGAAGCGGCGCAGGACGTCGACTTCATCATTACTGCTGGTGGTGTGAGTGTCGGCGATCACGACTACGTCCGCGAGGTCATGCAGGCGCTGGGCGTCAGGCCGATCGTACAGCGGGTGCGGATTCGCCCGGGTGGGCCGACCGCGTTCGGCGTGCTCCCCGATGGCCGCGGCTGGCTGGCACTCCCCGGCAATCCGGTGAGCGCGATGGTGACGTTCGAGTTGTTCGGCCGGCCGGCGATCCGGAAGATGATGGGGCACTCCGAGGTGTATCGCAGGATGATTCGGGTGGTGCTGGATGACGTGGTACAACCGGATCCGGCGCTGGATCTCTACCTGCGAGTGACCTTCACCTGGTCGGAGGATGGCGGGATGCCGCACGCAAAGCTGACCGGGCCGCAGGGCTCGGGGATGCTGACGAGTATGGCGCGAGCGGAGGGGTTGGTGGTGGTAGAATCAGGCCCGAATGCGGTCGCTGACCTAGTTGCAATCCGCTTCTAACCGCGCTTCATCCGGGGAGCAGCGGCGCCCGTCGCATCGAATACCGTCCCACCCGCGATGGTGTTCTGACCCACCTCCAGCAAGGTCGAAATAAGCATGACGGCTATGCTGGTGACATTAGGGGGCGGTTGAAGTGCCCCCGATCACCGGTCGAGCATGCCGCGAGCAACAGACAAAGGCCGAGTCCTTGCCGATTGGGCACGGACTCCACCTTTGCGATAATCGTCAATGTTGATCTACCCCAAAATCAAAGATCTGGGACATTCCAGCTCCCGCCGTCCCCTGCCCGCCCATGGCTGCCGGGAAGAAGGCGTACTCGCCAGGAAGGAGTGGTTCCTTCGGGATGACGCGATAGACACCTGCTCTGAGCCGCACGAATGTGAAGCGCACGACAGCCTTTTCATCGGTTCCGGACTGAGCGCTGAACGCCCCAACGGATGCTGTGGTGACTTCCCGGTTGCTCGTCTTCTTGTCGAGTCTCAGCAGCTTGAATTGGTTGGGGCTGGTCAGGGCCGCATACCAGGAGTTGTTTGAGCCCCCGAGCGAGGCTGTGGATTTTTCGAAGACGAAGTAGAACTCGACGTCCGCATCGGTCGTGCGGAGGGCCGCCTCTGAACCCCCGATGACGGCCTTCATCTTCGCCTTGGAGAGCCCCCCAGTCAGCGCAGAACCGAGCATGTTACTGGTCTTGCTGCCGTCGTAGCCGTTCGGCTCCAGCATCAAGTCGTCGTTGTCATCACCATGGAGGTGAATACCCGGCTCGCCAGGCAGGCGTGTCAGAAGTGGCTTCGGCTTCCGGGCACGCAGCGATGAGGTTGGCGAAGCAGTCGCCGCAGTGTTCTCCGCCGGCCCACCCTTGGCCATGGGCCGCGGTTCCCTGGCAGGGGGCGCTTGCGGTGCCGGCTCCTCCTCGGGGGCCGAGGCTCGCGGCGCAACGACGGTCGCCGCTGGCGGTACGGCCTCCCCCCCACGCGGCGCTGACAGCATCAACTTGATGATCTCCTTCGGCACCTTTGCCTCATTCAACTTCACCAAACCCGTGGGACTCACGTCGTAAGCGGCCGGACTCGACTTCATTTTCTGGAGGATCAAGTCCTTGGGAAGTTTCCCGACGACCATATCAATGACTGACTGATTCGAGAGTGCTTGCTCCTGACTGGCCATCGGAAGGACGAAGCACGTTGAGGACAGCAGCAGCATCGATAGGCGTCGTGACATCGCGATTTCGGTCCGGTTTCGGGGAGCAGGGCGGTGCCGTGCTGATCCCTAAGGCTGCCATGTCTCCGTGATCCACCCGTCATCCACGTCAATAGGCGATGCCTCCCAGAGTGCACTCGCTCGGCTTCGCAGAAACCCGCAGCCCGCGCCCAGCCACCGGATTCAACCCATATAACGCCCAATTCACGCCCCCTCCTTGCCGCCTGCCGAACCCCGCTACACCTTCTCTCTCACAACAGATCGCCCCTGGCGCCCTCCCCTGGAGTGCCATGCCCGCGGTACCGCCCTTTCAACTGATCACCCTTGGCCGCCTCGCCCTGCTCGACCACGAGGGGCGTGACCTCCTCCCCCGCGACGTCGCCAAGCCGCTCGCCCTGCTGGCGTACCTCGCCGCCGCGCCTGGCCGCCGCTGTTCACGCGAGCGGCTCGTCGATCTCTTCTGGGGCGATTCCGCGCTCGAACAGGGCCGCGCATCACTCCGTCAGGTGGTCTACCGCCTCCGTGAGGTACTTGGCGATGCGGCCCTGGCCAACGATGGCACCGACCTCCGCCTGACTCAGGAACTCCATACCGATCGCGACAGCTTTCTCTGCGCGCTGGAACAGGGGCAACTCGAGCCCGCGTTGGCCCTCTACCAAGGCGCCTACGTCACCCAGTTCGTCTCGCGCGGCACCTCGCAGTTCGAACAGTGGCGCGATCAGGAGCAGGATCGGCTCCACGATCTCTTTACCAACACCGTCGACGTGGCCGGAGAGCGGGCCCTCGCGGCGGGGCACGCCGCGGAGGCAAGCGCGCTCGCAAGGCGCGTACTCGACGATTACCCCCTCGATGAACGCGGCTGGCGTCTCCGGCTACAAGCGGAACAACTGGCCGGCAGCAGCATCCACCTCGCCGCGAGCATCGCCGAACTGCGTCGCCGCTTCGCCGCCGAGGGGTGGCAGCCGCAGCCACGCACGCTGCAGCTGGTGGCTTCACTCGAGCAGATCCGACGCAGCTCACACGATGCGAGTGGCGGCGTGCTGCTCGAGGCGGACCTGGTGGGACGCGGAGCAGTGATGGCCGCGATGTACGAGCAGTGGAAGGGGGTTGCCCGCCACGGTGGCGCGCACATCCATCTCGTCGGCGGCGCAGGGCTCGGCAAGTCACGGGTGCTCGACGACTTTGCGGTCCGACTCAAGAGCGAGCGCGGACGCGTCGCCGTGGTTGGGGCGTACCCCCGGCAGCACTTCGTTCCGGGCGCGATGCTCGCTGCCGCCATCAGCTCCCTCGCTGAACTGTCGGGGACTGGTGGCATCACGCCCGAGTCGGCGCGCATACTCATCGACCTGCAGCCGACCGTGTCCGCACGCTTCCCCGCTGCTGCCGCGCCGACCTCGAGCCCCGCCCGGGCAAGTGACCCGATCGCGGGAGAGGCGATCCACGATCTGCTCGACAACGCCAGCCACAACGGCCCCGTCTGCCTCATCTTCGACGACGCCCACTGGTGGGACGACCTCTCGCGGCGCGTGATCGAAGCGGCGATCGAACGACTCGGCGAACGCCCCATCCTGGTGGTGACCGCATCGCGACCCGGCGCCAGCGAAATCAGCACCGGCCTCGGCCATGAGCGCATCGAACTGTTGCGTTGGACCGACGCCGAGGTCGGTACGCTGTTGCAGAGCATCGGAAGGATCGACGAATCCGAGGTTACCATCACCGTCGCCTCGGCGCTCTGTGTCGCCGCCGAAGGCGTGCCGCTGCTCGTGCTCGAAGCCATCCGTCTCGGCCTCGATCGCGCCCTCATCAGTCTGCGTGATCAGCGGTGGCACTTCGAGCATCTCAATGACTTTCTCACGCTGCTGCGTCCGGGCCAACTGCTTCGCGAACGCGCATCGACGCTCACGCCGCGGCAACGTCATCTCCTGCTGATGGTCTGGCTGCTGGAATCGGAAGTCACCGAGAGCGAACACGCCACCATCGACCCTGATGCGTCGCACGCCATGTTGCCGGAACTCGAACGGCTGGGCTTCCTCTCCTCAAGTGCCTGCGGCTGGAAGATCGCCCACGACGCGATCGGTGAGGCTATCGAGAACACGGCCGATCACGCGGCCCTCCGCGCGGCACATCGCGATGCCGGGCGCCTTGTGCTGCAACGCGGCGACCAGCCGGCGCTGCTCCTCCAGGTCGCCAAGCACGCGATCGAATCGGGTGACCACGCGTTGCAACACGAAGTCGCATTGCGGTGGCTGCGATATCGTCGCGCAGGCAGAGCTACTGATTCAGCGCCCCGCCTCTTGACGGAAGTCTTCCCCCCCGAAGTGCCGTCGTCCGCGATCCGGGCGCTCACTCGCAATCTCCCCGGCGATCTGCGCCGACGCCCATGGTCGGCACGACGGCTCGCGCCGATCTGGGCGGTCGCCGGCGCGGCGGTGGCGCTCGCCGCATTCACCGTGTTCGAGCGCACCCCGATACCCGACGCAACACTGGGCGTCTATGGCGTGGCAGCCTCGGGTCGGCCGGTCGATCACCGCCTCGCCCTGCGTCACGACGGCTGGGGCACGCCCGCCGGCTTCACGATTTCGTCGCGCTCGGACAAGGAACTCGCGCCGTGGGGGAGCACCCCGGCCGAGTCACTCAGTAACGGCCCGATCGGAGACCCCTCAGGCGAGCGATGGATCTTCGCGCGCACGCGGTCAGACTCAAACGGCCCGACCGAGCTGGTGTTGCAGTCCGGAGCGACGGAACGCGTGATCGCCTCAGCGCCCGGAGACGACGCACTCTCTGCCTGGTCGCCAGACGGACGCTTCGTGGTCTTCCAGTCGAATCGCTGGACCACCGGCCCCAGCGCCAACTTCGACTTGAGCATCGTCGACCTCACGAGCAATCACGTCCGCCGCCTCACTGCCGACGCAGCCGATGAGGTCACCCCGAGCTGGTCGCCTGACGGCTCTCGCATCGCCTACGTCAAACGCTCCGCCCTGGCCGCCGGAGACTCGGTCTGCTGGATCGGCGTCGACGGGCGACGCGGGGTGTGCCGGAGCGTGAGTGACCGCGCCATCGGTGCCGTGCTCGGCTGGCTGGATGCGGCGACGGTTGTCGTGGCCGCGGGGTCGGGGACTCGGTGCCAACTCCCGGCGCTCAATCTCGACTCCGGA
This sequence comes from Gemmatimonadota bacterium, assembly GCA_040388535.1. Classification (NCBI taxonomy): domain Bacteria; kingdom Pseudomonadati; phylum Gemmatimonadota; species Gemmatimonadota bacterium. The sequence goes on along the minus strand of JAZKBR010000008.1, from coordinate 15,398 downwards.
ATCATCGATCATCCACTGCCACAGGGACAGTGCAATGCCACGCTCTCGCCCGACGGGAGTTGGCTCGCGTGGCCCTTGACGAATGGCACAAATCCCGGCCCCTCTCGAGTCGCGATCAGCTCCATCACCGGAGTCGCGAAGACCACCGAGATCGCCTTGCCCACCAACTCGACTGGAGAAATGGCCACCTATTGGCAGGGGCCGTGGCGCACGCATTGGCTCGCTCAGGTGCGTGTCCGCCATCAGGGCGATACGGTCAATGTCGGCTCGAATTATCAGCTCGAACTCCGCGGTGAAGACCAGGCGGGAGCCGCGGTGGCGATTCCGCCCGCAGTCGTGTCGTGGCGATCGGAAGACACCACTGTGGCGCAAGTGGATTCAAACGGGATGGTCCATCCTCTGCGCACCGGGGCGGTGACCATCCACGGATCCGCTGGGGGCTGGCGGGCGGGGGAGGTGCACCTGATCATCGTCGAGCTCGCGCCGACAGTGGTCTATACCGAGGAATGGTCGGGTGACTGGGCGGCCCGATGGCATTTATATGGCGACCCAACACCCGTCACGGTTCCGAGCGCCCCGGGTCGTCCCGCGGCATTTCTCGTCAACGGTGATGGGGTCTACTCTAGCTCGGGCGCTTCGTCGCGACGATTTGATCCGCGGCCCGGAGTGGCGCTCGATGTCCGACTGACCACCCCGATCACCCAATCCAAGTGGCAGGTGATTCGTGTCGGCCTCTCGGCGGTAACGGGGGCTTCTCGCGGCGGGCTGACGGGCAAAGGCAGTTGCACCTTCGCCTACCCGAGCGGTGAGGGGTGGGAAGCGCGCACCCAGGCGATTTCACCCGCGGGTGTCGTGGTGGTTGGCAACACGTTGCGATCCGGCGACTGGTATGACGTGCGGGTCCAGATCTTCCCCGATGGAACCTGCGGCATGGCGATCAATGGCATTCCGGTGGGTCGGAGCGAGACCGCCGTTGCGCCACGTGATTCGGTCGCAGTCTCCATCGAAGGCCAGACCGTGGGCTCGCAGCTGCTCGTCGGCCCCCTGAAAGTCTGGTCCGGCGTCCCGGGCGACATTGACTGGTCCAAGCTCCCGCCGAACCCCAAACCGCGCTAGCACTCCCCTCCTCCCCGCTCCCCCTTCCCCCTTCCCCCTTCCCCCTTCCCCATCACCCATCACCCATCACCCGATTAGCTTTATCCGGTAAGAAGGGGAGTAGCCAAGCCGCACCAAGCGGCCGGCGGCATCGTCAACACTGTACGCCTCTCGCGTGCACGGTGCCATCGAGGAACCCGGGTGGGTTTTTCAGGCGAGACCTTCGTTGCAACCCGGACTGCCGGGGGCGACGAAGTCTCGCCTTCGCTGTTTTTGGAGGAATCGCATCGTGAACAACATCAAGACCTTCGTCCTGCTCGCCGGACTGCTCTCCCTCTGCCTCGTCGTCGGGCAACTGCTCGGTGGTGCCGGCGGGCTCGTCATCGGCGGCGGCCTCGGCCTGATCATGACCTTCAGCTCGTACTGGTTCTCCGACAAGATGGTGCTCAAGGGATACGGGGCGAAGCTGGTGACCGCGGTAGAGGCACCCGATCTCTTCGCGATGGTCGATCGGCTGCGCACGCGCGCCGGCCTGCCGATGCCGCGCCTCGCGATTGTTCCCAATCAGCAGCCGAATGCCTTCGCGACCGGACGCAACGCGCACCACGCCATTGTTGCCGTCACTGAGGGCGCCCTGCGCCTGCTGCCGCCCGACGAACTCGAGGGCGTGCTTGCGCACGAACTCGCGCACATCAAGAACAGTGACATGCTCATCGGCACCGTCGCAGCAGGGATCGCCGCGATGCTGTCGGTAGTGCCCTACCTGCTGATGTTCGGACGCGGGCGGGACGACGAGGAAGGCGGCGGCTGGGGCGGGATGATCCTGCTGGTGCTCTCACCCATTCTCGCGACGATCATGCAACTCGCGATCTCGCGCCAGCGCGAGTTCGAGGCCGACCGCGTTGGCGCCGAGATCGCCGGCCGGGCGAAGCCGCTGGCGCAGGCGCTCACCCGGCTCGACGCCATCGCGCAGCAGATCCCGATGGATGTGTCGCCCTCACTGGCGCCGCTCGCCCAGGTCAACCCGCTCGCCGGCGTCGGTGGGATCTCCAAGCTCTTCTCGACCCATCCGCCGACCGAAGAGCGCGTCCGCGCCCTGCTCGCGATGGACGGAGGACGGTAAGTGCTCGGCAGCGTGCACTCGCCCACAGTCTGGCTCGGCTTCAGCGGAGTCATTCTCGTCCTGCTGGTGCTCGATCTCGGCGTCCTGAATCGCAAGTCGCACGTGCTCACCCCGGGGGAGGCCGCGCGCTGGAGCGGCTCCCTCGTGCTCCTCGCCCTGCTCTTCTGCGGCTTTCTCTGGTGGAGTGAAGGCTCGCGCCACGGCCTCGAATTCCTCACCGGTTACGTGATCGAGCTGTCGCTTTCGGTCGACAACCTCTTTGTTTTCATCCTCGTCTTCCAGTATTTCGATGTGCCCGCGAAGCTCCAGCCCAAGGTGCTCAAGTGGGGCATCCTCGGCGCAATCGTCATGCGGGCCATCATGATCGGCCTCGGCGCCCTGCTGCTGCAGCGCTTCAGCTGGATCATCTATCTCTTTGGCGGCATCCTGGTCTTTACCGGGATCCGGATGTACCTCGCGAAGGCCGAAGACACGATGGACCTCGAGCGCAATCCGGTGGTCCGGATTGTCCGCAAGTTCCTGCCGGTCTCGAAGGCGTATCGCGATGACAAATTCATCGCGCGCACCCGAAACGGCTGGCTTGCCACGCCGCTCCTGCTCGTCCTGCTGGTGGTGGAATGGGCCGATCTTGTCTTCGCCATTGACTCGATTCCGGCCATCTTCGCGATCACCCGCGATCCGTTCATCGTCTACTCGTCGAACATCTTCGCGATCCTCGGCCTCCGCGCCCTCTTCTTCCTGCTCGCCCACGCGATGGAAACCTTCGTCTACCTGAAGCCGGGCGTTGCCGTCATCCTGGTCTTCGTGGGCGTCAAGATGGTGATTTCGGCGTGGGTACATATCCCGATCCTGATTTCGCTCGGGGTCATCGTGGGCGTGCTCAGCGGCGCCATCTGGCTCTCGATGCGGCAGAGCGGCACGGCCAGTTACCTTCCCGAATGACCAAGATTCCTGTCGCCATTCTCGGTGCCACCGGCACCGTCGGCCAGAAGTTTATCACCCTCCTCGCCGAGCACCCCTGGTTCGAGATCGTCCAGCTCGCCGCCTCGGCCGAACGCGTCGGCAAGCGCTTCGGCGATGAGGTCCGCTGGCGCGAGTCGACGCCGCTGCCCGAGTCGGTGGCAAACATCAGGCTCACGGCCTGCGAGCCCGGTCACGGCGCCAAGATCGCTTTTTCGGCGCTCGATGCCGCGATCGCCCGCGAGGTCGAGCCCGCCTTCGCGCGCGCAGGCGCCGTGGTGGTCAGCAACGCCTCCGCGTTCCGGATGGAGCCCGATGTGCCGCTCCTCATTCCGGAAGTGAATGCGGCGCATCTGGGGCTCATTCCGCGGCAGCGTCGCGAACGAGGCTGGACCGGCGCCATTATCGTGAATCCCAACTGCTCAACGGCGGCACTGGTGACGGCTATCGCGCCGCTGCACCACGCCTTCCTGCTCCGGGTTGCTGCCGTGGCAACGCTACAGGCGGCCAGCGGCGCCGGCTACCCAGGAGTTCCATCACTCGACCTGCTCGGCAATGTGATTCCCTACATCGGTGGCGAGGAAGAGAAGATCGAGGCTGAGACCGCCAAGATCCTCGGACGGCTGCACAACGAGGAGATTCATCACGCCGCGATCAACGTCAGCGCGATGGTGCATCGCGTGCCGGTCGTTGATGGTCATATGGTGAGCGCATCGCTCGGCTTCGAGCGTGAGCCGAGCATTGAAGAGGCGATCGCCGTACTCGAGGGCTTCCGCGGCGATGCGACCGTGGCGGCCCTGCCCAGTTCACCGGCGCTGCCGATCGAGGTGGATCGCCGAGCGGATCGGCCGCAGTCGCGACTCGACCTCAATCGCGGCAACGGGATGACGGTGACGGTGGGTCGGGTGCGGCCGTGCCCGCTGCATCATCTGCGACTGGTGGCGCTGGGACACAATCTGGTGCGAGGTGCGGCAGGCGCCGCGGTGCAGAATGCCGAACTCGCGGTGAGCTCAGGCCTGCTGGGGTAGCGCGTCGGGGCCGACGACGCGATTGCGCCCGGCGTCCTTCGCCTGGTAGAGTCGGCGGTCGGCGATATCGAGCAGGGTATCGACGTCACGACCATCGACGCCGAAGCCGGCGACACCAATCGACACCGTGATACGCGACGTGCCGCCTCGCGGCAGTGCAATGTCGGTCAGGCCGATCTGCACCCGGACCTCGTCGAGCTTCTCCATGCCGCGTACAATGTCCGTCCCTGGCATCACCAGCAGGATCTCCTCGCCGCCATACCGCGCTACCACGTCCGTACGCCGAAGTGCGGCCTTCAGCACGCGCGCAAGTTCCTTGAGCGCTGCATCGCCCGCCGCGTGGCCGAAGGTGTCGTTGAAGTTCTTGAAGTGATCGACATCGAGCATCGCGACCACCATCGTGGTCTTGGTGCGCGCAGTCTGCAGCACTTCGTTTTCGAGGAAGTCTTCGGCGTAGGGTCGGTTGAAGAGGCCAGTGAGACGATCGCTGGTACTCTGGCGGCGGAGCCGTTGCGAGCGACCGACGATCGACAGCGCCACCGCCGTCATGGCCACCAGCATGATCAGTCGCGAGACCTGCGTCGACGCCGAGAAGACGCCATACTCCTCGACACCGCGGCGCATCTCCTCAGGCGTGTGCAGGTACCAGGTGAGCTCCGAGAGGAGCCCGTATTCGATGACCGCCGCGACACCGGCCACGACGGTGACCCGGGTGTCGTAGCGTAGTGCCGAGGCGCCGATCGCGATGAAATACACCTCGAAGACGACGCGGGAATTGGTCGTCACGAGGGGCATTTCGATCAGCCAGAAGGCGAAGAGGCCGAACGACACCAGCGACACATCGAGTACTGCGGAAAGGAAGGAGATTTCGCTCTTGTAGCCGCCGGTCTGCAGCGCGCGCTCGAGCAGGATCGCCATCAGCACCGCGGTCAGCGCCACCGCGAGCCCGACGTAGTGCTGCGATTGCGTGGGCTCGAGGATCAGCGAAATCAGCGGACTCAGCGTGATCAGCAGGGTGAGCCAGGTCCGAACCCGGGCCACCACCAGTTCGCCGTCGCGCGAGGCATCGGCCAGCGCTTCGTCGGGCGCGGCGATCAGCCAGCGCCAGAGTCGAGCTGCCCGGGAGTCCCGCGCGGTCGGCGGACTCACATCAACCGGTACTTGGGCCCGCTGCCGCCCTCGCGAGGAGTCCAGCGGGGGCCGAGCACATCGGTCGCCTTGCAGTCGACGCAATTGGGCGGGTTCACGCGCAGCTCATCGCCGATCCGTTCGTACACCCCGGCAGGACAGAGGTGGGCATAGAAGTCGGCCACGTCGCCAGGAATATCGCGACCCACCACAAGGTGCGACGGCAGATCATCGCGCGTTGCATTGCCCGACTTGAACACCGCGTCCACCTTGCTGAAGGTGAGGACGTTGTCGGGCACGAATGGTGTTGCCGCGTGAATTTCGCGCGGGGTGTCGGCGTCGCGCGCCATGGTGATCCGACCACCGGGAAACGCACCACCGGTCAGGCTCATCAGGCCGGCCTTGATGCCGCCTGTCACGAAACCGTCCTTGAACGCCAGGCGCATGTTCCGCGTCTTGTGCATATCACTCACAATCCGTGACTGCCGCACCGCCTGATCATAGCTCGCGAGCATCGCGGCGGTCGCCTCGCCATGCGCCTGCAAGGCACCGGCAATCGCGGCCGCCGCAAGCATCCCCGATTCCATCGCGTAGTGTACGCCCTTGAGCGACGGGACGTCGACGAATCCGGCAGTATCACCAATGGTCACGAGCCCGTTGCCGCTGAGCCGATTCGGGATGGCGTAGAAGCCGCCCTCGGGAATCGTCTTGGCGCCCCACTCGAGCATCGTTCCGCCGGTGAGGATTTCTCGGAAGAGCGGGTGCAGCTTCATCCGCTGCAGCGACTCGTGCACATCGAGCGATGCGTTGTGATAGTCGAGACCGACGACGAGGCCGATCGAGACCTGGTTCGGTCCCATCGGGTAGCACCACGAGCCACCGAAGGCATCAGTCGGCAGCGGCCATCCCATCGTGTGAATCACGCGATCGAGCGGCTTGGTGACCTCCCAGACTTCTTTCACGCCCAGTGCGAAGATCTGCGGATTCTCGCTGGTGACACCCTGCCACGCACGCCACGCTTCGGCAAGCGGCCCGCGGGTTCCTTCGGCAAGCACCACCACCTTCGCGGTTAGGTCGGTCGGTTCCTGGAAAACATCGGTCGGCTGCGAATCGCGATCGAGGCCACCCGGCACCGTGCGCACGCCAATCACCTTGTCGCCGTCGACCAGCAGGCACTCTGCCGGGAAGCCCGGGAAGAGGTTCACGCCAAGGGCCTCGGCCTGCTCGCCCATCCAGCGGACCACTTCCGAGAGCGACGCCACGTAGTTGCCGTGGTTCTTCATCGTCGGCGGCGTCGGAATCCGGATCGACTTCGATTCGGTGAGGAAGTAGACCGCCTCACCGCTCACCGACTGACGGAAGGGGAACTCCTCGTCCTTCATTCCCGGGAAGAGCGCGCGCAAGGCCACCGGGTTGATCACCGCGCCGGAAAGGGAGTGCTCGCCCAGGGCCCCGGCCTTCTCAAGCACCCCGATCGCGAGATCCGGGGCGGTCCGCGCGAGTTGGATGGCGCAGGCCAGCCCGGCCGGTCCGGCGCCCACGATGAGCACGTCCAGCTCGATCGCCTCGGCGCTGGGCTGGTCGGCACGGATCAGGGTGGTCGGGAGGGGCGGCTGATGGCGGACGGGAAGGACGAGGCCCACGAACGGGTCTCCGGGATAGGTTGACCTCAAATATAGGCGAGGAACGCTGGGATAAAGGCGGAACCTTTGCTTGCGGAGGATTCTCAATCCCCCATCACCCATCATCCGTCATCCGTCATCAATCATCCATCATCGCACTTCCACGCCAAGGTCGATGCTCCTCACCGAATGCGTCAACGCCCCCGTGCTCACGAAATTCGCCCCAGCCTCGGCGAAGCTCCGGATGGTGGTGAGCGTGATGCCGCCGGTCGCTTCGATTTCGATGCCGGGCGCGTGGGCGCGCGCGCGATCGGCCCACTCCGCGACCGTCGCGGGGGTCTGGTTATCGATGAGGAGGCGGGTCGCACCGGCGGCGCAGGCCTCGTCGAGCTGCGCGAGGGATTCCACTTCGACCTGGAGCGACACGACACCCCGACTCCTCGCTTCGGCCAGGGCATCGGCGAGGCGGCAGCCATTGCGCGCGAGTGACTGCCAGTGGTTGTCCTTCACCATCAGGGTGCTGGCGAGATCGAGCCGGTGGAGTGCGCCGCCGCCCAGCAGCACGGCGTGGACCTCGAAGATGCGCAGACCGGGCGTCGTCTTGCGGGTGTGCAGTACCCGGCAACCGGTGCCGGCCACCGCCTCGACGTACCGGCGCGTCATCGTGGCGATGCCGGTTGCACGCTGCAGCAGGTTGAGCACCGATCGCTCGGCCCGCAGGATACCCCGGAGACCGCCGTCGATTGTCCCGATCACGCGCCCGGCCGCCACGTCGGCGCCGTCGGTGAAGAGCCAGCCGGGGGCGGGAAGGCCACACATCGCGGCGACGGCATCGGCATAGACGCGACCGGCAAGGATGCAGCTCTCTCTTGCTTCGATTTCGGCGTGTCCGGTCTGCTCCGCCGCGACGGTCACCTCGGAGGTAATGTCACGATCGCCATCTTCGGCAAGGGCCACGCGCGCCACGCGTAACGCGTCGGCCGCAATCAGGTCTGGAGTGAGCATTCAGGCGCCCAGTTCGACCATGCGATCGATCGCGCCGCGGGCCCGCTCGCGGATCGCCTCGGGCACCTCGATCTCGAACTGCCCCAGCAACAACGCATCTCGCACGTCACGAAGCGTGATCGTCTTCATGTAAGCGCAGACCGCCCGCTCGTCGGCGGCGACGAAACGCTTGGTGGGCGCGGCCTGCTGCATCCGGTGAATGATGCCGGTCTCGGTCGCGACGATGAAGGTATCGGCTTCGAGTTTCCGGGTCAGGTTGATCATCCCTTCCGTCGATGCGATGTGAATGCCGTCGCTCGCCAGGTCGCCATCGGCCATTCGGTAGAGCAGTCGTGACGCGCAGCCGCATTCGGGGTGCACCAGCACTTCCGCTCCAGGATGCGCCGCGCGCGTGGCTTGCAGGGTGTCGACGTCGATCCCCGCGTGTACGTGGCACTCCCCCATCCAGACCTCGACCCGGCGGTTCGGCCGCATCCGGCGGACGTGCGCGCCGAGGAACATGTCGGGAAGGAAAAGGATGCCCCGATCCTCGGGGATCGCGTCGATCACGTCGAGCACGTTGCCGCTGGTGCAGCAGTAGTCGAGTTCGGCCTTCACCTCGGCCGTGGTATTGACGTACCCCACCGCGATATAGTCGGGGAACTGCTTGCGCCAGCCGCGCACCTCGTCTGCGGTGATGGTGTCAGCGAGCGAACAGCCTGCCGCGAGATTGGGGAGGAGCACCCGTTTCGTCGGCGCAAGGATCTTTGCCGTCTCGGCCATGAAATGCACGCCGCAGAAGACAATGACGTCGCCCTCGGCCGCAGCGGCCTTGCGCGACAGCCCGAGCGAGTCTCCCACGAAGTCGGCGACATCCTGCACTTCGGGGCGCTGATAGTTGTGCGCCAGAATCACGGCGCGATGCACCGCGGCCAGGGTACGAATCTCGGTCTGCAAAGTGGCAATCTCGTCGGCGTCGACCAGCGGTGGATCGACGACGGGCAGCTGGAGCCTCACGATGTTCTCTCCTGAAAGGTCGCCTTCGGGGTCCGGGGGGCTACGATCGCCCCGGGCTGACACAAAAGCTATTGAGCCCGCGTACATTCTTCCTATTGGATATTACAGGGAACGCCAGAGCCTGGAGTGGCGATGCCAACCCCGAAGACTGATCTGTTGCAAGGGACGCTCGACCTGATCATCCTGAGATTGCTGCGGGCCGGTCCCGCCAACGGCTGGGACGTCACCCAGGCGATTCAGGCGACCTCTCGCGGGGCCCTGGATGTGAACTACGGCTCCGTGTATCCGGCGCTCCGGCGACTGGAGAGCCAAGGCTGGGTCACCGCGGAGTGGGGCCCTTCGGAAAACAACCGACGAGCACGCTTCTACCAGCTTACCCGCGCCGGTCATCGGCAGCTCGCGGTAGAACGGGCCGCGTGGGAACGCTTCAGCACCGCCCTCGAACATATCCTTCACTCGGACTGAGGACGCTACGATGTCACGCCTCTTGTATCGCCTGCGTGCCCTCTTGCGGCCCCGCCGTTTCGACCAGGAGCTGGAGGAAGAACTCCAGGGTCATCTGGCGCGAGAAGCGGATCGGAACCGGGCGCGTGGCATGTCGCCCGACGATGCCGATGCAGCCGCGCGACGGGGCTTCGGGAACTTCGCGTTGCTCAAGGAGGACGCCCGGAGCAGCGCCGCGATCCCGATGCTCGAGCAGGGATGGAAGAACCTTCGATTCGCCGCGCGTTCGTTGCGTCGGCGGCCCTCGTTCACCTTCACCGCCGTCCTGAGTCTCGCGCTGGGCCTCGGGGCGAGTGCGACCGTGCTCGCCGTCTTCAATGCGCTGCTGCTCCGACCCCTTCCCTACGCCGATCCCGGGCGATTGGTCGCGATCTGGCCTGGTCACACGCTTGCCAATCGTGAAGTTGAAGCGCTTCGGGTGCGGTCACAGAGTTATCGGGAAGTCGCCAGCTTCTCCCCCGGCTGGCTGATGCCGCTCACCGGCATCGAGACGCCGCGTCTGCTCAACGCCGCGAAGGTGTCAGGCAATTTCTTCCCGATGCTTGGCGTGCCGCCGCTTCTGGGGAGGACCTTCGGCCTCGATGCTGAGGCAGTCGGCGCTGAGCAGCGTGCCGTGCTCACCGAGCGGCTGTGGCGCGAAGCATTTGGTGGCGATCCGGCGATCATCGGACGCGGAATTCAACTCGACGGCACCCGGTACAGCGTCGTTGCGATCATGCCTGGCAGTTTCGGTTTGATCGACAGCGGGACCGATCTCTGGGTGCCAATGACCATGGACCCGAACGCGATGTCGTGGGAGTACTCAACGACGCTGGGCCTCGGACGATTGCGCGATGGCGTCACCCCGGCGAGCGCGAGCGCCGAGCTTGGGGGCCTCGCCAGGCAGATGCAACAGGACTTCAAGCGCAACAACACCTGGGCACGTGACGCGGCGGTGTCATCACTCCAGGAGAGCCTCGTGGGTGATGCCCGGCTCACCCTTGTCGTCCTCCTCGGCGCCGTCGGCTCATTGCTCCTGCTCGCTGTGATCAACGTCGCCAATCTGCTGATCGTCCGCACCCTCGAGCGCAATCAGGAGATGGCCGTCCGGGCCTCGCTCGGCGCGACGACTCGGCAGGTGGCCGGCCTGCTGATGATGGAGGCGCTGCTGCTGAGTGCCGCAGGCGGGCTCGCAGGACTCGCGCTCGCCAGCGCCGGGCTGTCGCTGCTGCGGCTGATCCTGCCGCCTTCCCTGCCGCGTCAATCGGAGATCGCTATCGACGGCTGGGTCCTGGGTACCGTCGCCCTCCTCGTCGCGGCCGTGGGTGTCGTCTGCACCGTGGCTGCCGTCCGGCAGACCCGGTCTCATGCGCTCGGCAGTTCGCTCCGGAAGGGCCGCTCCATCGCCCATGGCGGGCGGCAGGCGCGCGGAGTGCTCGTGGCGTGTGAAATCGCTCTAGCACTTGTGCTGACCATCGGCGCCGCGCTGATGATCCGCACGATGTTGTCGCTGCGGCAAGTGGATCGCGGGCTCCGCTCCGAACATCTGCTGACCATGCAACTGTTGCCACCCAACCTGCCCGACAGCGGCCGTGCGACGCTGTGGCGCACCATCCTGCAGCAGGTCGCCAACGTGCCGGGCGTGACCGCGGCGGCCACCGTGTTGCACCTTCCGATGAGCGGCCGGAACTGGATGGCCGATATTCGCGTGGAAGGACGCGACCTGCCTGCCGGAAGCCCGCTTCCCCGCGCAGGCTGGCAATCAGTGTCGCCAGAATATTTCCGGGTGGCCGGGATTCCCCTGATCGCCGGACGGCCCTTCAGCGATGCCGACGGCGCCAACGCCCCGCGCGTCATTGCGGTGAATGCGGCGTTCGCCGAGCGACTCTTCCCGGGTGAGAGTCCGATCGGGAAGCGGGTCGCCGCCGGCAACGCAACCCGCGATCAGATTGCGACCATCGTCGCTGTCGTGGGCAACGTGCGCCACGACTCGCTGAACGTCCAGCCGACTCCCGAGGTCTACGCCACGATGTGGCAGCGCCCGGTCGGGGCCTCTGCGCTGATCGTCCGCACGTCGGTGAGTCCGGTCGTCGTTGCGCCGGCAATTCGTCAGCGAATCGCCGAGATCAACCGGGACATTCCCATCTCCGACATTCGCACGATGGACGATGTGTACGCGGCGTCCCTGCAGCGACCGCGGATGGTCCTGGCGCTGATGGGCGTCTTTGCGACGCTGGGACTGCTGCTGAGCGGGGTCGGGATCTATGGCGTCGTGGCGTACGGCGTGCGCCAGCGCCGGAAGGAGATCGGCATCCGGCTCGCGTTAGGGGGCAGCATCGATTCCATTCGCCGCCTGGTGGTTCGTGAAGGACTGCGCTACGCGCTGCTCGGTGTGGGTATCGGCTTGCCGGCCGCCTTCGTGCTCACCCGGCTGATGCGCGGGCTGGTGTTCGGGATACCGACCTTCGATCCACTCTCGTTTGCCGGTGTGGCGACGATCCTCCTCCTGATCGCGATCCTGGCATCCTGGGCGCCGGCGCATCGGGCCACCCGGACCAATCCGGTCGAAGTCTTGCGCGAGTAAGTCGCTATTCGGGGCGCGGTTTCGGAAAATCGGTCCGTCGATGTCCGCCGCGCGATTCGCGCCGACCACGAGCGGTCCGGGCGATGAGCGCCGCGAGGCGGATCATGTCGGCCGTGTGCCAGGCGCCTTCGGGCACGGCGGCCAGCAATGCGGCGAGCGCGAGTTCGGCCTCGGCCAGCCCGGGTTCAGTACGCAGCAATCCGACGTCGTGCGTCATCACCGAGCGCATCTTCACCAGCAGCGCCTGGGCGTCGGGTCCGCGGTCGGCTCCGGTGTCGTGATCGTCCGGCGCGGGAGAGAAACCAACCGGTGCGTGAGGTGACGCGGTGATGCTTTCTCCCACCTGTCGCCCGGCACGATCGGCAAAGACCAGACCTTCGAGCAGTGAATTGGACGCGAGCCGATTGGCGCCGTGCACCCCGGTCTGGGCGCATTCGCCTGCGGCCCACAGCCCTGGCACCGAACTCTGGCCATCGAGATCGGTCTGAATGCCACCCATGGCATAGTGCATTGCGGGGGCAATCGGCAGCAGATCGTGCGCGAGGGAAAGGTGGTGTTGCGCCACCAGCGCCGCGACCCCCGGAAAGCGCGCCTCGACGTCATCGACGTGGCGAGCATCGAGGAACGCATCGCCACGCAGCGCTCGTCCCGCGACCGCGCGGGCCACGATGTCACGCGGCGCAAGCTCGCCTCGCGGATCGGCATCGAAGGCGAAGCGGCGCCCAGCGCCATCGACCAGCCACGCCCCCGCGCCACGCAACGCCTCAGTCAGGAGTGGCGCAGGATTCACTCCCGCGACGTGCAGCGCGGTGGGATGGAACTGCAGGAATTCGATGTGCTGCAACCGGGCGCCAACCGCGTGGGCGAGCGACCAGCCATCACCCGTCGCCACCGGCGGATTGGTGGTGACTTCGAAGAGCTGTCCGACGCCGCCGGTCGCGAGGATCACGGCGGGCGCAGTGACCGCCGTCCCCTCGCCATCCTCGCCGACGAGAATCGCGCCGACCACCCTGCCATCGCGCAGCACCAGGCGGCGGACCCGGGTGCGCTCGCGCAATTCGATGCGCGGATCGCGTCGCACCACGCGGCTCAGTGCGGATACCAGTGCGGCGCCGGTGCGGTCGCCCTCCGCGTGAATGATGCGGGCACGCGAGTGTGCCGCCTCGAGACCGAAGCGGAGGGTGCCATCGGGGCCACGATCGAATTCGGCCCCGAGCTCGAGCAACTCGCGTACGCGCGCGGGGCCTTCGGTCGTGAGGACGTCGACGGCCTCTGGATCGGCCAGGCCATCAGACGCGGCGATGGTATCGGCGGCATGCAACGCGGGGGAATCGCCGGCATCCATTGCCACGGCGATCCCCCCCTGTGCCCACGCCGTGTTGGAGTCGGCGAGGGTTTCCTTGCTGACCAGCAGGACGTGGTGGCCCTCGGACGCGAGGCGCCACGCCGACCAGAGTCCGGCCACACCGGTGCCAACGACCAGTGGGCGTTGCATCGGCGCTAGTGCGCCTTCGCCGCTCGCACTGCTGCCGTGAGCGCCGGCATCACCTCGAAGAGGTCGCCCACGATTCCGTAGTCGGCCACCTTGAAGATCGGTGCGTCCTTGTCGCGGTTTACGGCGACGATGACCTTGCTCGTGCGCATCCCGGCGAGATGCTGAATCGCGCCGGAGACGCCGACCGCGATATAGAGCTCGGGTGCGACGGTCTTGCCGGTCTGGCCAACCTGCGCCCCGTGCTCGATCCACCCGGCATCCACGACGGCACGCGACGCACCGACGGCCGCCTCGCCACCAAACGCCTCGGCGAGTTCCTCGAGCAACGCGAAATGCTTCGGATCGCCAAGCCCGCGGCCACCGGCGATGATCACCCGTGCCTCGGCGACATCGATGCTGGCCTTCTCGGGCGCACGGATACCGGTCACGGTGAGCCGCTTGAAATAGGTCGGTACGTTGGCGGGCTCACGAGTTCCGGCCTTCGCTGCGCTGACGCCGGCGTATGCACCAGGCCGCACCGCGAGCACCACGGTCCCGCTCAACATCACGGTCTGGATTGCCTTGCCGGCGTAGACGGGTCGGACCGCACGAATGTTGGCGCCGTCGATATCCACCGCCGTGACATCCATCCCGCAGCAGCCACCGAGTCGCGCGGCGAGGCGGGGCGCGAGGTCTTTCCCGGTCGCTGTCGCCGAGACGAGCACCGCGCGATACTGCGGCGCAACGGCGGCCACCGTGGCCACGATGCCGTCGGGGCAGTACACCGAGAAATCCGCCGCGGTCGCAACCAGCACGCGGTCGGCGCCTGCGGCACCGAGCGCATCGAGGCCGGCGACATCACCCGCACCGCACACCAGCGCATCGACGGTGGTCCCGGCCTGATCGGCGAGGCGGCGCGCGGCCGCGAGGAGTTCGACGCTTCCCTTCCGGAGGGCGCCGTTCCGCTGCTCGAGAATCGCAAGAATCGCCGTCATCAGAGCACCTTCGCTTCGGTCGTGAGCAACTGGATCAGGGCAGGCACCGCGGCCGCACCCTCACCAACAATGCGTCCTGCCGCGCGTTCGGCCGGCAGTGCGAGAGAGACGATCTCCACCTTGCCCGCAGGCGCCGTCACCGGGACGATGTCCAGCGGCTTCTTCTTGGCCGCCATGATTCCCTTGAGCGACGGCAGGCGCGGTGTGTTGAGTCCCTTGTCGCAGGTGAAGACCGCGGGAAGCGAGCAGCCCGCGTGCTCGACTCCGCCCTCGACTTCGCGAGCAACGGTGGCACGACCATCGGCCACCTCCAGCGCAGTGATGGCAGTGGCACACGGCAGGCCGAGGAGCTCGGCGACCATCGCGCCGGTCTGCTGACCATAGTCATCCACGGCGAGCTTGCCGAAGAGGACGAGGTCGTAGCTGCCATCCTTCAGATGATCAGCCAGGACGCGGGCATTCGAGAGCCCGTCGGCCGATGGGGCGCCCTGCAGGTGCACTGCACGGTCGATGCCCATTGCCAGGGCGGTGCGCAGCGTCTCCTGGACATTGTCCGGCCCGAAAGCGACCACGACGGTCTCCCCCGCACCGGCGGCGTCCTTCAACGCGATCGCGGCCTCGAGCGCGTATTCGTCGTACGGATTCGGGACAAACTTCAACCCCGCTTCATCTATGGCCTTCCCACCGGCGCCGATGACGATCTTGCTCGTCGTATCGGGGACGCGGCGTAAGCAGACGGCGATCTTCATGGACGCTCCAAACAAGTTGTGGATCAGTGCATTTGATGACGGATGACAGATGACAGATGATCGATCGGCGATCGCTATCCCTGGATGACCATCAATGACTCGTCATCTGTCATCTGTCATCTGTCATCTGTCATCTGTCATCTGTCATCTGTCATC
>JAZKBR010000006.1 GCA_040388535.1 Gemmatimonadota bacterium | reverse complement strand
AAGCGGGAGACGGGGTGGAGCGGAACACGCTCACCCCGTCCCCTACGCAACGATCCCTGAAAAGCGGGAGACGGGGTGGAGCGGAACACGCTCACCCCGTCCCCGAAGCGACGATCCCTGAAAAGCGGGAGACGGGGTTCGAACCCGCGACCCTCAGCTTGGGAAGCTGATGCTCTACCAACTGAGCTACTCCCGCGACCTGCGGAGAAAGTAGCGCCCCGCTCTCAGGCGATCAACAGTGGTCTACTTCGACGTCACCAGCGCGAGCCGCATGATCTTCCAGTCCTTCATGCCTCGCCGCAGGACGATCAGGTAGCGCTCCACCACGGTGGGACCGCTGGCCGGGTGATAAGTCGCCGTCCCCATGTCGACCGCGGTATTGCCGAAGACCCGCATCGAATCAGACTTGATCACCAGATGCGGCCACTTGGCGGCACCGGTCGCGAGGGCCTTGCCGATGGCGACCCGTCCCATCTGCACCGTGCCGTCGGCCATCATCACGCTGGCCTCGGGGTCGAACAGGGCGGTGACGGCCGCTGCATCCTTCCGGTTGTAGTCGTCGGCATACTCGGTCCGGAAGGTGGCCAGCTCCGTCATGGCGGTGCGGAGGGGGACTCGACCCTCCTCGATCTGGGCCTGGAGGACCGCGGGTGTCGCGATGGCAAGCGCGGTCAGGAGCGAAACGGAGAGGCGGACGGGGAAGCGCATGGAGCCTCGGGGCGGTGGGAGGGAACGTTGGACCTGCCAGACGTTACCTCCCGAAACCCGACTCCGTCAGGTCACCAGCTCAATGGAAGACCCCGTCGAGGATGTCGGCGACCCAGCCGCGGTCGTCGAGCAGCACTACCCGGTTCCCCACCAGGGCGTAGCTGTATCGTGGCGCCGGCGGCGGCATCAGCACCACGACATCCCGGGCGAGAGCGCGCTTCGCGATCCCGGGCGGGAGCGGGCGCCCCACCACCACGAGTCGGGACACCTCAGGCCGGAGCGGCGTCACGGTGATATGGTGATCACGGTAGTAAGAGTAGATCACCTGCCGATCGTTGTCGCGGAACTTGTGGTATTCCTGCGGGCGGACGACCACCACTTTCTCTTTGTGCGCTTTCCCCTACCCCTTCCCGTTGCCATTCCCCTGCGCCGTGAGTGGGGCTGCAACGATTGCGACCAGCGCAGCGAGCGCGAAGCACGGCAAGACTTTTCGGGACATCTGCCCTCCCCAATGTGACGAAGCTGATCTGGAACGAAACCGACACCCTTAGGACGATTCGCTGACCGGAGGGGGACACCGTCGCAACCTTTCGGCCCGCCAGCGTGTCATACCTAATGTCACCTTATGCCTGATCCGCAACTCCCTCCGCTCTCGCACCTGCAGTTCCTGGTGCTCGGCGTCCTCCTCACCGAGGACCAGCCGGGTCGCGCCGTGCGCGACGCGGTTGCGGAGTACGGCGTGCGCCGTTCAGGGGCCGCCTTCTATCAGCTGATGGCTCGCCTCGAGCGCGACGGCGTCGTGGAAGGGTGGTATGCGTCGCTTCAGGTCGGCGACCAGTCGGTGATGGAGCGACGCTATCGGATTACCGCTCGCGGTCGACGCGCGTGGAATGCTACCCGGGCCTTCAACGACGCCGTGGCAGCCCGGCATCGGCGCGAAGAACTCTCGGATGCGTGACCTCCGCGGCAACGGCCTTCCGGACGCGGTTCGCGAGCAGGTGTATCAGCCTGCCCGGCTCGATCTCGAGATCGCTCACCTGCGTCGACTCCGTGACGCGCATTCGCCAGCCGCTCGCATGGGCCTTCGGGCTCGGCGACTGCTGAGCATCTCGGCGCTATACACCCATTGTATCTGGATCGCCCTGACTGACCGCTCGCTCTACCTCCCGCCGCCTCATTTTCCACCACCCTCGCCGGATCGCCCTGCCATGCTCCGCTATCACCTGCGCCACGCCGTGCGTCGCCTGCTCCGTGAGCCGGCCTTCACCGTCGCTGCGATCCTGACCCTCGCGCTCGGCGTCGGCGCCAATGTCGCCGTCTTCGCCGTCGTCGAGGCAGTCCTGTTGCGTCCGCTGCCCTACCCGGCCGCGAACGAACTCGTGGTGCTCAACCATCGCGATATCAACACCGGAATTTCGAAGTCGTTCATCGCCATTGGCGACTTCGTCAATCTGGCGGAGCGACAGCAGGTGTTCACGAAGCTCGCGGCATATGGTAACTCGCAGGCGACAGTCTTCGGGCGGGGCGAGCCGTACCGGGTGCAGGGATTGACGGCCGGTCCCGGGCTACTCGAACTCCTCGGCGCGCGGCCTGTTGCGGGGCGACTGCTCACGACGGAAGACTCTCGCGAGGGCGCGGCGCCGGTGGTCATGCTGGGCTACCAGCTCTGGCAGGAGCGCTTCGGCGGAGATCGCGACATCATTGGCAAGAGCATCCGCCTGGGATCGATTGATCGCCAGGTGGTCGGGATCGCTCCGCGCGAGTTGCGATTCCCCCCGACCGCAGAGAGCGAGATCATCGTTCCGCAAACGATCCCGCTGGTGGCTCCAACCGCACGCAAATCGGACTGGGTTTTTGCCGTCGGGCGGCTCCGTCCCGGCCAGACCGCTGCGACGGCCACCGCCGCGTTAACCGCGCTTTCACGCCAGCTGGCCGCCGAATTCCCGCAATCGAATCGCAGTTCCACATATTTCGCCCAGGACCTGCGCGAGTCGCTGGTTGGCTCGCTCCGCCCCGCATTGCTCCTCCTCCTGGGCGCGGTGGCGGCCGTGCTCCTGATCGCGTGTGCGAACGTCGCGAACTTGTTGCTGGTGCGCGCCCTCGGCCGGCGACGGGAGATGTCGCTGCGACTCGCGTTGGGTGCGGGCAGGGCACGGCTCGCCGCGCAGATGGCCGCCGAGAGCCTGGTGCTGGCAGCTGTCGCTGGCGTGGCAGGTCTCGCATTCGCAACGCTGGGCGTCCGGGTCGTCGTTGCGCTGATTCCCGCCTCGCTCACCGCGCCCGGGCTGTCGGACGTCAGACTGGACGGCTGGGTCCTTGCTTTCGCCCTCGGGGTCACGCTGATCGCCGCCGTCGTCTTCGGGGTGGTCTCCACCCTCACCATCCGCTCCGATGATGCTGCCGGGGCGCTGGTGACCGGGGCGCGAGCTTCCAGTGGCACGGGTGCACGCCGAGCCGCGGCGGCGCTGGTGGTGTTCGAGATGGCCTTTGCCATCGTACTGCTGATGGGCGCGGGGCTGATCGTGCGCAGCTTTGTGTCACTCGTGCGCGTCAACCCGGGATTTCTCACCGACCATGTGCTCACCGTGCCAATCACCATCCCCGGGGCCCGCTTCGATTCGGTCCCGGCGCGCGCCCAATACTATGCCAGTGCGTTCCGCGAGATCGCGGCGATTCCCGGAGTGCAGTCGGTCGGCACCGCTGCGGTGACGCCGCTGACGGGAAACAACTGGACCACCTCCTTCGAACTTCCCGAACATCCTGTGCCTGCGGGTGAGCAGGCACCCGAAGTCGGCTGGCAGGTCGCCTCCGATGGCTACTTCCGCGCGCTCCGCATCCCGTTGATCAGCGGGCGACTCTTTGATGGCACCGAACGCCCGGGCGCTCCAGGCACCGTCATCGTCAGCCAGGAAGTGCAGCGCAGCTATTTCGGCGGAGCCAATCCGGTCGGGCGCACGGTAAAGATCGGGGGCGATCCGGTCCTGGTGGTCGGTGTCGTGGGTGACATTCGTCGAGCGGGACTCCGGGACGCGCCGCGCGCCGACATCTACCTGCCGTTCGCCCGCAATTCGGCGCGCAACACGACGCTCTTCGTGCGCACCACCGACGATCCCGCCACGCTGATGCCGGCGATTCGGGAAATTCTCCGCCGGCTCGAGGCCAACACCGTACTGCAACAGGCGCAGACACTTGACGCTGTGGCCAGCGAATCGATCGGCGACCTCAGGCTGGTGCTCTGGCTGCTCGCGCTATTCGCGGTCACCGCACTGACCCTGGCAGCGGTCGGGATCTATGGGGTGATGTCCTACGTAGTCCGGCAGCGTACCCGCGAGATCGGAACCCGGATCGCTCTGGGTGCATCGCGCGGGAGCATCATTTGGCTGGTGATGCGCGAGGGAGGCGCCATCGCTGCCATCGGTGGCGCCTCGGGATTGCTCCTGGGCCTCCTCGCCACCCGGTGGCTCGGCTCACTGCTCTACGGCATCGGCAGCACTGACCCGATCGCGCTCGCCGGCGCGACCACCCTGTTGACGATTACCGCGCTGATCGCCTGCTACCTGCCGGCACGCCGCGCCGCCGGGCTCGATCCGGCGCGGACCTTGAGTTCTCAGTGACGACCCGCGATGCCCTCACTCTTCGCGGAGCGCGGCGAGGGGATCGATGCGCGCCGCGCGTGAAGCCGGCAGGAGGGCTGCGCAACCGGCGACCCCCAGCATCACCAGCGCCACTGCGCCGAACGTGACTGGATCAAGTGCCCGGACACCGTAGAGAAGTGGCTCGATGAACTTGCCAGCTACCACGGCGACGGCGCAGCCGACCACGACACCGAGCACCACGAGGCGGATGGAAGAGCCCACCACGAGGCCCACGATACGCTCCCGCGGCGCACCGAGTGCGAGCCGGATCCCGATCTCGTGTTTCCGGTCGGAGACGAAGTAGGCCACAAGGCTGTAGAGCCCGATCGACGCCACCAGCAGCGCGAGTCCGCCCAGCATCCCGAACACCGTCGCGCCAAGGCGCCAGGATCGTGATTGCGGGTCGATGATCTGTTGCAGGGTGCTGGCCTTGGCGAAGCGAAGATCCGGTGCCGCCGTGAGGACCGCGTTCCGGACTGGCGGTACCAGTCCCGCCGGGTCACCGCTCGCGCGCGCGAGCAATGCCGCGCCACCGAAGCCGCTCTCCTGCCCCAACGGGATGTAGTAGTGCATCGACGGCGACTCGATCAACGCATCACGGTGGGTGTCCGCGGCGATCCCCACGACCCGGGCGCAGGGAATCGAATCGGCACCGATCACGATGCACTCGCCGATGGGATCGGCACCGCGCCAGAGCATCTTCGCCATCAGCGCGCTGACAATCGCCACGCGTTCGCTCCCGGCGCGGTCGCCGGGGCCGAAAGGGCGCCCCCGGAGCATCGGAGTCCCCACCGTTTCGAAGTAGCCGGGCGATACCGCGCTCAGACTCGGCAGCTGCTCGATGGTAAGAGTGTCGCGACCGGGTATGCGGAGGAATACCTTGAAATCGGCACCGAATGGGAGCCCGACGGCGACGCTCGCCATCTGGACGCCAGGAATCTGTCGCACCTGGCTCGCGAGCGCCTCGCTCGCACTGAGACGCCGCGCCACTTCCGCGTCGCGGGCAGGGCCGATCGGGTACTTCCCCAGCCCGCCCCAGTTGAGCGGCATGACCACCACTCGCTCAGGTTGAATACCGAGGTCGATCGCGCGAATTCGCGCAAGACTCCGCAAGAAGAGTCCCGCACCAATCAGCAGGAGAACCGAGAGCGCCGTCTGCGCGACCGTAAGCAATGCCCTGACTCGGGTGCCGCCTTCGCCTCCCGCCCGCCCCTTTCCCTTCATCGCGCTCGCCAGATCGGCGCGGCTTGCACGCACGGCTGGGAGAAGCGAGACCAGCACGCCGAGGCCGAGCGAAAGCAGGGCGTCAAAGAGGAGCACCCGGCCGTTGAGCGGCGAAGCGGGCCAGGAGATCTCGGGAAGGAGGGTCTGGCGCACCAGCTGCGCCGACAGCGACGCGACACCCAGGGCGGCGATTCCGCCGAGTACCGCAAGCAGCGACCCTTCGACCAGGAAGAGCCGGACAAGGCGCGAACGGCCGGCGCCCAGAGCAGTCCGGATTGCAACCTCGGGCCGTCGCCGGACGATTCTGGCGAGCAACAGATTGATGACATTCGAGCAGGCAATCAGCAGTACGACGAGGGCCACAGCGGCGAGCCAGCGGGCGACCGCGACCTCGGAGGGTGCCTCGCCGTGCGCGTCGGCGCCCAACGGCACCATCGCAATGCGCCCATTCGCGATCGCCTTGCCAGGCCCGGTGTAGGCGAGACGGTGGGCGCGGGTTGCGTCCTCACTTGCCTGCTCGCGCGTGACGCCCGGAGCCAGCCGACCAACGATCTGCAGCCACTGGGCCGTCCAGGTGGTGGTCCAGCCCTTGGTCGTGCGCGCGCCGAGGAGACTCATCGGCAGCCAGAGATCGGCATGCCCGAGCGTCACACCGGTGAAGCCATGAGGTGCCACGCCGACAACGCGATACGATTCATCGTTGATGATGATCGACCGGTTCAGCACATCCGTCGTGCCCCCCAACTCTGACTGCCAGTACGTGTCACCAACGACGACCACGTGCTCGGCACCTTCGGTGGCGTCCTCGGCGCTGGTGAAGAATCTGCCCCGCAGCGGCTGCACCCCGAGTAGCGGGAAGTAGTTTGCGGTAGCGTAGCTCGCAATGGCCGGCTGCACCTCGGTTCCCGTGCCGATCACCACGCTCACATCCGCGAAGGCAGCGAGCCCGTCGAAGGACTTCGCCTCACGACGAACGCCTTCCAGCGAAGCATATCCGAAGTAGTTGCTCGCCCGCTCTTCACCGCGGGCATTCTGGCGAAGCGAGTACATCTCGACCAGACGATCCGGCGCATATACGTGCTCGGGCCCGCGGAGGAGTAGCCGATCCACCACGCCGAACATGGTGGCATTCGCACCGATGCCCAGGGCGAACACTGCCACAACAAACAGGGTGAATGCGGGCTCGCGTCGCAAGCCGCGCACGGCGAAGCGGAGATCACTCCACAAGTCGACCACCCAGCGCACCCGGCGGCCATCGTGATGCCGCTCACGGGTGAGAGCGACGCCGCCAAATGCCACCAGCGCGCGTCGCCGCGCTTCATCGGCCGGCACCCCTTCGGCGACGTGCTTCGCCGTCTCGAACTCGATGTGGAGCGCAATCTCCGCGTCCAGTTCGCGCTCGGCGCGACCAGGGTTCAACAGGGCGCCGAGTCGGCGCCGCAGCCCCGAAAACGCGCTCATGGTTACTCCTCCCTCAGGGCGACGACTGGATCGGCGCGCGACACGCGCCACGCCGGCAGCCAGGTCGCGGCGAGCGCGATCAATCCGAGCAGAAGCGGCACCGCGATGAACGTCACCGGATCGGCCGGTGTGATGTTGTAGAGCATCGACTGCAGGCTGCGCGTCCCGATGAGGGCGAGAACGGTGCCGCAGACGATGCCAAGTCCCGCAAGCGTGAGTCCGTGCCTGACCACGAGCCACCGCACCGATGCGGGGCGGGCCCCCAGTGCCAGGCGAATGCTCATCTCGCGGGTGCGTTGGCGGGCGAGTTGCGCCATCACGCCGTACACGCCCACCATCGCGAGCAACAAGCCCACTACTGCGAAGGCGAGGAGGAGGATGGTCATGAAACGAGGGCGTGCGTATGACGAGTGCCGCACCTCGTCGAGCGAGCGGATCCCACGGATCGCCAACTGCGGGTCGAGCCGCCTGATGAGTTGGCGGACGGCCGGAGCGACGGCAGCCGGGTCCCCACTCGAGCGGAGCAGCAGGGTCATCGCACTACTTGAGTTCTGGTATTGCGGGTCCAGGATTTCCGGGACAGGCTCGACATCAAGTCCGGCCTGCCGCTCGCTGCCGACAACCCCGACGATGGTCCGCCAGACGGAGGTGGAGTCGGGGACTCGATCGAAGGCGACGCGAAGGCCGATCGGATTCTGTCCCGGAAAGAATTTGGTGGCGAGTGCCTGATTGATGAGCACAACTCGTGGGGCCTGCCCGTCATCACCGACTGTGAATCCGCGACCTGACAACAATGGCACGCGCATCACAGCGAGGTACTCTGGCGAGATGGTGCGGTGTACCACCTCCGTGCCCCCACCGCTCGGCCCCTGCCCCAGCACACTGAAGTCGCTGCTCCACGAGGTCGTGGTCAACGGCAAGTGAGATGCAAATGCAGCGGACTGAACTCCCGGGAGCGTCGCCGCCTCGTTCTTCAGTTGAATGAAGAACCCACCAATGCGTTGGGGAGTCGTGTACTCCGTTTCGGGAAGCGCGAGACTGACGGCGAGCACGCCGCCGGAGTCGAAACCCGGGTCGACGTCCTGCAACCGTAGCAGCGAACGCGTCAGGAGTCCCGCGCCCACCGTGAGCAGCATCGCGAGCGCGACTTCGGCGACGATCACCAGATCGCTGAGCTTCCGGCCACGATTGCCGATGCCTCCGCCGCGTCCACCGGTTCGAAGTCCCACGGCGGGCGTTCGGTCGGCGCCCCAGAGCGCTGGCGCGAGCCCGAATAGCACTCCACTCACCGTGGCAATCCCGAGGACGAAGGCGAGTACCCGCCAGTCGAGCTGCACATCGGCAGTGGGAAGCATTCCGACTGGCTGCAGCGAGAGGAGGAGTCGCGCGCCGAGCCAGCCGAGCCCCAGGCCGACGGCGCCCCCGAGGAGCGAGAGCACGAGCGAGCCGGTGATGGCCTGACGCGCGAGTCGGAACCGGCTCGCGCCGAGCGCCACGCGGACAGCGTATTCGCGATCGCGCGAGGCGGCCTGCACCAGCAGCAGGTTGCCGACATTGGCACAGGCGATGAGCATCAGCACGGCAACGCCACCGAGCAGGACCAACAATGGTCCCCGGGCACTGCCCGTGATGAACTCGTGCAGCGGCGTGATGCCCGCGCCCATATGGATATTGGTCGCGGGGTAGTCCTGCTCCAGCCGGTGGGCGATCGTCTGCAGCTCGGCGTTTGCGCCCTGAACCGAAACCCCTGGCTGCAATCGCGCGATGACCCGCAGAAAATGAGCGCGCCGAAAGAAGACCGCCGAGCGATTCGCCGCCGGCCACGCCATCGGCGTCCAGATATCGGTGTCCTGGAATGGGTACGCGAAGCCCTCAGGCATCACGCCGACGACCTGCATCGGCTTGCGGTCGATGGTGACACTCTTGCCGATGATCGCGGGGTCGCGGTTGAAGCGATCTCGCCAGAGTCGATAGCTGATAACGCCAATGCCGGCACCGGCCTCCCACGACTCCGCCTCCACGAACCCTCGACCCAGCAGTGGTGCAACCCCGAGCACGCTGAAGAAGGAGCCCGTGACGGTGGCCCCGCTCACGAGTTGTGGCCCGTCGCTGCCCGCGAGCGTGAGTCGCTGGGAAAACGAGAGCCAGGCGGCTGCGTCCTTGAACGATTTGACCTGGCTGCGCCAGTCGAGAAAATTGGCCGGCGCCGCATCCTGCTGATGCCAGTCCCGATCCGGGTTCTCTTCCCACACGGCGACCAGCTCATCCGGATGCGGAAAGGGGAGCGGACGCAGCATCACCGCGTTGACCGTGGAGAAGATCGCCGTGTTCGCACCGATGCCGAGGGCGAGCGTGAGGACTGCTGTCAGGGTGAGCACTGGGTTGCGACGCAAGCTGCGGAGCGCGTAGCGGAGGTCGCCCCGCAGGTCGTCGAACCAGCGGGTCCCGCGACCGTCGCGATGCAGTTCGCGAGTGACCTCGATGCCACCAAATGCCACCAGGGCACGCCGACGTGCTTCAGCAGGGGTCATCCCGAGTGCGACATTTCGCGCCGTCTCGAGTTCCAGGTGCAGCGTGATTTCTTGATCGAGCTCCCCCTCGACCCGATCACGAAAGAGTGCGGTACGGAACCGGCGGAGCAAGCCGCGTGGCGCCCCCATCAGACACCTTCCTGGAGAATGAGGTCGACCACTTCGACATAGCGGCGCCAGCTTGCCGTCTCGGCCCCGAGGGCGCGGCGTCCTGCGGCTGTCAGCCGGTAGTACTTCGCCTGCCGATTGTTCTCTGTCGTGCGCCAATCGCTATCGAGCCAGCCGCGAAGTTCCAGGCGCTGCAGCGCCGGATAGAGCGAGCCCTGGTTGACCTCGAGCACGCCCCGGGAGAGCTGTTGCATCCGTTGCGAGATGCCCCAGCCGTGCATTGCCTCGAGGGTGAGGGTCTGCAGGATGAGCAGGTCCAGTGTGCCACGCAGCACATCTGAGGGAATCGGGGTCGGGACGGTGGCCATCGGGCTCTCCTGTCGAGTTCCAAGAGAAGCTCCGCGAACTTCTGTCGAAAGTCAATACAAGTGACACCGCACTGGAACCGATTCCACTCGAGTCAAGCCAAAAGGGGCCAGCGCGGTTGCGCTGACCCCTTCGAGACCGAGCCGTCCTTCCTCCGGCTACTTCTGCCGGTACCGCCAGGCGACGATCCCATCGCCCTTACCCTCGGCGCGCCATTCGTGCTTCTCGCCGGGCTGCAAGGCGGGGATGGCGACATCAGAGCCCGAGACTACCGCGCCATCGGCATTCAGGAACTCGACCACAATGGTCAGCGCGGCCGCTGGCAGGGACTTCCCGGCGTCATCCTGCGCCTGACGACCGACTGCGTGACCGGTCAGGGTGGCGCTGTCCTTCTTCCGCTGCAGCATGTCGACCTCCACCGAGGTCGGGAGCCGGATCAGCTTGGTGACCGTCTTGATAAGGTCATCCTGCTTGTTCTGCATCCGGTACCCTTCGCCGAGGTACTTCAGGTTCGACTCGTTGAGAGGCTCCATCGCGACCAGCTTGAGTGCTGCAGGTACCAGCTTGTCGCCTGCCTTCATGGCGAGGTAGGTGTTCGCGAGGTTCGCAAGCGCCACCCGGTCACCGGGAGAGGCCGCGGAGACCTTCTCGAACACGTCGGCCGCCTCGGCGTACTTCTTCTCGTTGAAGAGATTCACACCCATCGAGGTGAGATCTTCGTTGCTGAGGGTACCGGCCGTCGCGCCGGCAGAGAGCATCTGCTGCTGAAGCTGCGACGCTTCGGCCGTCGCCCCAGTGGCTCGCAGCGAGAGGATAAGCGCCTTCTTGGCCTCGACGTCATTGGGCTCCCACGTCAGGTAGCGCTTCAATTCGGCGGCCGCTTCGGCGTGCTTGTCCATCCGCTGGAGGATTGCGGCGAGATTGAAGGTCGACCCGTTGCGAATCGGATTGAACTTCTCGTCCTTGATCGCCTTCTCCTGCGCGAGCTTGAAGTACACCGCCGCGCTGTCGTCCTTGCCTGAGTTGGCATAGAGTACGGCCAGGTTGTAGAAACCCTGCGGGAAGTCACGCGAAATGATTGACGCCTGCTGGAACAGGGCGAGCGCCGAGTCCGGTGAGTTGTTGCGGACGGCTTCGGCAGCAGGAGTCATCAGAGCGGCCCACGCCGTCTGGCGGTACCCCTTGACGTCCTCGGCGCACTCGGGCTGCAGGGCGACGGCTCTCGTGAAGGCAGTATCGGCACCGCGCAGATCGCCGAGATTCAGGTCGAGGCGGCCGAGATAGTACCAGGCGGCAGCGCTCTTGTCCTGGCCCGAATTGGAAATGGCTTCGGTGATGACCTGGACGCCTTTCTTGAGCTGGCTCTCGCGCTTGATCGGATCGGGGACTTCGACGCCCGTCTTCAAGTAGGTGGCTCCGCTCGAGACGCGGAAGTCGCCGCCCTTGAGCTGGCACATTGGCCCCTGATACTTGGTCGACATGGCCATCCGGACGCGCTGGTTGTAGTCCTGGGCGCGTACCGTCATCGGTACAGCCACGACGCTTGCCAGCATCAACAGACCAATCTTTCGCATTGCTGCTCCTCGAATCGGATCGACGAAGGCGGACCGCAGTGTCCGCCTGGGGTACCACATTGACCACCTGAGTACGCCGGAAGGTCACCCGGC
This sequence comes from Gemmatimonadota bacterium, assembly GCA_040388535.1. Taxonomy (NCBI): domain Bacteria; kingdom Pseudomonadati; phylum Gemmatimonadota; species Gemmatimonadota bacterium. The sequence goes on along the minus strand of JAZKBR010000006.1, from coordinate 35,386 downwards.
GTTGCTGAACCCACGCTTCCGGGGATAGGGGACGACCGGCCGTCCTTCATCTACACCGAAAGAGCTAATACAACCGTCCAATATCCCTCAGGCCGGCGGCGGGAGCAAATCCCCGGGGTCCCGATAGAGCCACCCTGCCCCGGTGTTGAAGAGGATGACCTGCTCGCCGTGAGCGAGCTGGCCGCGCCGCTGGAGCTCCACGGCGGCGGCCAGACTGGCTCCCCCTTCCGGGGCAAAATCGATCCCCTCGGCCCGGGTCCCGAGCCGCGCCATCTCGGCCATTTCGGCGTCCTCGACCGCGATCGCCCCGCCCTCGGTTTCGCGAAGAATCCGGAGCATCAGCTTGTCACCCAGAGGTCCCGGTACCCGAAGTCCGCTCGCGATGGTCCAGGGGTCGGCCCAGGGCTCGGCGCTCTCGGCGCCGCTCTCGAACGCCCGCACCACCGGCGCACACCCGGTGCTCTGGACTGAGTAAAGGCGGGGCATCGGGTCGGTGACCCAGCCCGCCGCCCGGAGTTCGTGAAAGGCCTTCCACATCCCGATCAGGCCAGTGCCGCCCCCGGTCGGGTAGATGATCGCTGCGGGGAGCTTCCACCCCAGCTGCAGCGCGATTTCGAGCCCCAAGGTCTTCTTTCCCTCGATACGGTAGGGCTCGCGTAGCGTGCTGAGATCAACAGCCCCGGTTTCGGCCGCCCACGCCCGCGCCGCTTTGCCGCAATCGCCGATGTGGCCGTCGAGCAGGATCAGCTCCCCACCAAACGCGATGATCTGGGACAGGATGGTCCCCGGCGTGGTCCGCGGCGCGAAGACACGCACGGTCGCCCCCGCACGAGCCGCGTAGGCGGCGCTGGCCACTCCAGCATTCCCCGCGGTGGGAATCACGAAACGATTGGCGCCCGCCGCGACGGCGCGGGTGATCGCGGCGCTCAGACCACGCGCCTTGAACGCGCCGGTCGGATTGGTCGATTCATCCTTGATCCAGATGTTGCCGAGCTTGAGTTCCGCCGCAAGTCGCGGGGCATGCAGCAGCGGCGTATCTCCTTCGCCGAGGGTAACCGGCGCCTCGTCCCCCACCAGCGGGAGGAACGATCGAAAGCGCCACATCCCGTGGCGCCGTCGCACCTCGGCGCGCTCGGTCGTAGGATGCATTCGATCGGGGTAACGCACCAGCCAGGGTCGACCGCAGGCCGTGCAGACCGTCGGCAATCCGTCCGCGGAAGCGGTGATTCCACAATCAGAACATTCGAGATGCCAGTCCATTCAGTTGTTCACTTTCAGATGGTCGAGGATGCGAATTGCCACCGCCTCGGAGAAGCCGGGGAGCGCAGCAATATCGGCGGGAGTCGCAGCGCGGACGCCCGCAAGAGAGCCGAAGGTGGTGAGCAGCGCCCGGCGCTTCGAGGGCCCCACACCTGGAATGTCGAGCAGCGCTGACGTGATCGTGCGCTCACTGCGCCGCTTGCGGTTGTAGGCAACCCCGAAGCGATGGGCCTCGTCGCGCGCACGCTGGAGCAGGCGGAGCGCGGGGCTGCGACGGGAGAGGCGAATGGAATCGCTCTGGCCGGGGAGGAAGATTTCCTCGTCACGCTTGGCGAGCGATGCCAGCGGCACGTGCGCGACCCCGAGTGCCGTCATCGCCTCGAGCGCGGCGGAGAGCTGCCCCTTGCCGCCGTCGATGACCACCAGATCCGGGAACGGTTCCCCGGATTCCATGCGCCGGCGAAAATAGCGAGACACCACCTCGTGAATCGCGGCGAAGTCATCCTGTTGCGCGATCCCCTTGATCTTGAACTTGCGGTATTCGGATTTCTTGGGACGCCCGGCCTCGAAGGTGATCAGCGAACCCACCGTGTCCCGGCCCTGGTTGGTCGAAATATCGATGACGATGAAGGTTCGCGGAACACTCGACAGGCCCAGCTCCCGGCCCAGTGCATAGACGGGATCTTCGGCACGTTCGTCGGTCTCGAAGCTCTCCATCCGGAGCGATTCAAGCAGATGCCGGGCGTTCTGATCCGCGAGCTCACGCCATCGCGAGGCGAGCCCACGCTGGGGAATGGTGACCCGTTGTTCCGGGAGAAGCTCTTCGAGGGCACCAACTTCGGCCGGGGGAAACGGCAGCACCAGTCGGGGAACCTTCCCTGCTACCGGCAGATACCAGCGAATCAGGAACGCGGCCAACGCGTCTTCATCGGCGGTCTCCTCGACATTTTCCAGGAAGCGATGCTCGCGACCAATCACGCGACCGTCACGCACCCGAAGCAGCACGCCGACGGCGTCGTCACCGTCCCGGGCGTAGCCGATCACGTCAGCGTCGCCGGTGCCCACCACATCGACCGTGGCAGGCGACTCGACCTGTTCGAGCCACTTGAGGGTATCGCGGAGGTCGCGTGCCCGCTCGAAGTCTTCGTGCTCGCTGGCCATTTGCATCATCCCGCGAATCCGGGCCTTGAGATCGACCGTGCGCCCCTCGAGGAATTCGATCACTTCGCCGATCATCGCGCGATAGTCGGCTTCCGATTGCCAGGCCACACACGGCGCCTTGCACCGCCCGATGTGGTAATCGAGACAGGGACGCTCGCGACGCTCCCGCGGGATATCGTCGCTGCACGACCGCACCGTGAACATCCGGCGTACGAGGCCCAGCGTGCGGCGCATGTCTCCGACATCGGTGTAGGGCCCGTAGTACCGGGCACCGGCAAGATCGCGTCGACGGGTCGCGAGTACGCGAGGAAATGGATCGCCCATCGTCACGGCGATCGAAGGATAGCTCTTGTCGTCCTTGAGCCGGACGTTGAACTTCGGCAGGTACTCCTTGATCAGGTTGTTCTCGAGGAGTAGCGACTGCGCCTCGTTCGCCACCACGATGGTTTCGACATCAGCAATGGTTCGCTGCAGCCAGCGATTCTTCGGAGCGTCAGCAAAGTCGGTCGCGAAGTACGAGCGCACCCGGCTGCGAAGGTTCTTCGCCTTGCCGACATACAGCACTTCGCCGTCCTCGCCCTTCCAGAGATAGACCCCCGGGCCGTCTGGCAGCGTGTCCAGCTTGCGCTGGAGCGCTTCGTTCACGGCCGGCTCCAGAGTCGTGCTGCCACCCTGCGGATCCGCCCGGTCAGCACGGCGGACTCCGGGATGTCCAGCCCCGTGGTGATACCGAGAAAGACCACAGCGTTCAACGGAACGGTTGCGAGCAGGACGGGAATCGGAGCAGCGCCATCGGGGAGCACGAGTCGCATCGCGGTGCTCGCTGCCCCCGAGATGACGGCCGCGGTCCAGAGCTTGGCCAGCTCGGTGCGCGGAAGCGAGAAATTGCCGAGCCGACGGCGGAGACCACGGCGGAGCAGCATGAACTCGATCCATCCGGCAATCCCGGCCGTCGCCGTGATGCCGGCTGCACCCCACTTCTGGTCTATTCCGAGCAGACCCGGCATCACGCGCGCGGCCAGCAGACCGAGGACGCCAGTGAGGACGATACGGACGAGTCCGCAGCGCAGCGGCGTCGTCGTGTCGTGCAGCGCGTAGAAGGTAGAGGCATACAGTCGGCCGAGGGTCGACGCGAGCAACCCGATTGCAGAACCCGCGAGTACGATCCAGACATACTGGCTGTCGGCGTGATTGAATTTGCCGGACTGAAAGACCGCGGCGGAAATGACCCCGCCGAGACAGATGAAACCGACTGCGGATGGGATGATGTAGTAGGCCAGCCGCTGGGTGGCCGCATCGAGTCGCACGCGCAGCGCCTGTGCGATCGCTTCGGGGTCACCCCGCTCGCGCGACATCTCGGGCAATTCGGCGGCCGAGATCGCCATCCCGAACAACGAGACCGGCAGGGTGTAGAGCACCTGGGCGTTGCCCATCGCCGTGATCGCGCCAGGAATGAATCCGGCGATCCAGACGTCGATCAGGGCACTGATCTGATTGGCGCCACGCGAAATCAGGTTCGGCAGGAAGGAGTGGACCACCTGCGGGACCCCTTCCACGCCGCGCCAGTTCTGCGGCCGGATCGCACCACCGACCTGCCGGACCACCGGCCACTGCACGGCGATCTGCAGGAACGACCCGAACACGGCGCCCCAGGCAGCGACGACGACGAATCGCATCTCGCTCTTCCCGGCCGCGCCGAGGACCACCGTCAGGATGATGGTGGCATTCCAGACAACTGGCGCGGCGTAGGAGAGCAGGAACTTGCGATGCGAGTTGAGAACGCCGAGACACCACGCGGAGAGTACGAGCAGACCAGCGGCCGGGAAGAGGATCCGGACGAGGGTGGTGGTGATGTCGCGCGATTCGGGGGTGAATCTGGGAACGATCAGGTCGACGAGCCATGGGGTGGCGAGTTCGCCGGCCAGCACGAGAATCGCCACGGTTGCGGCAAGGAGGGAGAGGACGGCGCCGGCGAGGCGGCGGGCCTCCTCGTCGCGCCCCTCGCCCAGCAGGCGCGAGTAGCTCGGAATGAACGAGGCGGAGAGCGCACCTTCGCCGAAGAGATTCTGGAGGAAGTTGGGAATCCGGAACGCCGCGTTCCAGATATCGGACGCCTCCGAGATTCCGAGGTACTTGGAGAAGATCCGTTGGCGGACCAGCCCCGCAAGCCGACTGAGGAGAATGCCGGCGGCGACGAAATAGGAACCGCGGTTGGGAGCCTTCATCGCGATTCCATCTCTTCACGAAGCTGAGTGAGCAGGCTATGGAGGATATCGACGTCGCCCTCCAGCTGATCGATCCGTCGGCGGAGCTCGGCCAGTTCCTCAGCATCGCGCGGTGCGGGGCGAAGGTCCGCTTCCCTGCCGCGCACGAACCGCCGCCCGATGGGGCCGCTCACCACGATCGAGATGATCGGGATGGCCAGCGCGACGAGAAGCGCAATCCCGATGAGGGACATGAGACGAGGCTATCTCTCGCCGGGATCGGTCTCGAGGCCAGCGGCCCAGACAGTCGCCGCTGCACGTACTCCCTCGAGCCAGCCGGTGCCGTGCCGCGCGAGCAGCGAAGGCACGCTCAAGACCCGCTCCTGCGGCGCGCCGCGCGGTCGCAGGGCGTTCCGCAGCCGGAGGTATTGGGCATACGCGATATCGCCACGCTTGCGGAGGTGTCGTTCGAGCACGCGCTCGAGGTCGTCCGCAACCTGTGATAGCCGCCGCTGACGTGAAGCGATCGCCCGATCGAGCACCGCATCGATCTTTCGTCCCGCGGAGGTCAGCGTGCTGGTGGTAGCGGCGATGGCATCGCGGAGCTGGCCCAGCGCCATCGGGATTTCGTCGGGGAGGTCGCGACGCAGGATCCCGCGTCCGACGGCGCCGTCATCATCGAGGAGCGCTTCGAGGGAGAGACCGAGTCGATCGAGGAGACGCTCGGCCCACGGTTCAACCACGGTTCCGGTCCAGCGCGGCACCGGGACCTGCGGGGCGACGTCCAGTAACGGATAGAGGGTGGCGGCCTGCCGGGTCAGGTAGCGATACTCGCCCGGGCCGGCGACGTAGGCCACAGTGGGGAGCAGCGCCGCTTCGACAACAGGGCGCAGCAGCACGTTCGCCGACCATCGCTCAGGATATGCGGCGAGTTCCGCGAGCAGCGTGTCACGGGTGAAGTGCACGCCGGTACGACGCCCGCGAAAGCCGTCGCCGTCCACCAGCAAACGGTCACGTCCCGACTCGTGTTCGTAGAAGACGAGGGTGGCTCCCTCTCCAGCCGCGATGCCGGTTCCGGCGTCCGGAAGCGCAGCGAGTGCGGCGTCGAGTTCGCTGGCGCGCTCGAGCGCGCGGGTCAGCAGCGGCACTTGCGCCCGCTTGAATGCGGTGCCGGTTGGGTCGATACAGAGAATGCCCCACGGCGCCAGCAGCTCGGCAATCGCCCCGGCGTACGCCGAATGCAGCGTGTGCCCCGGTACGTAATGGCGCCGCAGCCAGGTCAGCGTCGCATCGCGCTCCTCGCCGCCAGGAAGGCTCTGCTCAAGCGTGCGGAGGCCGCTGAGGATTTCGGCTGGCAGCGGTTCACGGGCCATCGAGCGTTGCGGCGCCGCCGCGTCGCGCGGTGCGAGATGCCACTCCTGCAATGCCCCATCGGCATCGAGCCACGACGCCGTGCTCGCCTCGGCGAAATCATGATCGTCACCGGCGAGCCAGAAGAGCGGGACGACAGGACGCTTCCAGCGTGCCGAGAGTTCGGCCGCGAGTGCCGCCGCCCCAAGTGCCTTGTGCACGGTGTACAGCGGGCCGCCGAAGAGGCCAGGCTGCTGGCCCGTGGTGACAACGAGCGCTCCCGGAGCATGGAGGGCGGCGATCGCCGCTTCGGTGCCCGGGACCTGCAGCAAGGCCGGCGTGAGCAAATCAGACCAGGTCGCGGCGCGAGGCGCGATGGCCGCGCCCGGGATTACGGGGTGAGAGAATACCCGCATCACCGATTCCCCTTGTGATACGGTTCACCGTTGAGAATGGTCGTCGCTCGATAGAGCTGCTCGGCGACCACGACGCGCGCGAGTTCGTGCGGTAGCGTCAGCGGGCCGAGGCTCCAGCTGGAAGTAGCGCGCTGGCGGAGCGTGGGCGCCACCCCGACCGCGCCACCGATCACGAGTGCGTGATCGCGACCGCGCAGCCGCCACCGTTGCAGCTGTTCGGCCACTTGCTCGCTCGACCAGGGTTCACCGTCAAGATCGAGCAGCGTCAGGTCGGTATCGTCCGGCAGCGCCTCGAGCAATCGCTTTCCCTCGTCCGTTTGCTGTTGTGCCACGCTCCCCGCCCGCCCCGCTTCGCGCACTTCGCGCTCGGTCACGGCCACGACGCGCCGGAGGCGACGGAGGTACTCGTCACACGCCTCGCGGAAGGCGGGCCGGAGCTTGCCAACCGCGAGGAGGTGCAACTGCATCAGGCATACATTCCGCGGAGGCGGTGCATAGCGGCAACCCGGTCGATCGAGAGCATGTAGGCCCCGATCCGCATCGACACCGAATGCTTCTCCGACATCTCCGAGACCTCGTCGAACGCCTTGATCATGATCTTCTCGAGGCGTTCGTTGACGGTCTCTTCATCCCAGAAATAGCCGCCGCGATCCTGGACCCATTCGAAATACGAGACCGTCACGCCGCCGGCATTCGCGAGAATATCGGGAATCACGTAGATCCCCTTCTCCTCGAGAATCGCGTCGGCCTGTGCCGTCGTGGGGCCGTTGGCGCCTTCACAGATGATCTTCGCCTGAATCTGATGCGCGTTCTTGCTGGTGATGACGTTTTCGAGCGCTGCCGGCACGAGCACGTCGCACTTCAGCGTCAGCAGCTCCTCGTTGGAGATCGGCTTCCCCTTCGGGTAGCCCTCGAGCACGCGATGCTTCTTGAGCCATTCGAGCACGTCGGCAACGTCGAGCCCCTTGGGGTTGTGCACGCCCCCGCTCTTGTCGCTCACCGCGATGATCTTCATTCCTTCGGCCTGCATCAGCCGCGCGGCCGTCGAGCCGACATTGCCGAAACCCTGCACGGCAACGGTCGCGCCCGCCACCTTCTGCTTGCGCCGCTGCAGCGCGCGCTTGGTGACAACCAGGCAACCGCGGCCGGTGGCATCGCGCCGCCCGAGCGAGCCGCCCATTGCGATCGGCTTCCCGGTCACGACGGCAGTCACCGTGTGCCGCTTGTGCATCGAGTAGGTGTCCATGATCCATGCCATGACCCGCTCGTTGGTATTCACGTCGGGTGCCGGGACGTCGGAGTCAGGGCCGAGCAGGTCAATGATCGCCGAGGTGTAACGGCGAGTGACGCGTTCGAGTTCCCCGTCGGACATCGTGGTCGGGTCACAGATCACGCCGCCCTTGGCGCCGCCGAACGGCAGGTTGACCACGGCACACTTCCAGGTCATCCACGCCGCGAGTGCCTTGACCTCGTCGAGCGTCACATTGAGGTCGAAGCGAATGCCGCCCTTCGCCGGGCCGCGCGAGGTGTTATGCAACACCCGGATGCCGGTGAAGACTTCGATCTCGCCGTTGTCCCGCTTGATCGGGACCGACACGATGAGCTGCTTCTCGGGGGCGCGAAGCACCTTGTACAGTCCGGGTTCGAGCTTCAGGTGCGTCGCGGCAATGTCGAAGCGCGACATCATCGCCTCGAACGGATTCTCCTCGGAGGCAAACCGGCGGTCCCGATCCGGCTTGATGAGTGGCTTCGCCTTCGCGCCTTTGCTGCTGGACATGGGAAAATCTCCGGTCCGTCGCGGACCCTGGGGTGTTGTGCGTCAGCGGAGGCGGGCGACCACGAGGTCGAGCGCTTCCCTGAGAGTGGCCTCGCCGGATTCGAAGGTCACGGCGAGTGTAGCAACCAGCGGCTCCGGCACACTGACAGGCCAGCGGGCCCTGAGCTTCACGGCATCCTTGGCCGTCATCACCACATGATCGGCACGCCGCGAGGCATGCGCCAGCCACGCGACGTCCTCATCGCGAAACTGATGGTGGTCTTTCCAGGTGGCGACCTGGACCTGGGCCCCGGTGCGCTTCAACTGGGTCACGAAGGCATCCGGATCGGCGATGGCACTGGCAGCCACCACGCGCTTCCCTTCGAGCGACGAGACCGGTCGCTCCGCCCCACTTACCAGCCCGCGCAATACGGCAAGATCGAGCCGGGCAATCGCAGTCGGCCCCTGCACCAGCCGGCCGAACTCCTCCGCCACCGATTGCGCCGTGGCCAGGTCGGCGCGTTTGCGGGTAACGATGAGCGCGTCGGCACGCTCGAGGGCAACGGGCGATTCGCGCCATGGTCCGGCTGGCAATGGCCAGCGCACTGCACGCCGCGTCTCGGCACTGACGACGCAGATGTTGAGGTCGCGCGCCACATCGAGTCGCTGGAACGCGTCGTCGAGGACCAGCACGTCGGCGCCCTGGGCCACGGCCTCGACTGCCCCCGCGCGACGATCGGCGTTCGGCACCACGACGGCACCCGGCAAGGCTTCGCGATGCACCAGCGTTTCATCGCCCCCCACACCGCGCAAGAGGATGCCCGGCCGGTGCCCCGCCGCGAGATAGTGCTCGGCGACCCAGCCGGCGATCGGGGTCTTCCCCGAGCCACCCACAGTGAGGTTGCCAATCGCGATGGTGGGCAGCGGCATCTCGTGGGTCGCGAGCCAGCCCCGCTGATACGCCAGTCCCCGCACGTTCATCCCGAGTCGCCACAGCCCACCGGCCGGCAGTAGTGCGGCGCGGGCAAGCCGGGCATCGAGTCGGCCGCTGGTCCAGAGCCAGCGAATCAGGCGATGACCATCACCACGACGGCGCGGCATCAGGCGTGCAACTCCGACTCAAGCGCGATCAGCGCCGACTCGCAGCGTGCAATCCCGCGCGCGAGCCCATCGGGCCCGGGATCCACGGCGAACGGTTCACCATAGCCCACTCGAACCGATGCTCCCGGCTTCGGAATCACCATCCGGTCCCATGAGCGGAGTCGCCAGGCACGATCGACCTCGGCATGCAGCGGGAGAATTCGCGCGCCCACACGTTGCGCCGCGCGCACAATGCCGGGCTTGACCTCGCGCCGGGGGCCCCGCGGACCATCGGGAGTGAACGCCACCGGCACGTTGTCGTGGAGGATGCGGACAGCTCCGCGAAGGGCGCGCAGACCGCCACGAGTCGAGGAGCCCGGCAGCAAACGGTACCCGATGCTGGTGGCGAAATCGCCCAGGTAACCACCCTCGCGCGCTTCACTGACCACGATGGCGATCCCCTGGGCACGATGCTGCCAGAGCAGCGGCAGGAGTGCCTCGTGCCATAGCAGATAAATGTAGGGGGTCCCCGACGCGCGCAGCTGATGCCATCGTTCCGCGTGGTGCTGGCGGATGTGCCAGGAGCGCGCCAGGGCGCGGACGACCGGCCCACCGACGACGCGGACCACACTCGCGGGTACTGGAATCTTCACGCGACAAGCATCTGACCGGCAAGGGCCGCGAGTCGTTCGCTCGCCCCGGGTCCGCCGAGTCGTCGGCGCACCTCGGCGAGGCCGCGTCGCTGGGTGCGCGCCGCGTCGCCGGCCGGATCGAGCAACGGGAGCACGGCGCGGGCGAGGGCTTCGGGAGTCGCGGCCCCCTGAATCAACTCCGGGACGACTTCCTGTTCGGCCACGAGATTCACCAGCGACGCCCAGCGCACGGTGATCAGTCGGCGCAGCAACACAAACGTGATCGGATTGAGCCGGTACGCCACTACCATCGGCACGTCGGCGAGGGCCGCCTCGAGCGTGGTCGTGCCCGACTTTGCCAGAACCGCATCGGCCGCCGCGAGCACCTGCTCGCCGCGATCGGCCACCAGAGTGAATTCCCCGGCGTCGGGATAGGAGCCGTCGGCGGTCGCAGCAACCAGCACGTGGGAGCATCCGCCGGCCGCCAGGACGCGGCGCGCGGCGTCGCGATACGCCGGCCAGAGTCGGCGGATCTCGCCGTGCCGTGACCCCGGAAAGAGCGCCAGCACTCTGGCCCCGGCAGGAATCCCCAGCGCGGCCCGTGATGCCTCGCGACTGGGAAGCTGTTCGCCATCCACGAGTGGGTGCCCGACGTAATCCGTGGAGATGCCGACCCGGCCAAAGAAGCTCGACTCGAAGGGGAGAATCACGGCGAGGCGATCGACCGCGTGGGAAAAGCGTTCGGCGCGCTGCGGCCGCCATGCCCAGATCTGCGGTGCGATATACCAGAGCACCTTGATCCCTTCCCGCTTCGCGGACTCGGCGACACGCAGGTGAAAGCCGGGATAGTCGATCGGGATGACGAGGTCGTAGCGTCGGTTCGCGAAATCGCGGCGCAGCGATCGGAGCAGCTGGATATGCGCGGGAAACTTGTCGAGGATTTCCACCAGGCCCATCGCGGAGAGCCCTTCGATGGAGCGGCGGATCGTGGCGCCAGCCGCCGCCATCCGCGGCCCACCAACCGCATCGATGGTGGCATCGGGAAAACGTTCTCGCAGCGCGGTGACGACGCGTCCGCCGTGGAGGTCGCCCGATGGCTCCCCCGCGAGTACCAGGATCCGCGGGTTCATCGCCCGAGTGCAGGAACCGGGGCACGCTGGACGGCCGCCGTTACGTCAAGAGCGAGGGCGAGAGCACTGCGGCCTTCGGCGGCGCTCACGATGGCCGCGCGTTCGCCGCGCACCGCCGCCACGAAGGCGGCGAGCTCCAGTCCGAGGGCATCTGCTTCGGGAGCCTCGAGGGGGACCGTTTCGACGATTTCCTCGATACTGCTCCCGGTGCCCGGCCGCCAGCCATCGCGCAGCCGCATGAAGGAGCCGGTGCCGGTTGCGAGATCGAGCGATACATAGCCCGACGGCTGAAAGATCCGCAGGCGACGCACTCGATCGCGCGCCACGCGAGAGGCCGTCATCGATGCCACGGCGCCGCCGGCGAACTCTACCCGCGCATTGACCATGTCGAGGTGCGGCGAGAGCACGGAGACGCCACTCGCGCGCACATCGACGGCGGCCACGCCACCCACGAGATGATTTGCGAGATCGAGATCGTGAATCATCAGGTCGAGCACGACCGCGACATCGGTGCCGCGAGGCTGGAACGGTGCCAGTCTGATGCCTTCGAGAAAGATCGGCCGCTCGAGGACGGTCTGTGCCGCACGCACGGCACGATTGAATCGTTCGATGTGGCCGACGGCGAACACCACGCCGTGACGATCTGCTTCGGCCAGCAGTTCGTCTGCTTCCGCGAGCGTCACGGTGATCGGCTTCTCCATCAACACCGAGACGCCACGGCCGAGACACTCGAGGCCGACGTTGCGATGATACGAAGTCGGTACGGCGACCGAGACGGCGCGGACGGCACCGAGCAGCCCGTCGATCGTCTCGAACACGCGGCAACCAACCTCGGCCGCCACCGCGGCGGCACGGGCGAGATCCGCGTCATAGACTCCCACCAGCTCGGCGCCGTGCATCGACGCGAAGTGCCGGGCGTGATGGCGCCCAAGGGCACCCACCCCGACGACGCCGACCGGCAGCCGCTCGATCACGCGGGGACGCCGCGCTGGGAGGAGGAGACGAACTCCAGGAAGCGTTTTACTTCGGGCAGATCCGGCAGATCGGTGTTGGCGCGCTCGAGCGCCTGACCGAGGTTGTAATCGGAATTGAAGAAGAGGCGGTAGGCCCGCTTCAGCGCCGCGATGGTTTCGGGTGGAAAGCCCTGTCGCTGCAGGCCGATCGAGTTGAGGCCGTAGAGCTCCACCGGGTTGCCGACCGCCTTCACGAACGGCGGAATATCCTGGCTCACACGTGTGGCCCCACCGATGAAGCAGTGAGCGCCAATGGTCACAAACTGGTGCACTGCCACGAGGCCGGAGAGGGCCGCCCGATCCTGAATGGTGACGTGACCGGCCAACTGGGTGCCATTTGCGATGATGACGCCATCGCCGATGTGGCAGTCGTGGGCCAGGTGGACATACGACATGATGAAACAGTCGCTTCCGACCGAGGTCAGCCCCGAGGCCGCGGTGCCACGATTGATGGTTGAGTATTCCCGGATGATGGTGCCATCGCCGACGGTGACCCAGGTCTCCTCATCGCGATACTTGAGATCCTGCGGTGGCCCGCCGATGATGGCGCCACTCCCCACCTGCACGCGCTCGCCGAGCCGGACGTTGCGTTCGAGCGTGGTGCGTGCCGCGAGACGACAGCCGTCGCCGACGGTGACACCGGGACCGACAATGCTGAACGGGCCGATCTCGATATCGGTGCCCAGTTCCGCGGTCGGATCGATCAGCACGCTGGGATGGATGCGCTGACTCATCGATCTCTCACCGTCGCCATCATGTTCTCGACCTCGCAGACCACACGACCTTCAACGAACGCGTGGCCGCGCATCTTGCAGGTCCGCCCGCGGAACTGCAGCAGCTCCACCTCGAATCGCAACTGGTCACCGGGAACCACCGGCCGCCGGAAGCGCACGCCATCGAGCGAGGCGAAGTAGACCACCTTCGAAGCGGGGTCGTCGAAGTTGTCCATCAACAGCATCCCGCCGGCCTGCGCCATCGCTTCGACAATCAGCACACCGGGCATGATCGGATGCCCGGGAAAGTGCCCCTGGAAGAACGGCTCATTGATCGTCACGTTCTTGGTGCCCACGATCCGCACGCCCGCTTCGATTTCGACGATGCGATCGACGAGCAGGAACGGATAGCGGTGCGGGAGCACACCCATGATCCGGGTGATGTCGACCTGAGTCGGATCAGTACGGGAGCCCTGGCGTGCGAGCGCACGCGCCAGCGCCACGTTCCCCTGATGGCTCGGCTTGTCGGCGATCACGTGTCCTTCGATGCGCGCGCCGAGCAGCGCGAGATCGCCGAGAATGTCACCGATCTTGTGGCGGACGAATTCGTCGGGCCAGCGAAGTTCGCCGGTCGCCACGGCCGTGTCGGAGAGGACGACGGCCATTTCCGGTGAGGCACCCTGCAGCAGGCCGCGCTTCTGGAGCGCCTCGACTTCATGCACGAAACCGAATGTGCGTGCGGGGGCGATGTCGCGGCGGAACGACTCGGGCGAGACATCGAAGCTCGACGACTGACGGCCGATGACCGGGTGGTCCCACTCGATGGTGGCAGTGATTCGCAGCCCGTTGCCCGGCGCAACCACATACCGTGCGTCGCCTTCTTCAACGGTGAAGGGCTCAAGGACCCGCAGAACAGCGGGGTCACCTTCGCGTTCCTGGATCCCCGCCTGTTCCATGGCGTCGAGCCAGGGCAGGAACGAGCCGTCGAGAATCGGAGGCTCCGGTCCGTCGAGCTGGATCAGGAGATCGTCGAGCTGCAGTGCGTGCGCCGCAGCGAGCAGATGCTCCACTGTCTGCACGACGGCGGTCCCGGCAGCGAGGCCCGTCCGCCGTTCGGTGGCGTCGACCTGACCACTTCGCGCGGGGATCGTGGGCGCGCCCGGCAGGTCCGTTCGGCGGAAGAGAATCCCGCTACCGGGATCACCGGCGCCGAGGCGAACGGTCGTGAGGGCGCCGGTATGCAGGCCGGTACCGGAAAGTTCTGCGACGCCTGCAAGGGTCCGCCTAGCCATCTTCGCGCTCCGAGGCGAGATCTTCGAGTGCTTCATGATGCGGGGCGAGGCGATAGAGTGCGGCCAGTGCCCGCAGGAACTCGCGGTGCGGGCGTGCCGGATAACCGGAGACCGACATCCCGCTAGCCACACTGGAGATCACCGCCGACTTGGCACCGACTTTCACATCATCTCCGAGGGTGAGGTGCCCGGCCACGCCAGACTGGCCCGCGAGCACGACCCGATTGCCGATCACGGTACTGCCTGAGACGCCGACGCCCGCCATCAGCAGGCAGTCGGATCCCATGCGCACGTTGTGCCCGACGTGCACATGATTGTCGAGTTTGGAACCACGCCCAATGACGGTATCGCCGAGCGATCCACGGTCAACACAGGAGCATGACCCCACTTCGACGTCGTCCTCCAGGATGCAACCACCGACCTGCGGCACGCGCGTGTGCCCGGTGGCATCGGAGACAAATCCGAATCCGGCACCGCCGATGATGGCGCCCGCCTTGCACCAGACCCGCGACCCCAGCTCCGCGCCAGCGTGCACCACCACCTGCGCATCAAGTCGCACGTCGTCGCCGAGCAGGGCGCCGTCCTCGATCACCACATGCGGCCCGATTCGGACCCGGGCACCGAGCGTGACACTCGCGCCGATCACGGCATACGCACCGATGTGCGCGTCGGCCGGGACCGGGGTACCGTGACCGATCTGCGCTGTGGTCGCGATCTGCGGGTCGGTAGTGGATTGCGGATGGAGGACGGTCGCGACCAGAGCCATCGCGCGGGCCGGGTCGCGCACGACGATGCGGGTTGCCGGCCCGGGCTCACCGACCAGCGCTTCCGTGACGAGGACCGCGCCCGCCTGCGTGAGCGCGAGCGCCGCCACATATCGACCACCAATCGCCATCGCAAGCGCATCAGGCTCCGCCGCCTCGAGAGATCGACAGCGCCTGAGCGCCACGTCCCCGGGACCAGACAGGCGGCCACCGACCAAGTCGGCGACCGCCTGTGCCGTCAACGCGCCCGTCGTCGCCTGACTCAGGGCTTCTTGGCGCCTGGCGCCGGAGCCGGTGCCGTGCCGCCGGTCTTCAGGCGATCCACGACACGCTGGGTGAGATCACACGCCTTGTCGGCCGTGAGAATATTCGAACTCTGCTGGCTCACGTCGAAGATCATCGTGATGTTGTTCTCGGCACGAATCCCTTCGATGATCGCCGTCACGCGCGACTCGATCGGGGCGAGCAGTTCCTGCCGGCGCGCACCGGCACGCTGGGTCAGTTCCTGCTGACGCGCGTCGAGCGCGGCCTGCTGGGCCTCGAGCTTCTTGCGGCCGGCGTCGCGATTCGTCGGCGAGAGCATGGCCGAGGACTCCTCGAACTTGGCGGCATCCTTGTTGAGCGAATCCGTCAGCTTGGCGATCTCGCTGCGATACCCCTCGAACTCCTTGGTCCAGATCGATTCGGCCGCGGCGTAGCCCGGCGTCTGCGCGAGCACAGGCTGCGCGGCAACGTAGGCCACCTTGCAGCCAGCGCCTGTCTGGGCCGAGGCGACGGCAGCAGTACCAGCTACCAGCGAGAGGAGCATCAGGGCCCGGATGGGAAGACCAACACGCGTCATTGCTTCGTCCTTGTAGAACTGCTGTGAATATGGGGCCGCACAGTGCGACCCTAGAAGAAGTTCCCGAGCCGGAAGTGCAACTTCCAGCCTGGAGCCGGGCGCCCCGTCCGGTCGGTCCGGTCGAACCCGTATCCCAGGTCCAGCCCGATCGGCCCAAGCGGGGAAATTAATGCCGCGCCCACGCCCGCGCCCCGGAAGAGGCGGGTAGGGTCGTACTGCCGAACGCTGCGGTAGACGTTGCCGGCGTCGAAGAACGTGTTCACGTACAGCGACTGGGAGAGCCGGGCGCCGAACTCGACCGTGAAGGCCGCGTAGGACTTGCCGAAGGCATCGGCGCTCGCGGCCGAACCGGCCGCGTTGGCATCGAAGCCGTTGGGCGTGATGGAAAACTCGTCGTAGCCGCGCAGTGGGATGCCGTACTGCACGCCACCGAGTGAATACAGTTCGGTAAAGAAGCCGCCCGGGTTTCCGAAAATGAATCCGGACTTGGCAGTGAACCCGAGAGTGAACTGCACACCGCCACCGAAGCTCTCCGACTTGCCACCAAGGCGGCCAAGCGGCGTGAACCAGCGCGTGTCGAAATCCATCTTCTGATAATTGCCGGTGCCACCGAGCGGACCGCCGTTCTGCTCGACGCCGACCGACACCTGCGAACCGGCCACCGGGAACGGCAAGCCGACCCGGGTATCGCGCAGGAACGAGAGCCCGACCGTGGACCTGGTGCAGGGCGAGCAGCGGAAGCGCGACTGCAGGTCGGCCGACCCATCGGTGTAGCGAATCTTCTGGAAGCCATAGCTCGCGAACACGCGGGAGTAGCGCGAGCCGAGGAACGGCAGGCCGAACTGCAACGAGCCACCTTCCTGCCGACGACGACCGAGGTCGCCGATGGTGTATTTCTGGCGCGAGTTGTAGAGCGTGACCGTGCCGGAGACGCGCGACTCGCGAATGGCCGGGTCCGTGTAGCTCAGCGAGAAGTCATTGATGTTCTTGCCGAACTGCCACTGCAACTTGCCGCGCTTCGCCCGACCGAAGAGGTTCGGTTCTTCGAGCCCGATGAAGCCGCCGAGACCGGTACCCTGCCCCACGGACGCGCCGAAGTTGATGTTGCCGGTGCGCTTCTCCTCGACGTGGAACGTGATGTCGACGTCGACGCCATTCGGCGCGGGGTCCACTCCCGGGCTCGGCATCGGCTGCTGGAAGAATCCAAGGTTGCCGATGTTCTGGTAGGAACGGAGGAGCCGGTCCTTGTTGAAAAGTTCGCCAGGGAGGAGAACAATCGCCTCGCGGATCACCCGTTCGTGCGTGACCTCGTTCCCGGTGATATAGATCTTGTTGATCGTGGCGGGGGCGCCTTCCTGGATGCGCCAGCGGAGATCGAGCACCGGCGTGCCATCGGGCTTGATCCGCCGCGCCTGTTCCGGTTCGACCTGCGCCGTGATGTAGCCGTTGTTGGTGTAGAGGTCCTTGATCTTCTCGGTGGCGGCTTCCCACGCGTTGCGATCGAAGACACCGCCGATCTCCTTCCCCGAGCCGACCTGATCGGCCGTGCCGAAGGGCAGCCCCGCCATCAGCTCTTCGGAAGAGAAGCGGTGGTTGCCGAGGACCTCGAGCGTTCCGACGTGGAAGACCTGGCCCTCGTCGACGGTGAGCTGCAACACCGCCTTGCCGGTCTTCGGATCGGGGAGCAGCGTATCCTTGGCCACCTGGAAGTCGATCAGTCCCTTGCCGCCATACCACTTGGGCAGCCGCTCGCGCTTGTCGAGATCGATTTCGCGCTCATCATAGGCGCCGGGACGGAACCACCAGAAGCCTTCGGGCTTGGAGCCGATGTTCGCGACGATCTGTTCGTCGGTGAAGTGGGTGTTGCCGACCACATCCACCCGCGAGATCGAGACGCGATTCCCTTCGTCGACCTGGAAGTTCAGCCGCACGCCACCATCGGTCGTCGCCTCTTCCTTCACCGTCACCTGCGCGGTGTAATACCCTTCCTTGCGATACATCGAGTCGATCTCGAAGCGCCCTTTCGCGACCGCGGCGCGATCGATCGGGCGGCCCTCGAGAAGCTTGATGCGCTCCTTGACGTTGCCCATCGAGATCTTGACCGGGCCTTTGAGCGTCCAGCTCCTCAGGATCGGGCGCTCCTTCACGACAATAGCCAGCACCAGCAGACTCGCCGCCTCACGCTGCTCGACCGAGACATCATCAAACTGCCCGGTGAGATAGAGCGCGGAGACCGCGCGCTGGATCTCGCGGTAGGAAATCTTGGTATGGACCAGGAGCCCCGACGCCGCGACGACCTGCTCCGCCGTGAGCCGGGCGTTGCCTTCGACCTTGATGCTGTCGACGGCCGGCAACTCCGGCGGCGCCCCCTGCCGATCCTGGGCGACCAGACGCAGCGGCAGCAGCATGACCACCAGGAGCAGCGCGCCGCGCCACCACGCACGCACTTCTCCCGCGCGACGCTTCAGCATCGGGGCGGTCAGGCCTGGGTCCCGGTCAGGGCGCGAAACGAAAGCTTGTCACCTTCCGGAGCCACATCCACCTCGATCTCCTCGCCCGGCGTCACGTCGCCGCTCAGGATGCGCTCGCTGAGCGGATCCTCGATGTATCGCTGAATCGCGCGCTTCAAGGGGCGCGCACCGTAGCTCTGGTCGTAGCCGTGGTTCACCAGAAAGTCGATCGCGGCCGGCGTGAGCCGGACCTCGTCGCCGATCCGTCGGGTGACATCCCGCAGCAGCACGGTGACGATCTTCGCGATGTGTTCCTTCGAGAGGGGGTGGAAGACGATGACGTCATCCAGCCGATTGATGAATTCCGGATTGAACACCTTGCCGATCTCTTCCTTCACGGTCTCCGACATCTTCGCGAAGCTCCGCTCGCCGTCGCCCGAGTGGAAGCCGAGCGACTTGCCCTGCATGATATCGCGTGCGCCGACATTCGATGTCATGATCACGACAGTATTCTTGAAGTCGATGACCCGACCATAGTTGTCGGTGAGGTGCCCCTCATCAAGGACCTGCAGCAGGATGTTGAAGACATCCGGGTGGGCCTTCTCGATCTCGTCGAGCAGGACGACCGAGTACGGCTTGCGGCGGACGGCCTTCGTGAGCGTTCCGGAATCCTCGTAGCCGACATATCCCGGCGGCGCACCGATGAGGCGCGAGACCGAGAACTTCTCCATGTACTCCGACATGTCGACGCGGATGAAGGCGGTCGGATCGTTGAAGAGGAACCGCGCCAGGGCGCGTGCCAGCTCCGTCTTGCCCACACCGGTCGGGCCGGAGAAGATGAATGACCCGATGGGGCGGTTGGGATCCTTGAGCCCCGCGCGCGACCGGCGGATGGCCCGCGACACGGCGTGAATCGCCTCGTCCTGGCCAATCACCGACTGATGGATTTCGTCTTCCATCCGCAGCAGACGTGACGCTTCGGCCTCCTGGATGCGCGTCACCGGAATGCCGGTCCAGCGCCCGACGATGAACGCGATCGCTTCCTCGTCGATGATCGGACGCTTGGTCTGGCGCTCCTTTTCCCATTCCTCCTGCACGCTCCGGATCTGCTGCTGCAACTCGCGATCACGGTCGCGGAGCGCGGCCGCCTTCTCGAAGTTCTGGTCGCGGATCGCCTCTTCCTTCTCGGCCGTGACCTTCTCGAGCTGGAGCTTGAGCTCGCCCACTTCGGCGGGCGGATGCTGTGACGCAAGCCGGGCGCGCGCGCCGGCCTCGTCGATCACGTCAATCGCCTTGTCCGGCAGGAACCGGTCGGTGATGTAGCGCTCCGAGAGTTCCGCCGCGGCCTTCAGCGTCAGGTCGGGAATGGTGACCCGGTGATGCTCCTCGTACTTCTTCCGCAGCCCCTTGAGAATCTCGATGGTCTCCTCGATCGACGGCGGCTCGACCATCACGGTCTGGAACCGGCGCTCGAGCGCGCCATCCTTCTCGATGTACTTGCGGTACTCGTTCAGGGTCGAGGCACCGACACACTGCAGCTCGCCGCGCGCGAGCGCCGGCTTCAGCATGTTCGAGGCATCGATTGCGCCTTCGGCAGCACCGGCGCCGACCAGCGTGTGCAGTTCGTCGATGAAGAGGATGACGTGCTTGCTCGCGGCGATCTCGTTCATGACCGCCTTGAGGCGCTCCTCGAATTGACCGCGATACTTCGTTCCCGCGATCACCGCGGCCATGTCGAGCGAGAGCACGCGATGATCACGCAGCACGTCGGGGCACTGGCCGTTCGCGATGAGGAGGGCGAGCCCTTCGACGATGGCGGTCTTGCCGACACCGGGTTCGCCGATCAGCACCGGATTGTTCTTCTTGCGGCGTGCGAGAATTTCCATCACGCGCTCGATCTCCTTCGCTCGCCCGATCGTCGGATCGAGCGCGCCCTCGGCGGCCAGCACCGTGAGGTCGCGGCAGAAATGATCGAGTGCCGGCGTCTTGGACTTCTTCTCGCTCTTGGGTGGCACGGCCTGCGGCCCGCTTGGCGCGGCGGCTGAGGTTGCTCCCGGTGCCGGGGGCAAGTCGCTCCCGAGCAGGCGGAGCGTCTCGGCGCGCGATTGTTCAAGCGTCACGCCGGCGTCGGTGAGCACCTGCGCCGCGATCCCCTTCTCCTCGCGCAGCAGCCCGAGCAGCAGGTGCTCGGTGCCGACGTAGGAATGATTGAGTTCGCGCGCTTCCATCATCGCGAGTTCGAGGACCTTCTTGGCGCGGGAGGTGTACGGCAATTCGGGGCCGGCCGCGGCGGCCGACTTCCCCTTCTTGACCGTCTCCTCGATCTTCTGCTGCACTTCCTCGAGATCGACGCCCAGATTGGTGAGCACTGCAGCGGCCACGCCCTCGCCTTCGCGAATGAGGCCGAGGAGAATGTGTTCGGTGCCCACGTATTCATGGTGCAGTCGCGCGGCTTCCTCGCGCGCCATCTGCAGCACCTTACGCACCCGGTCGGTGAAGTTGTAGCCGTTCATCGTGCCCTCCCCTCATCTGCGAACAGACGGCGCACGAGCGTCGCCCGATGCACCGCCAGCGCCTCATCCTCGAGGCCGGTCCCGGCCGCTCGTGCCACATGCGCAGACTGCGCCAGCACCAGCAACCGGTTCATTGTCCCCAGCGGCAGCGGCGGCAGGATGCCGAGGCTGACGCCGAGTCGGACGCTACTCAGTAACTCGACCAGTTCCTCGAAGGTCACCGCACGGGCGTGGCTCAGGAGCCCCCACGCGCGCCAGACCCGATCGTCGAGCACTGCGGCCGCGTCGCGCCGCAGCACGTCGCGCGCCTGGATTTCGCACTCCATCACCTGACGAACCAGCCGCCCGAGGTGATCGAGCAATTCGCTTTCCGACTTGCCAAGCGTGGTCTGATTCGAGAGCTGAAACAGGTTCCCGAGGACCTCGCTCCCTTCGCCATAGAGCCCGCGGTAGGTCAGCCCGACCTGGGCCAGACCCTGCAGCACCTTGGCGATCTCGCGGGTAAGAACAAGGCCCGGGAGGTGGATCAGCACCGAGGCGCGCAGCCCAGTGCCGACGTTGGTCGGACAGGCCGTAAGATAGCCGAATTCGGGGTGGAAGGCGAAGGAAAGTCGCGCTCCAAGCTCACCGTCGGCGCACTCTGCATCGGCAAATGCCTGATCGAGCGCGAACCCCGACCGGAGCCCCTGCACGCGCAGGTGATCCTCCTCGTTCAGCATCACCGCGACCGCCCCGGCAACCAGCACGGCCCCGCCGCCGTGGACCCGCCCCACCGGATCGACGCCGGCGAGTTCCCGCGAGACCATTTGCCGCTCCTGCAGCCAGCGGCGCCCCTCGAGCGGGAGCAGATCGAGCCGGTGGAGAGCCGCCCCGGCCAACGACGGACTGTCGGTCGCCGCCCGTCGGACACTCTCCAGCACCCCCTCACGCTCCGCCTCGCTGTTTCGCCCCCGAAAGCCGACCCCTGTCAGGTTTCGGGCGAGACGGACCCGCGTAGAGACCACCAGGTCGGCCCAGGGGCCGCTGGCGGAGAGCCAGGGCAGCTCATCATCACCCCCGGCATTCTGCGGGCCGGTCATCCCTCGAGCCCCCGCAACCGGTCGCGGAGTTCGGCCGCGAGCTCGAACTGTTCCGCCGCGACTGCCTCGCGCAACGATTCGCGCAGCCGGAGCCGCTCGCGGATCAGGTCCGAGGCCGGGTCGCCAGCATCGGTGGCCGAGCGGTACCGCCGACCAACGTGGCGCGTGCCGCCGTGCACCCGCCGCAGGAGGTCCCGCAACGGCCGTTCGAAGGCAACCCAGCAATCGGCGCATCCCAGTCGTCCCGATGCCCGGAAGTCGTCGAGCGTTGCGCCGCAGGTCGGGCACGGCTCTCCGGTCGCCGCAGCCGCCGCCAGCGGAGTGGCCCCCTGCCCCATCGCCGCGAGAAACGCTCCCAACGGCGAATCCGCCACCTGGGATTCGGCGGGAACGCCGCGCTCGGCCGCGCACTTGCCACAAAGGCGCAGGGTAGTGACTTCGTCGCCCACCACCTGCGTCAGCTCGACCTCCGCATCACGGACGTGACACGCCTGGCACGGGGTCACGGGTGCGCCTCGACCGCCTCGGCCAGGCGGAGTACCCCGCCATCGAGCGCCAGGACTCGATCCGCACGCGCCGCCAGCTCACGGTTGTGGGTCACCGCCACGACTGCTGTCCCTGCGTCGCGTGCCAGCGAAGCGAGGAGATCGTGCATCCGTGTCGCCGTTGGTGGGTCGAGGTTGCCCGTGGGTTCATCGGCGAGCAGCAATCCCGGGCCGGTGACCAGGGCCCGCGCGAGCGCGACACGCTGCTGTTCGCCGCCCGAGAGGAGAGTGACTCGCGCTGATGCCCGCGCCGAGAGTTCGACGCGATCGAGCAGCGCATCGGCCCGGCGACGAGCCTCGACCGGCTCAAGCCCAGCGATGAGCAGCGGCATCATCACATTCTCGCGCGCGGTGAAATCGCGCAGGAGATGGTGGAACTGGAAGACGAAGCCGAGACGCTGGTTGCGGAGGCCGGTGAGCCGTTCGTTGCTGAGTGAGGCATACGACACTCCCTCGAGCAGAACGTCGCCACCATCGGGGCGATCGAGTCCGCCCAGGATGTGCAGCAGGGTGCTCTTCCCCGAACCGCTCGCACCGACGATCGCGATGAACTCGCCCGCCGCGAGGGTCAACTCAGTTCCGTTGAGCACGGTGAATGCCGCGCCATCGCCGCCCACGAAGCGTCGGGTGAGTCCGGTGGCCTCCAGGAGGGCGCTCATTCGGCGCGGATGGCGTCGACCGGCACGAGCGACGAGGCGCTGCGCGCGGGCGGGATGGTCGCGAGAATTGCAACGAGAATGGACGCCACAACGACCACCACCACATCAAGCGGCTCGATCCGCACCGGGAGGTGGTCGATGAAGTACACCGACGGGTCGATCTTCACGGCGCCGGAGCGATCGACCACCACCGCAATCACCAGCCCCAGTACCAGGCCGATGGAAGTGCCGATGATGCCGATGATCGCGCCCTGGGCGAGGAAGATGCGCGCCACGCCGCTCGACGGCAGTCCCATCGCCTGCAGGATGCCGATCTCGCGTGTCTTGAACGCGACCACCATCGTGAGTGTGCCGACGATGTTGAGTGCGGCCACAATCATGATGAAGAAGATCACCAGCCCCATCGCGCGCTTCTCGAGCTCCAACGCACTGAACAGCGTCGCGTTCTGCGCCTGCCACGCCTCGGCGCGGTAGGGATAGCCGAGCTGATCGGCGAGGCCAGTGGCGATCTTCGGGGCGTCGTCGGGGTTGGCGAGCCGGAGGCCGATCTCGGTGACGGCACTGTCGAGCCCGGCAAACTCCTGGGCGAGCGCGCGCGTCATCACGACAAACTCGTTGTCGTAGATGTACATCCCGGTCTGGAAGGTGCCGGTGACCTCGAAGCGCCAGTAGACCGGTGTCGGCATGCCGAGGGCGGCGTTCACCTTCGACAGATTCGGCTCGACCATGGTCACGACATCCCCGGGGCGCACCGAGAGACGTCTTGCCAGGCCCGCCCCAAGTACAACGGCGCCCCGCACGTCCGGCGCCGTCGTGCTGAAGTTCCCGTCCCCCTCGACAATCGCGCTCTGGATGTCGGTGACCACTTTCATGCCGTCCCCGGGCTCGAGCCCGAGGACCTTGACGCCTTCAGTGTAGCGCGACGAATTGATGACCAGGCTCATCGTCGTCACTTCCGGCGCAGCCGCGATCACGCCGGGATAGCGCTGCACTTTCTTGAGCTGATTGCGCCAGTCCTGCATCTCGAGATTGGCGCCGAAGGTGAGCACGTGCACGTGGGGTGACCCAACGAGGATCTTGTCACGCAAGTCGTCGCGCAGGCCGTTCATTACGCCGAGGACCACGATGAGTGCGGTCACGCCGACGGCGATGCTGCCGATGGCAATGGTGGTCTGGAGCGACGCACTCCGGGTGCCACGCTGACCACGGAGGTAGCGAAGCGCGATCCGCCGCTCGAGGGCCGTGGGCCACCACTTCGCCATGGTGCGTTACTCGCTGTCGGCCGGGCGGCCGTCGCTCTCGGGTCGCATCGCCGGGAAGAGAATCACGTCGCGAATGGAAGCCTCATCGGCCAGGAGCATCACGAGCCGGTCGATGCCGACACCGATCCCGCCGGTGGGTGGCATCCCGAACTCGAGCGCCCGGATGTAGTCGGCATCGAACTGCTGCGCTTCCTCGTCGCCGGCTGCGCGCTGATTGACCTGGTCCTCGAAGCGGCTGCGCTGGTCGTCGGGGTCATTCAATTCGCTGAACGCGTTGGCGACCTCGCGCCCGAGCACGAAGAACTCGAAGCGCTCGGTGAGCCGTGGATCATCGCGGTGCGGCTTCGCCAGCGGGGAGAGTGCCTTGGGATAGTCGAGGACGAAGGTTGGCTGGACCAGCGTCGGCTCGAGTGAGGCCTTGAACACCTCGTCGAGCAGTCGCCCACCGGCCATCGTGGCCACGGCTTCGGCCGGCTCGCCCTGGCGACGGAGATACTCGCGCATCTCCTCCTCCGTGTTCGTCAGCACGTCGATGCCGCTGGTCGCTTTGATCCCCTCGACAAACGACACCCGGCGATAAGGTGCCGTGAAGTCGAGCGAGACACCCTGCCGCTCAAGGATCAGCGTGTCGAGGGATGAATGCACGATGCCCGCGAGAAGTTCCTCGAACATCGCCAGCACGTCGCGGTAGTCGGCATACGCCTGATACCACTCGAGCATGGTGAATTCGGGATTGTGGGTCCGGTCCATTCCTTCGTTGCGGAAGTCGTGGCCGATCTCGTACACCCGCTCGAAGCCACCCACGATCAATCGCTTGAGATAGAGCTCGTCGGCGATGCGCAGAAAGAGCGGCATGTCGAGCGCGTTGTGATGGGTCACGAACGGCCGGGCCGATGCGCCACCATAGAGCGGCTGCAGCACCGGGGTTTCCACTTCGAGGAAGCCACGCTCGTCGAGGAACCGCCGGATGTAGCCGATGACGCGGGCGCGCAGCCGGAAGGTCTCGCGGAGTTCGGGGTGCACGGCGAAGTCGGCGTAGCGCTGACGGTAGCGCACTTCCGGATCGGTCAGCCCGCCGTGAAGTACCGTACTGCCGTCGGGAAGGGTCTCGACCTTGCCACGCGGCAGGGCCCGCAGTGACTTGGAGAGCAGTTCCACGTCGCGCACGGCCACACTGATCTCGCCGGAGCGCGTGCGGAAGAGCCGGCCCGCGACGCCCACGTGATCATCGAGGTCGAGTCGCTCGATCGTGGACCAGAGCGCCTCGAGTTGATCGCGGCGGAGATAGAGCTGAATCCGACCCGACACATCCTCCAGGTGCGCGAAGATGGTCTTGCCCTGCCCGCGCCAGGCCACCAGACGGCCGGCGACACGCACCGCGGGGCCGTCCTCGCCCATCGCGTCGTCCCACAGCGCGAGCGCCTCGGCGGCAAGATGGCTGCGGGCGTAGGAGTAGCCGTACGCCGCGACACCATTGGCCTCGAGTTCCGCGCGCTTGGCGCGACGGGCCTCCTCGATATGCGTCCGTTCCAGCAGGTGCTCGCTCACGCCGCCTTTCCTCCGAACCGCTTGAGGTACGCCTCGATGAATTCGTCGAGGTCACCGTTCATCACGCCCTGCGCATCCGACAGCTTCAACTCGGTCCGGTGGTCGTTGACCATGGTGTACGGCTGGAACACGTATGACCGGATCTGGTTGCCCCAGGAGTTGTCGGTCTTGGTGGCCTCGACCAGCGCTTTCGCCGCCTCCTGCTCCTCCAGCTTGCGCTGGTAGAGCGCCGCCCGCAGCATCTTCATCGCGGTGTCCTTGTTCTTGAACTGACTCCGTTCCTGCTGGCAGGTCACCACGAGGCCGGTCGGTTCGTGGGTGAGTCGCACGGCTGACGACGTCTTGTTGACGTGCTGGCCGCCGGCACCCGATGCGCGATAGACATCCATCTTGATGTCTTCGTCGCGCAAGTCGATCTCGATCGTGTCATCGATGTCGGGATAGACGAAGACCGAGGCGAATGAGGTGTGACGCCGCGCCTGCGAATCATAGGGAGAAATCCGGACCAGCCGGTGGACGCCCTTCTCGGCCTTCAGGAAACCGTAGGCGTACTGCCCCTTGATCTCGATGGTGACCGACTTGATTCCGGCCTCTTCGCCCGGCATCAGGTCCATCACGGAAACGGAGAATCCTTTCCGCTCTGCCCAGCGACGATACATGTACATCAGCATCTCGGCCCAGTCCTGGGACTCGGTGCCGCCAGCGCCTGGGTGGATGGTGAGGATGGCATCGCGCCCGTCGTCGGGACCTTGCAGCATCGTCTGCAGGGAGAAGCTCTGGAGCTCGCGCGAGATCCGCGCGATCTCTCCTTCGAGATCCTGAGACAGGGCCGGGTCTGGTTCGAGTTCGAGCAGTTCGAGGAGCCCTTCGGCATCGCCGATCCGATTGACGAGATCCTGATAGGGAGTGATCCATCCCTTCAGGGTCTTGATCTCCTGCACCTGCTCTCGTGCGCGCGCCGCGTCGGCCCAGAAGGCCGAATCGGCCTGCTTGGCTTCGAGATCAGTGAGTCGCGCTATCCGGTGATCGAGGTCAAAGGAAGTCTCGTAGCTCGAGAACCTGCTTCTTCAACCCTGCCACGCGCTCTGCCAGATCTGCCATCAGGTGCTCCTGTCTTTCTGGTGCGGA
The DNA here is from genome assembly GCA_040388535.1 of Gemmatimonadota bacterium. Taxonomy (NCBI): domain Bacteria; kingdom Pseudomonadati; phylum Gemmatimonadota; species Gemmatimonadota bacterium. Next base: position 8,590 of record JAZKBR010000006.1, on the reverse strand, counting down.
TCGGGCCGCTCACCCGCCCCACGGTGGGCGACGGCGAACGGCCCGACGTCAGACAGGAATAATAGCGGAATCACCCGAAGAGCGCGCGTCCCTCGGCCAGGATCTCGTTGAGTGCTTCCGTGAAGTACGGCGTCGTCGATGCGACGTCTTCCCCGACCTGCTCGGTGTACTCCTCCCAGCTCTTCCGGATCTCCTCGGCAAAGAGGTCCTTGAGGTTTCCCTCGGCCAGACCGCGTTGCCGCTTCTCGGGATGATAGACGACGAGATCGGAGACGAGCGCCCGAGCCAGTCGACGCGCCCTGGTGGAGGGATCCTGCTGGAGGAACGGATTGCTGAAGCGATTGCCGCTCGGCGGCGAGAGCGGCGCCACCGGCGGCGGCGGCGCGGGCGGCATGGCCGAGTCCTTCGGCAGCGTCGCGAAGGGCACCGACGGGGGCGAGAGCGGCGGGATCGGCGTTTCGTCGAACTCGATGCTCGGAAACGCAGGCGACACCGCGATCGGTGCCGGCGGCGGCGGAGTCACTGGTGCGGGCGCCGGTGCCGGTGCCGGACGTGGAGCGGGGCTCGGCATCGGGGCCGGCGGCAGTTCGAAGACCGGCGGCGGCGGTACCGCTGCGGGCGGCGGCATCGGCACGGGTGCGGCGATGGCCGGCGCGGATTCGCGCGGGAGCACCGGCGATGCCACCGGACGACGGACCGCGATCAACGCGGCACACACCGAGCAGCGGGCACGGACGCCGCGCTCCGGCACCTTCGCCGGATCAACGCGGAACACCGTCGCGCACTGCGGACAGGTCACATTCATGACATCCTCACGAGGAGCGGGCGTCACGTCCGCCGGGACCACTCCGCAATTCCTGGTCTCCACGGCGACGATCGACAACAAAGACTGATCCCGGCAGCGTCTTGGCGTAACTCTTCATTTCGGTCGCCAGCTCGCTCACCTGCGCCGGGTGGGTGAAGCGACGATGCTGATTGGTCACCACGCCGATCGACAGCGTCATCAGCGGCACCCGGTGGAGCTGACCGCGCCGGTCCTTGCCGAAGAAATAGCCGGCGCGTCGATCCTGTTCGCTGTATTGCAGCGGAATCAGTTCGTCGAACACGGCGAGAATCTCGCTGCACACCGGCGCATGGTCACCCAGCGACGTGATGAAGATGAAGTCGTCGCCGCCGATATGTCCGACGAAGCCGTCGGCACCGAGCATACCGCGCACGACGTCGTGGAGAATGCGCGAGAGGATGTAGATGACGCGATCGCCGTCGTAGTAGCTGTAGCGATCGTTGAACTCCTTGAAGTGATCGAGGTCGGCATAGCAGACTGCGAACGGCAGGCTCGCGTCGAGGCGGCGCCGCATCTCGCGTTCGATCTCGGTCGTGCCGGGGAGCCGAGTGGAGGGGTGCACCGCCACGTCTCGCTCGGTACGGGCGATCAGCGCGTCGAGTCGCGCGCGCTGTTCCTGCGGATCGAAGAGTGGCGTCAGGATTTCATCGGCACCAGCATCGTACCAGCGGCAGTTGGCCGCCGCGTCGTGGCCCCGCGTGAGCACCGTCACGGGAACGATCGCGGTGAACGAATCTGACTTCAGCCGACGGACCATCGCCTCCCGCTCGGGGGAAGTCGGGTCGTCGTCGACGAACACCAGCGCACCGCGTCCGCGCAGCACCAGGGCCTCGACCTCCGCGGGAGAGGCATAGGCCTCGATCGCGAGGTCGCGTGCCGCCGCCCACCGCCCGAGGAGCTCGGGCGGTGGCCGGTCATCGGCGCCGCAGTAGAGTAGGATGCGCCGCTGCATTCGCACGTCGGCACTCCGGGACGAGGGTCAGGACAGGCAACGTACGCGGACCGGACAGGAGCGTCAAATAAACCACGCCGCAGCCCCGATGAGGGCATAGAGCGCCAGGAGCTGGACGCCCTCGAACCAGTGCGACTCGCCATCGAGGGTGATGAACGCCGAGACAATCACCGCCATGCAGAGCCCCACGATCTCGAAGGTGGAGAAGACCAGGTTCATCCCGGCCACCCCCATGAAGGCTCCGGCAAAGACCAGTATCGGCGCAATCAGCAATGCAACTTGAGTGCTCGACCCGAGGGCGATCTGGAACGCGAGGTCGGTCTGCCCCTTCCGTGCCACCACAATGGCGGTCGCATGCTCGGCCGCATTGCCGATGATCGGGATGATGATCAGGCCCAGGAACGCCTGTGAAATGCCGAGATTCGCGGTAACCGCCCCGACCTGGTGGACGAGGATCTCGGACATGACGGCCACCCCGGCCGTGCCCAGCGCCAGGAGCCCGACCGCTTTGCCGACGCCCCACGATGGCCCGTCAAGGCCGCCGTGCCCACCGCCGCCGAAGAGCGGCTTGTGGGTCCGCAGGACGAAGAGCAAGGAGAAGCCGTAGGTCACCGCGAGCACAGTGGCCACGGCCTCGGAGAGATGCAGTTCCACACCCACCAGTGCTTCGGGATGAATGGCGTGGAAGAGCGCCGGGAAGATCAGGCCCGCCACCGCGAGCGCGAGCATCGCCGCACCCATTCCGGCATTGGTCCGGTTGAACGAGAGCAACGATCGCCGACTGCCACCCACGACGAGCGAGAGTCCGAGGATCAGCAGCAGGTTGCCGAGGATCGAGCCGGTGATCGAGGCCTTCACCAGATCGACATATCCAGCGCGCAGCGCCGCGATGGCGATGATCAGCTCGGCCGCATTGCCGAACGTCGCGTTGAGCAGTCCGCCGAGCGTCGGCCCGGTGCGCTCGGCCAGGTGTTCGGTGGCATTGCCCATCAGCCCCGCGAGCGGCAACACGCCGAGGCAGGCCGCTGCGAAGATCCAGACCGGGTCGCCGTGCGTCTGCGACAGATAGACGGCGAGGGGCACGGCCAGGAAGAGCACCGCGGACAGTGGCACCGCGCGCTTCTTCTTCTCGATAGGTGCGTCGCGCGGCGGCTTGGGCGGCGGCGTCAGCCGGGGCCGCTCAGGAGCGCGCGCAAACGGAATGTCGTCGGTCTCGGGGTCGCGGCGCGGCCGCGGCTCGGGCTTCGGGCGCGGCTCCGGCCGGGGCTTCGGGTCGCCTTTCGGCTCCTGCTTCGGGCGCGGCTCACGGGGTTCGCGTGGTTCCTTCGGCTCGCGCGGCTCTTTGGGCTCGCGTGGTTCCTTCGGTTCGCGCGGCTCTTTCGCTTCACGCGGCTCTCTCGGCTCGCGCGGTTCGCGTTCGGGCCGGGAGACTTCCGCTGATCCTGGCCGGATGATGGCGCGCAGCTTTGATGGCTTCAACTGGAATTCGCTTAACGCGCGGGCGAGTGCGCCGCGTGGCTCCCGGATCATCGCGAGGATGATGTCGTCGGCATTGCCCTCGGTGCGACCGTCGGCCGTCGCGAGTTCGGCCGCGAGTTCGAGCACGCGCTGGCCTTGCGAGGAGAGTCCACCGGGAGCAGCGACGGGCCCTGGCCCGCGACGGCGCTGTTTGCCCGACGCGAGCAGCGTGCGAAACGCTTCCGGCGTCAGGCCAGCTGCCCGCATGGTATCGGCGGCAGGTCCGGTGGCCGACTCGAGCCAGGCGAGGAAGAGGTGTTCGGTGCCGACAAAATCGGCTTCAAGCGACGCAGCGAGCGTGGCCGCGTCTGCGCGCAGTTGATCGGGTATGGTCACGGGAATCAGGTAAGAGGCTTGGCTTCGTCGATCAGCATGATCGGGATATCGTCTTCGACGGCGTACACGAGACGACAGGCGTGGCAGACGAGGACTTCCTCGGGTTCGCGACGATACTCGAGATCGCCGTGACACTTGGGACAGACGAGGATGTCGAGCAGTTCATTCGGCAGGGCCATCAGCTGTTCTCGTCGTCAGCAACTGGGAAACCGAACCGGGCGAGTGCGGTGGCCGAACGACGCCACTTCGGCAGCACCTTCACCCAGGTTTCCAGGTAAACCGCTTCGCCGAGGAGCTCCTCGAGCCGAATGCGGGCGTGGGCACCAATCTTCTTGAGCGTGGCGCCCTTGTGGCCGATGACGATGCCTTTCTGGGACTCGCGCTCGATATAGAGTGTCGCCCGAATGTACACCGGCTTGCGGTCCTCCCGGAACTCGTCGACCTCGGCCGCGAAGGAGTACGGGACCTCTTCGCCGAGTTCCTCGAAGGCTGCCTCACGGAGATACTCGCCAACGAAGAAGCGGACCGGCTGGGTGCCGATATCATCGACGTCGTGACGGAAGGCCCCCTCGGGAAGGAGCGCTCGCACCTTGGCGAGGAGCCGCTGCACGGAATTGGCATCCTGGGCCGAGGTGACGATCGCTTCCTCGCTGAGCACCTGCCGCCGGGCGAACGAGACCAGGTCACCCTTGGTATAGACGGTCATCACCTGGGCGCGGAACGGCGGCGCGTCGGGGACGAGCTCGTGGAACGGCGGCGCAGGCGCGTCGGCGGCGGGATGAAGATGGAGCACGAGATCGACCGTATTGAGTGCCTCGATGGCCATGCGCCGCATGCTTTTCTGGAGCAGGTACGCGGGGTCGAGGAGGCCGGGGAGGTCGATCAGCACGAGCTGGGTGTCTTCGTCGGTGATGACACCGCTGGTCGGAATGCGCGTCGCTTGCGCCTTGGGTGACACCATCGCGAGATGGGTACCGAGGAGGGCATTGAGGAGCGATGACTTGCCGACATTGGGCCGGCCAGCGAGGGCGACGTGACCGAAGCGAGGCATAGGAGGAAGATAGTCGTGGGTGGAAAACGACAAAGCCGGATCCCGTGAACGGAATCCGGCTTTGCGATGGGGGTGGCTGACGACGGTCTACTCTCCCACCACCTCGCGGTGGCAGTACCATCGACGCTGCAGGGCTTAACTACCGTGTTCGGAATGGGAACGGGTGTGGCCCCTGCGCGCTGGTCGCCAGCCAATATCTGTATTTGACAGATCTTGGCAACTGAAGCATGGGATGATGTGGTTGTTACACGGGAACGATCACACAAAAACTTGGGGAGAGATCAAACTTCACGGGCGATTAGTACCGCTCGACTGAAGCGCTTGCACGCCTTGCATCTGCGGCCTATCAACCAGGTAGTCTCCCTGGGCCCTTTAGAGATCTTAAGATCTAGGAGTGTTCATCTTGGGAAAAGTTTCCCACTTAGATGCTTTCAGCGGTTATCTTCGCGCGACATCGCTACCGGGCGATACCCTTGGCAGGATAGCCCGTACACGAGCGGTCGCTTCGTCCCGGTCCTCTCGTACTAAGGACGACGTCCCTCAACACTCCCACGCCCACGACGGATACAGACCGAACTGTCTCACGACGTTCTGAACCCAGCTCATGTACCACTTTAACCGGCGAACAGCCGGACCCTTGGGACCTTCTCCAGCCCCAGGATGTGATAAGCCGACATCGAGGTGCCAAACCGCGCCGTCGATGTGAACTCTCGGGCGCGATAAGCCTGTTATCCCCAGCGTACCTTTTATCCGATGAGCGATGGGCCGTCCACACGGTCCCACCGGATCACTTACACCGACTTTCGTCCCTGCTCGCGCCGTCGCGCTCGCAGTCAGGCTGGCTTCTGCGTATACACTCCTCGTGCGATTACCGACCGCACTGAGCCAACCATTGTGCGCCTCCGGTACTTTTTAGGAGGCGACCGCCCCAGTCAAACTACCCGCCTGCCACGGTCCTCGCCGGTGTTGCCGGCTGAGTGAGATTGTTAGTAAACGAAGGGTGGTATTTCACTGGTGCCTCCACCACGGCCAAAACCGCGGTTTCACTGGCTCCCACCTATGCTACGCAACGCATACCGACAATCAATGACAGGTTGTAGTAAAGGTGCATGGGGTCTTTTTGTCCTGTCGCGGGTAATCGGAATCCTCACCGATGCTTCTATTTCGCCGAGCTTACGGAAGAGACAGCTCCCAAGTCGTTACTCCATTCGTGCAGGTCGGAACTTACCCGACAAGGAATTTCGCTACCTTAGGACCGTTATAGTTACGGCCGCCGTTTACCGGGGCTTCGGTTCATTGCTTCGCCTTGCGGCTGACAACTCGCCTTAACCTTCCGGCACCGGGCAGGAGTCAGAGCGTATACGTCGGCTTGGACAATGCCTTTGCACGCTCCTGTGTTTTTGCTAAACAGTCGCTTGGGACGATTCTCTGCGGCCGGTCTCGCCTTCCCTTGATTAGGTCAGCTACTGCCGGCACCCCTTATCCCGAAGTTACGGGGTCATTTTGCCGAGTTCCTTTTCCGTAAATCACTCGAGCACCTTAGGCTGCTCGCCTCGCCTACCTGTGTCGGATTACGGTACGGTCAACTGCAGTCCTGGTTCGCGAAGCTTTTCTCGGCAGTATGCGTCAACTTCCCTTTGCGGGGCGGTGAAGCCCCTTCGGCATCGGCTCTCGACTAACCCAGTCTTTAAATCCCGGGCAACGTCTACCACCTTGCAACGGCACAACCACCCGCCGTCGGAAATCCTGCTCCTGCGTCCCTCCTCGAACTCGTAACGGCCTACAGTTGGTACGGGAATATTGACCCGTTTCCCATCAGCTACGCCTCTCGGCCTCACCTTAGGGACCGACTAACCCTGAGCTGATCGACATGGCTCAGGAAACCTTAGGCTTACGGTGACAGGGGTTTTCACCCTGTTTATCGCGTACTTAATCCGGCATTCTCACTTCCCACCGCTCCACCGCAAGGCTTCCGCCGCGGCTTCGTCGCTATGGGAACGCTCCCCTACCCCTCACGCTTAGCGTGAAGACGATGCTTCGGCGGGCGGCTTAAGTCCCGACCATTATCGGCGCGGCTACGCTGGACTGGTGAGCTATTACGCACTCTTTAAAGGAATGGCTGCTTCTAAGCCAACCTCCCAGTTGTCACAGCATACCCACATCCTTTGCTACACTGAGCCGCCACTCCGGGGCCTTAGCAGTCGTTCTGGGTTCTTTCCCTCTCGCCGCTGTACATTAGCGCACAGCGACTGCCTCCCGGCCAGCATTCCTTGGGCATTCGGAGTTTGGTTGGGGGAGGTACTGCTTACGCAGCCCGGACCCATCCAGTAGCTCTACCTCCCAGGAACTCATTTGCCGAGGCCATACCAAAATATATTTCGGGGAGAACCAGCTATCTCCGAGCTTGATTGGCCTTTCACCCCTATGCTCAAGTCATCCCAGCGGTTTTCAACCCACATGGGTTCGGTCCTCCACCGCCTGTTACGGCGGCTTCAACCTGCTCAAGCATAGATCGCCACGGCTTCGGGTCTACGCCCACGTACTTGCGCCCTATTCAGACTCGCTTTCGCTCTGGCTCCGGCCCTGAGGGCCTTAACCTGCACGTGAGCAGTAACTCGCCGGATCATAATGCAAAAGGCACGCAGTCACTCCCTTGCGGAAGCTCCTACAGCTTGTCAGCACACGGTTTCAGGATCTATTTCACTCGCCACCAGGCGTGCTTTTCACCTTTCCCTCACGGTACTAGTGCACTATCGGTCATTGAGGAGTATTTAGGCTTGGAGGGTGGTCCCCCCTGATTCGCGCAGCATTCCACGTGCGCCGCGCTACTCGGGATACCACTAGGGGTCGTACGCAACCGGTTACCGGGCTGTCACCGTCTTTGGCGGGCCTTTCCAGGCCGCTTCACCCTCGCGTCGTTCATCCCATGTCGTGGTCCCACAACCCCGGAGGAGCAAGCTCCTCTGGTTTGGCCTCTTCCCCGTTCGCTCACCGCTACTCAGGGAATCTCGGTTGATTTCTTTTCCTGCCGGTACTGAGATGTTTCAGTTCCCAGCGTTGGCTTCCTTTCGGATGACTAAGCTCGCACCTAGTCGGGTTTCCCCATTCGGGCATCCTGAGATCACAGCTCGTGTGCAGCTCCCCCAGGCTTATCGCAGCTTACCGCGCCCTTCATCGCCTCTCAATGCCAAGGCATCCACCGTGTGCATTATTGCGTTTGATCTCACTTCATTTGAAATCGGTGTGATTCCTTCCCCGTGTTCCACTCTTGCGAATAGAACACGCACATCATCCCACCTTCGGTTGTCAAAGAACTGAAAGTGAAATCAGGGAGAAAAGCCGGCTGAGTGCGGGCGACACCAGAAACCTTTCGCGGTGCGATCCGAAGATCCACCCTACTCGGTATTCCAGAAAGGAGGTGATCCAGCCGCAGGTTCCCCTACGGCTACCTTGTTACGACTTCGCCCCAGTCACTGAATTGACCTTTGGCGGCTGCCCCCTTGCGGTTAGCCCACCGACTTCAGGTCCCCCCAGCTTCCATGGCGTGACGGGCGGTGTGTACAAGGCCCGGGAACGTATTCACCGCGGCGTGGCTGATCCGCGATTACTAGCGATTCCGGCTTCATGCAGTCGAGTTGCAGACTGCAATCCGAACTTAGACCGGCTTTTAGCGATTAGCGCACCCTCGCGGGTTGGCAACGCTCTGTACCGGCCATTGTAGCACGTGTGTCGCCCTGGACGTAAGGGCCATGATGACTTGACGTCGTCCCCACCTTCCTCCGGTTTGACACCGGCAGTCTCCCTAGAGTGCCCGACTTTACTCGCTGGTAACTAGGGACGAGGGTTGCGCTCGTTGCGGGACTTAACCCAACATCTCACGACACGAGCT
>JAZKBR010000005.1 GCA_040388535.1 Gemmatimonadota bacterium | reverse complement strand
CGTTCGACTTGCATGTGTTAGGCACGCCGCCAGCGTTCGTCCTGAGCCAGGATCAAACTCTCCAATGAGATTTCGATATAGACTCGAGCGAACAACTGGATATTACTCAGTTGTCCGGATTGGTCGTTCTGTAGTTTGTTCTCTCCGCGATGCCGCAGAACCGGCACCACATCAAAGAGACCGCACTCGTCCGACTTCTCCCCTGACTTCACTTGTCAAAGAACACCTTCAAAATCGTTCGGCGACCCGTTTCGTCGCCAGCCCCCAATAGTACTGGGTCAGAGTCGCTTCGTCAAGGCCTCGTAACATCTTGCTGCGGTAGAGGTTCACCGCCGAGCCCTCGCGATCTTTTGCGACCCCCGTCCGTTGAGGGACGGCTAACATAGACGGGCACTTCCCATCGCGCAACCCCTTATTCCGAACGCAATTCACCATCACCGCTGGATCACTAATTTCCTGCCATGGAACGCTTCCGACCGCAACTTCCCGACGCGATCCGCAACATCACTCGACCCCAGCTTCGCGACGACATCATCGCCGGCGTCATCGTCGGGGTCGTTGCCCTCCCGCTTGCCATTGCATTCGGGATCGCTTCGGGGGTCACGCCGCGCCAGGGACTGATTACCGCCATCATCGGTGGGGCGATCATCGCGGCGTTCGGCGGCTCCCGAGTCCAGATCGGTGGCCCCACCGGCGCCTTCGTGGTCATCGTGGCGGGCATCGTCGAGAGCCACGGCATCGATGGCCTCCTGATCGCGACCCTGATGGCAGGCGTCATCCTCGTGGTCGCCGGGATCATTCGAGCCGGCGCCCTGATCCGCTACATCCCCCTCCCGGTCACCACCGGATTCACCAGCGGGATCGCCCTCATCATCGCCGCAGGGCAGGTCAACGATGCCCTCGGCCTCGGAATCCCCCACCTGCCGGCCGCCTTTCTCGCCAAGAGCGAGGCCCTCTTTACCCACGCCAGCAACATCGACCCCTGGTCGGTCGGGGTCACCGCAGCCACCCTGCTGATCCTGGCCCTCTGGCCCCGGCTCAAGACCCGGATCCCATCGCCCTTCGTGGCCCTCGTGGTGACGACCCTCGCGGTCACCCTCCTCCAGATCCCGGTCGCCACCATCGGCACCCGCTTCGGCGAGCTCCCGCGAGGGCTCCCCTGGCCGCATATCCCGAGCGTCTCGCTTGGCCAGCTCTCAAGCCTGGTTGGCCCCGCCTGCACCATCGCGCTGCTCGGCGCCATCGAATCACTGCTCTCGGCCGTGGTCGCCGATGCGATGACCGGGGGTCGTCACCGGGCCAACACCGAGCTGGTAGCTCAGGGCCTCGCGAACATCGCGTCGCCGCTTTTCGGGGGAATCCCAGCGACCGGCGCGATCGCCCGGACCGCGACCAACGTCCGCAGCGGCGGAACGACCCCGATCGCCGGTCTGGTCCATGCGCTCACTCTGCTCGTGATTCTGCTGGTCGCGGGCCCGCTGGCGGCCAAAATCCCGATGGCCACGCTGGCGGGGATCCTCCTTGTCGTCGCCTGGCACATGGCCGAAGTGCATTCATTCACAACGCTCGCCCGCGGCGCGCGTCACGATGCCGCCGTACTGCTCACCACCTTTGCCTTTACCGTACTCGCCGATCTCACTGTGGGGATCGGGCTCGGAATGGCACTCGCTGCGCTGCTCTTCGTCCAGCGAATGACCAAGGCCACGCAGGTGGTCACCGGCGAGGAAGCGGACGATGACGACGGCCAGGCGCTGCTGCGACGCGCGTGGCTCCCGAAGGGGGTGCGACTCCTCGAAGTCCGCGGCCCGCTCTTCTTCGGTGGTGCCGAGGAGTTGCGACGTATCCTCGACATCCTCCCGGATCCGGCAAGGGTGCTCCTCATCGATCTGCAGGCCGCCTCCGGGCTCGATGTGACCACGACCCGGATTCTCGCTGACTTTGCCCGGCGAAGCGCACAGCGCGGCTCGCGCGTGATCTTCATCACGCGCGTGGCGGAGACAGCGCAGGCGTTACGTCGAGAAGGATTGGAGCGCGCGCTCAGCGTGGAACGCGCGGTGTCGCGGACGCGGGAGGCGTTGGAACCTTAAGGACCGTCGAGCAAGCTCGACGGCTACAGGTCGACGGCTACAGGTCGACGGACCTTATCGCAGGTGACTCTTCGCGTCGGCGTCGAGGAGGAAGCGCGGAATCTGCGCATCGAACGACGTTCCGTCAGGTCGCACGAAGCGGTAATACCCTTCCATCCATCCCTTCGCTGACTTGAGCACACAAAACGAGTCGTACTCGTACGTCCCGCCAGGCGGTAGCAGCGGCTGTTCGCCAACGACGCCCTCTCCTTCGACCTCGCTCTCTTCACCCGCTTCATCGTGGATATACCAGTGCCTGGCGAGCAGCCGGGCCGGACGCTCACTGGTGTTCTCAAGCCGGATACGATAGGTGAACACGAAATGCCGCACCGCGGGACGAGACTGTTCCGGCACGAAGCGGGGACGCGCCGTGATGCGCATCCCCTCCGTGATCCGGTAGAAGAGCTGGTGCGGCGCGTTCGGCACGGGTGCTAGGGCGTGAGGTCGCGACGACGCGGCTCGATCCGCACGATCCAGAGGCCGTTGTGATTGTCGTTGACGTAGGCGAGTCCGTTCTTGACCACCACGCCCCAGGTCATCGGGTCGTTCTTGGTGTTCCCTTCCATGTCGCCGGTATGGACATGCACCATCTCGCGCTGCTGCGCCCGCAGGTCACCGCGCAATTCTCCCGAGATATCGAAGGCCCGGAAGCCGGCGTTGTACGCCCCCATGTACAGCGTGTCGCCGGCGACCCAGACGTTGTGCACGCCGCCGTACTCCGGCTCGTAGAACGCCACGATCTTCGGATGGGCCAGGTCGCTGATGTCGACGACCTGCAGGCGGCCATAGGCGCGACCAGCCGACGCATCCTTGGCGCCCTTGGTGCCACTCGCCGGGAAGACCTCATCAGCGATGAAGACGTAGTTATTGTGCTTCCACGCGGTATGAGTACCGCGAATGAAGCCCGGCCCGCCGGTCGCTTCGACTTCGCGGTAGAGCGCGTTGAGATCGTACTTGAGCTGTGACACCAGCACCGGGTTCGACGGCGACCCACCCTTCACGCCGTTGCCCACGTCGAGAATGACCAGCCCGTCGTTCCAGTACGACAGGTAGGCGAGTCCGTCCTGGATGTCGAGATCGTGCAACGAGCGTCCCGCATCCGGGCGATCGGTGCGCCACTGCGCCACCTCCTTCGGGTGCGCCGGATCGGCGAGGTCGATCACGTGCATCGCACCGGTACCATCGTTGGTGAGATAGACGTGCGTCCCGTACTTCGGCTGCGAGTAGATGAACGCCGAGTGGACACCGCCTTCCACGCCGGTGGTGAACTCCGCGACCTTTTTCGGGTGCAGCGGATCTTCCAGCGTCGCGATGACGATGCCGTTCTTGCGATCGGAGGCCCCCTCGCGAGTAAAGACCATCGTCTTGCCATCGGCCGTCGTCATGATGTCGTTGACGCGGCGCGTGTTGGTGACGATCGAATCGGTGATGACCGGCTTCGACGGATCACTCACGTCGATGGTGTACATCCGGTCGCCACCGCCGCCAGTGCCGAGGTAGGCGACTTTGCCATTGGGGTGAACCCAGACTTCTTCGGTGGAGAACTGCGTGCGCGGCAGCCGCCCGACAACGGTGGCCGGTCGGCGCACGTCGCGTGGGCTCAGTGTCACCGATGCATCCGCCGTGCGGGTGCCGAACGACGCGGTCACCGTGTAGGCGCCGGGTTCGTAACCCACGAAGGCGCCGTCGGGATCGATCCGCCCCTGCCCGGGTGCGAAACTCCACGCCGGCGTGAGTCCGGTGAGCGTCCGACCGGCGGCATCCTTTGCAACCACCTTGAAGCGAATGACGTCGCCCTGCTTCGCGTCGGTCATTCCTGGCAGCACTTCGAGCGAAGCGATCGCCGCTGGCAGCACCGTGAGTGCGAGGCGCTGCTCGACGCCGTTCACCGTCGCGATGAGATCGGCCTTTCCTGCGGCGCGGGCGGTTACGTAACCATCACTGCGTACGGCGATGGTGGCCGGTGAGCCGGAGCGCCAGGTGACCTTGTCGTCGGGGCGGGAATCGTTGCTGCGCGAGAAGACGGCGGCGGTGTAGCGAATCCGCTGCCCCGTCACGAGCCGGTCGATGCCAGGCGCAATCTCGATGCGCGCCGCGGCGCCGGGCACCATGTGAATTTCGACCTTATCGACGAACGGCTTCGCGCCGGGAACCTGAACGATGACGGAGACCGGGAACGAGCCGGTCGAACCTGACCGCACCAGCCCCACCGAATCGACACGTCCCTCGAAGCGACCAACCCCTTGCTGGGCGTAACGCACGGTCGCGTTGGGCACCACGCCCCCCTTGCCATCGATGGCCCGCGCGATGAGGCGCAGCGTGTCGCCAGCGGTCATCGTCACGATCCGGCCGGCGTTGAACTCGACCCGGCTCACCGGGGATTCGGCGAGCCCGGCTGCCGGTGGAGTCTGGGCCGGCACCTGCATCATCGCCAGCAGCATCAGGGGAATGGCCATCGATTCTCGCTCCGGGAATTGTCAGCTGGTGGGCGGAGAGAACTGCTCGTGCTGCTGGTCGATCCACGACCGATGATACGTCGCGTCCTCGAACGACTCGACGGCCTTCGCGACGTGCAGCGGCTTGAAGGAATCCATCATGACCGCAAGCTCGTTGGTGTACTTCGCGCCGATGCTCGCCTCGGTCCGACCCGGGTGTGGCCCGTGGGGCAGGCCGTCCGGATGATGCGTGATCGAGCCGTACTCGATTCCCTTGCGACTCATGAATTCGCTCGAGGCATAGAAGAGCACCTCGTCCGAGTCGACGTTGCTGTGGTTGTATGGTGCCGGGATCGCGTTGGGATCGAAGTCGTACGGCCGCGGACAGAACGAACAGATCACGAAGCCGTCACCCTGGAAGGTCTGGTGGACGGGAGGTGGCTGGTGAATGCGTCCGACAATCGGCTCGAAATCGTGAATCGAGAAGGCCCAGGGATAGAAGTAGCCGTCCCACCCGACCACGTCGCATGGATGGTGATCGAGCACGAGTTCGTTGATCGCATCGTACTGCTTCACGAGAATCGGGAACTCGCCCTTCTCGTCGTGGGTGCGCAACTCGGTCGGGCGACGGATATCGCGCTCCGAATACGGCGCCCCTTCGAGCAGCTGTCCGAAGTTGTTGCGGTAGCGCGTCGGCCAGCGCACGTGTCCGCGGCTCTCCATCACCAGCAGCTTGGCCGGACCCTTCGTGAAATCGAAGACCCAGCGATGGGTGATGTTCCGGTGAATCACGATATAGTCGCCGGGCATCACCGGCAGGTCGCCGAAGACCGACTCAAGGACACCGCTCCCTTCGGCGACGTACACGACTTCGTCGGCTTGCGAGTTGCGATAGAAATGCGAGTCATTGGCATCGGGCTCCACATACAGCATCCCGATGTCGGAATTGAAGAGCAGCGGCACCCGATCCATCGTCGGCGATCCACCCTTCGGGGCGCGCGCGGTGCGGAAGTGCCGGTGCCGCAGCGACGTTTCGGTGTCGGCTTCCCACTTCACGTTCTTGAGCCTGCGGGCCGCCAGCACCGTGGTGGGCGGATGGGTGTGGTAGAGCAGCGACGAAGTCCCGATGAACCCCTCGTGCCCCATCAGTTCTTCGGCATAGAGCCCGCCATCGGGGCGCCGGAAGACGGTGTGGCGCTTGCGCGGAACCGAACCCTGCAGATGATAGATCGGCATCAGAGATTGCCCCGGAGTTCCTGTTCCCGCTCGATGGCTTCGAACAGTGCCTTGAAGTTGCCCGCGCCGAAGCTCTTGGCGCCCTTGCGCTGAATGATCTCATAGAAGAGCGTGGGACGATCCTGCACCGGCTTGGTGAAGATCTGCAGCAGGTACCCTTCATCGTCGCGGTCGACGAGGATGCCGAGCTCGGCCAGCGGGGCGATATCCTCATCGATCTTGCCGACGCGATCGAGCACGGTCTCGTAGTAGGTGGCCGGGACCCGGAGGAATTCCACGCCGCGCGACTTGAGGTCGGTGACGGTCTTGATGATGTCGTCGGTCGCGATGGCAACGTGCTGCACGCCGGGCCCGCGATAGAAGTCGAGGTACTCCTCGATCTGGGACTTCTTCTTCCCGCTCGCGGGCTCGTTGATCGGGAACTTGATCCGACCATTGCCGTTCGACATCACCTTGGACATCAGGGCCGAGTATTCGGTGGTGATCTGCTTGTCGTCGAAGGTGAGGATATTGGTGAAACCGAGCACCCGTTCATAGAACGAGACCCAGGTATTCATCTTGCCGAGTTCGACATTGCCGACGCAATGGTCGACGTACTTCAGCCCGGTGGACCTGGCGGCGTGCGCCGACTGCATCGGCACGAACCCCGGCAGGAAGAGCCCGTGATAGTTGCGCCGCTCGACAATGGAGTGAATCGTGTCGCCGTAGGTCCGGATCGCGGCGATGATGACCTCGCCATCCTTGTCCTTCTCGACCCGCGGTTCGCCGGCCGAGACCGCCCCTCGCTCCATCGCAACCGCGTAGGCCGCGCGGGCATCGTCGACCCAGAAGGCCATGTCGCGAACACCATCGCCGTGGAGCTGGATGTGCGCGGCAATCTCGCCTTCGGGGCCGAGCGGTGTGGTGAGGACAAGACGGATCTTGTCCTGCTTGAGGAGGTAGGAGGCGCGGTCGCGCACGCCGGTTTCGGGGCCGCGATAGCCGATCAGCTCATAGCCGAAGGCATAGCAGTAATACAGCATCGATTGCTTGGCGTTACCGACCCAGAACTCGATGTAGTCAGTACCATTGATCGGGAAGGCGTCGTGCGTCTCGGCCGGGGCCGTGGATGTCAGCGTCGAAGTCATCGGAATCTCCAGCAGGCAGTCAAGGATGGGTGGACACGGTGGCGGGGCGACCGTTCCAACCCGGGTCGGTGCGGCGGTGTCCAGGGCGCGCATCCCGCGCGTTCACCCGAGGCCGGCCGCGTTGAGGAAGGAGGCCAGATCGGCCTCACCGATTGCCGGCTCGCCGGGACTCACATTGTCGAGCTTACCGGCGTCCATCCACTCGGCGAGCCGGCTGACTTCGGCGAAGAGGTGATCGAATCCGTCGACGACGAAGAGCAGCGGCTGGTATTTGTCGATCTCGAAGTACTGGTTGACGACCCACTCGAGCTGGAACGGGTAGCGCTGCACGTCGGGCGATTCGATGCAGTGCTCGAGTTCGCCGTAGCTCGAGAGCAGTCCGCTGCCGTAGGCCTTCAGTTCCCCCGGGCGGCTTCCCTTCATCAGCCCGAATTCGATCGTGAACCAGAAGAAACGCGCCATCGCCTTGATCACGCTGGTGAGCCGTTCGATCCGGCGATGCGGGTCGCTGGTGTCTGCCGCGCGCTCGGCCGCCTTCCGCGCACACTCCCCAAAAAGCACCAGGGTGTCGGCAAACGCCTTGTCCGTGTGCATCGGCACGTGGCCGGCGATGTCGTGGAAGATGTCCGGCTCGGGGAGGTAGTCGAGGACCTCGCCGTCGCGGATGGTGATGGTGGTTGGAAACTCCCGCTGGCGGAGGCAATCGAAGAACATGTACGCGGGCACATAGCCACTCACCGGCTTCGCTCGAAATCCGGTGAGCGGCGACATGAAGCGATTCACGTCCTCGAGCCGCGGCACCCGGTCGGGATCGAGCTGCAGCTTCTGCAGCCCCTCGAGAAAGCGCGGGTTGGCGTAGCGTGCCCAGCGGTCCGCCATGCGCGCGTAGAGCCGCGACCAGGCGAGATGATTGGCCGACGAGTACAGCTCGTAGGGCTGCTCGATGTAGAGCCGGCCCTCCGCCTGTGCCTGCTCGATGAACGGCGCCTTGGTCGTGGTCAGGCCCGGTGCGCTGTCGAGCGATGCTGAGGTGCTCGTCGTCATCCCCTGCCCTCCCCGGTGGGATGGAGTCCGCCATGATGCGGACAGACCCCCAAAACTAACACGACCCCAGCTCCGGTCGGCCCCGGAAGTGGTCGAGTGCCTCGGGGTTCGCGAGGGCGCCGACGTTCTTGACGGGGCGGCCCTCCACCGTGTCGCGCACAGCGAGTTCGCTCAGCTTGCCGCTCCGGGTCCTCGGAATGTCGGCGACCTCGAGGATGACCCGGGGGACGTGGTGCGGCGAGGCTCCGAGGCGTACCTGTCGCCGGATCGCCTCTTCGAGCCCCGGGGTAAGCAGTTCTCCCGGCCGCATCCGGACAAAGAGCACGACGCGAACATCACCGTCGAGGGCCCCGGGAATCCGCTGACCGATCACGACACTTTCGAGGATCTCGGGGATGGCCTCGACCTGCCGGTAGATCTCGGCGGTCCCGATCCGAACCCCGCCGGGATTGAGCGTCGCGTCACTCCGGCCCGAGATAATGAATCCTCCGGACGGCGTCCGGGTGATCCAGTCGCCGTGACGCCAGACACCGGGCCAGGTGGCGAAGTAGGCCGCACGATACTGGCTCCCATCGGCATCATTCCAGAAGCGAACCGGCATCGAGGGGAAGGGCCGGGTGCAGACCAGCTCGCCAGCTTCTCCCACGGGACACTCGTTGCCGAGCTCATCGAACACAGCGACGGCCATGCCGAGGCCGGGGCCCTGGATCTCGCCGCGATGGATCGCCTGCAGCGGATTCCCGAGGACGAAACAGGAGACGATATCGGTGCCGCCGGAGATCGACGCAACCCGAATCGTGGAGCCCACCGAGCGGGTGACCCAATCGAAACTCTCGGGAGACAGCGGACTCCCGGTCGACAGCACCGAACGAAGTGAGGAGAGGTCGAACATCATCGCCGGCGCGAGTGCGTGCTTCTCGGCCAACGCAAGATATTTCGCGCTGGTGCCGAAGACATTCACCCGCTCGGCAGCTGCAAGTTGCCAGAGGATCCCCGGATCGCTCGCGGGAAGTGGAGCACCATCATAGAGCACCAGCGTTGCGCCGGCGGCGAGGGCGCCAACCAGCCAGTTCCACATCATCCAGCCACAGGTCGTGAAGTAGAAGATTCGCTCACCTACCCGCAGATCACCGTGCAGGCGATGCTCTTTCAGGTGCTGCAGCAGCGTTCCACCGGCGCCGTGTACCATGCACTTGGGCAGTCCGGTCGTGCCCGATGAGTAGAGCACGGCAAGCGGGTGATCGAACGGCATCCGTGCAAAGCGAAGCGTTGCCGTGACATCGGCGCGAAGCGCATCCCACGTCAGTACGCGCGGGTCAGCGGGAAGCGGGGCACCACCGCGGTAGGGAATCACCACAGCGTGCCGTACCGAAGGCAGCCGGGCGAGCAGCGCCGGCAGGCGATCAACCGAATCGTGGACCCTGCCGCCGTAGCCGTAGCCGTCACAACAGATCAGCACGACGGGTTCGGTCTGGCCAAATCGATCGACGACTCCATCGACACCGAAGTCGGGCGAACATGATGTCCAGACCGCGCCGAGGGAGGCAGTCGCGAGCATCGCGATGATGGTCTCGGGGATGTTGGGAAGCCAACCGGCCACCCGGTCGCCGGGTTGTACGTCGAGTGAGCGCAAGCCCGCAGCAGTGCGTGCAACCTCGCGCCGCAGGTCGTCCCACGACAATTCGCCAATGCGGCCGCGCTCATCCCAGGCGATCAACGCCGGATCCGCGCCCTCGTGCCGCAGCAGGTTTTCGGCATAGTTCAGTCGCGCCCCGGGGAACCAGGTCGGCCCGAGCTCCGGGTCGGGTGGAGCCATCCGGTCGAGGCCGCGGACGACAGTGTCCCAACTGCTGCCATCAGCGCGCAGATCGGCGACGATCTCCGCGTCGCGCCAAACGGCCTCCCAGAAATCTGCTGGATTGCTCACCGACCAGTGATGCACCGCCGCAAAGGCGCCATCGTCAGTCGCCGATGGTAAATCGACACCACGCACACGTTGCCGCTCGATGAATTGCCCGAGCAGCGAAGCCGGGGTGGACATCTAGTGCTTCCTCAAGACGACGTCATCGCTCCGGATGCGCTGCCCGATGGCGAGCGTGAGCATCTGACCACCATAGCCATCGGCGACGACTCGCACGTACTGCACCCGGCACTGTTCGAGCAGCTTGGGGTCGAACTCGAGCCGGTACTCGCCGTTGGCATCGCTGAAGGTTGCGAATCCCGTCCCGACGATCTGGAGATGTGCGCCAACGAGTGGCGAGTGACCATCGGTATCGAGCACGCGACCGATCACCGTCGCGAGGACGGGGGTACCGTCGGCGTTTTTGCCGAGGTCAGGGATCGAGACACAGCGACCCTGCGCTTCGGGGAACGACGGTCGCCAATCGCGCGAGTCACGCGAGGAGAGTCCGGCCTTCCCCATCGCGCCGGCCGTAGCCGCGGCGCTGGTCGCGGCGGCAGCGGCTGGTGCGCCCTGGCTCGAAGAGTCGAGCAGGGTGCGCGTCGGTGGCCCGAATGGCGATGATGGTGGGCGCAGCATCCGATTTGTCGCGGCGTAGTCACCGGCCCGGGGGATCCGCTTGGCGGCCTGCGGCACAGGTTGTTCTGCGGGGTCAGGGACCGTTTCAGGCGGCTTCTCGGCAGGCGGCGCCGCATCCTCGGTCGACTTCGCTGGGGTTGGCTCCGGTTCCGTCATCGGCTTGGGCGGGCCGGCCTCTTTGGGAACCAGGGCATCCGGGTGTTTGGAATCCGGACCGAGGGGCGTCTCACGGGGGGGCGGCTGAGCCGGGGCCGGGGGAGGCGGTGGCTGCGATGCCTGGCTCTCCTGAGGCCGGGGCAGCGCGATCGGCTGAGCGGTCCGGGCACCCTCGGACGGCTTGTTTTCGGTGGTGCCGGCCGGAGCTGGTCGGAAGAGCAGCCAGAGGATGAGCGTGAGGTGCAGGACGGCGCTCGCGATGAGCGGCGTCCAGCTGCGCGTCTCCGGTTCTCCGGGGCGCTCCTCCAGGGAAATGATGCTCTGCACGCCTACAGAGTAGTGGGGGGAGGGCTGTGGCGGGACATCTGGCACCCGGAGGCGAACCAGACCCTGTCTTTGCCGCAATCCTGCAGCTTCCTCATCCCCGCCCCAGTGCTGTTGGAAGACCGAATCGCTGCCACCTGACGTCCACTCCCTTACGGCCCCGGCCCCCAAAGCGTTGCTGGTTCCGGCATATTGGAAAGATGCCACTCCCCAGCCACATCCACGCCCTGATTGTCGGTGCCGGCCCGATCGGGCTTGCCGCCGCGATTTCCGCCCGGCGTCGCGGGATCCCGACCGTGGTGATTGACGCCGGTGCCATCGCCGATGCCATCGTGCGCTATCCGATCGGGATGACGTTCTTCACTACACCGGAACGGCTCGAAATCGGCGACCATCCTCTCGTGTGCACCGGCGCCAAGGCCACCCGTGAAGAAGCCCTGAAGTACTACCGCGGTGTCGCTCGGGTTGAGGCTCTCGATGTGTGCACCTACACCCGGCTCTTGACCGCCGAACGACGCGACGGCGTGCTGCACTGCACGCTACAGACCCGGGTCGGCACAGCCACGGTCACCTGCGATCGCCTCGTGCTCGCGACCGGCTACTTCGAGCACGCCAACCTGCTCGGCGTTCCGGGTGAATCGTTGCCCCACGTATCGCACTGGTTTGCCGAGCCCCACACGCTCGCCGGTCTCGATGTCGTGATCATCGGCGGCAAGAACTCGGCGGTCGAGGCAGCGCTGCAGTGCTTCCGTGTCGGCGCGCGCGTCACGGTGGTCTATCGCCGCGCCGAGTTCAAGCCGAGCCTCAAGTACTGGCTGCGACCCGATCTCGAAAACCGCGTCAAGGCGGGCGAGATCGCCCTCCATCTTGGCGCGGCCGTCACCGCGATATCGCCCGAGCAGGTCACGATTCGTGGCGCCGACGGCAATACGATCGCGGTGCCTGCCGATCGGGTCTTCGCACTCACCGGGTATCACCCGGACTTCGAACTCCTCGAGCGCATCGGCTTGCCTCTCGACGCCGAGAGCGGCCGTACGCCGCTGAATCCTGCGACGCTCGAGACCACGATTCCGGGCGTCTACCTCGCCGGCAGCGTCGGTGCCGGCCGGCAGATCTCCGAGGTCTTCATCGAGAACGGCCGGTTCGATGGCGAGAAGATCTTTGGCGACGCCCCGGCGCAGGCCAACGCAGAGGCACGCTACGCCGCGTCACCGCGCCCGACGGGAGAGTAGATGCTTCAGTGGTGGATTCGTTGCAACGGCCGCGTAAGAGCGACCCTGACGCGCAGCATCAAGGTGACCGCGACCACCACGAGGCCGATGACCAGTCCCCACCAGAGCCCCACGGCGCCGAGTGGCGTCCGGTAGGCGAGCGTGAGGGAGGCGCCGATCCCGATGACGCCGAAGCCGAGCAGGTTGATGAACATCGGTGCCCTGGTGTCGCCCAGTCCGCGCAGGATTCCGATGCAGACCACTTGCAGGCCATCGAACACCTGGAACACGCCAGCGATCGGGAGCAGAATGGCAGCGAAGGCGATCACCGGTGCGTTGTTGGTGTAGACCGAGGCGAGAGCGCGCGGCAGGAGGAGAAAGACCAGCGCCATCAGCGCCATGAAGCCGCCACCGAGCAGGATCGCGCTCCGGGCTGAGGCTCGGACACCCGCCACGTCATCGCGCCCGACCGATTGGCCCACCAGTACCGTGGCGCCCATCCCGACACCCATCGGCACCATGAAGGTCAGTGAGGCCAGGTTGAGGGCGATCTGGTGCCCGGCGACCTGCACCGTCCCGAAGGTTCCCATCAGCATCGCGACCACCGAGAACGCCAGCATCTCGAGTTCGATCTGCAGCCCGATGGGGAGACCACGCCGAAGCATCGCGAGCAGTGGGGCCCGTTCGAGTGCATCGCGGTGCCACGGGCGCAACACTGTCTTGAAATCTCGTGATGCGAGCAGGTACACCATCAGCAGCATGCCGCAGCGCGACAATGTGGTGGCCCACGCGGATCCCGCGACACCCATCGCGGGCAACCCGAAGTGGCCGTAGATCAGCAACCAGTTGAACAGGAGATTCAGCAGGTTCGCGACGATGATGGTCCAGACGACAGGGCCGACGCGGTGAAGCGCCTGCAGCGTCTGGCGCGCCACGCTGAAGAGCAGGAATGGCACGATGCTCACGGCCATGATGTCGCAGTAGATGCCGGCGAGCGGAACAATGTCGGCCGGCTGGCGAAAGAACCGGAACGCCGGCGCCCCGAGCAACAGTGCGGTGGCGATGGGAATCGCGACGAGAAATGCGACCACGAGGGCGCGCTGCACGGACCGAGCGGCGGCGTGCTGATCGCGCGCGCCGAGTGCCTGCGTCAGAACAGGATCGAGGGCGAGGAGAACGCCAATCCCGAACATCGACAGGGCAAAGAAGTAGACGTTGCCGATGGCGACCGCGGCGAGCGCCTCAGGCGAGAGGCGACCCACCATCAGCGTGTCGACCGCGCCCATCAGCACCATTCCAACGTTCACACCCACAATCGGGAGCGAGAGTCGGAGCAGCGAGCGGAGGGTGCCCGCCCCGTTGCTCACTGGCGATCGTTGCGAGGCTGGTCCGGATTTGAGAGCAGGCGTTCGGTGAACTCCACCCGTTCGTGAAGCTCACTCACTTCCGCTCGGAGGGCGTCGAGTTCATCGAGGATGGCAGCTGCGGTCCCGGGAGGGACCAGGCGATCGCTCTCGGGTTCCCAGTTGGCTACCAGCATCCCCTCGGCATCACGGAAAGACCCGGCCGCGATCACGATGTTGTCGTAGACGTACCAGAGGCCGAAACCTCCCAGGGTCAGCGCCTGAAAAATCGCGCTCTGGGTTTTCCCGACGTAGAAACGATGCGCGCCGAATACGCCCAGGAAAATGGCGAGGAGCTGGGTCGTCAGGCGGGATTTGGGAGAGGCAAAGAGATCGTCGCTCATGGTGCTCCACTCGAGGAGTGCGCCCGGCAGGAGTCGAACCTGCGACCCCCTGGTTAGAAGCCAGGTGCTCTATCCAGCTGAGCTACGGGCGCGCTAACGCCGTACCCTACTTGGGGATCGGAACCGTGACAAGGGCGGCCACTAAAGGTCCTGCCGGGGCGGCCGATAATCCCCCCATGCGGATCGAGTCCAGCTCGTTCAGCCTGACAGCGAAGCACCGCGTCTCTCCGACCACCCCTCCTGTCGAGGCGGTCGGCGCCTCGGCGCAGCCCGTAGTCCAGGGGTCGGGTCAGGGTATGGGAAGGGCGCCTTCCCAACCGGTCGACGTAACGGACCCATCCGTCGTGCTTACCCCGAAGCAGATGCGGGACTTGGCCGTCATCGAGGAAACCCTGTCCCGACTGATGGCGATGCCGGTGAAGTTGCGACCGCTGCGCGTCGGCCCGATTGCCAGCAGGCCGATCGCCGCCGAGGAGCGCCAGCCCGCCGGAGCCGCTACGATCGACATCATCGCCTAGCCGGCGCCCGCCGGAGCCTCAGACGTCCTTGGTCCGGGTGCGCGATACGCCCGTGATGATTCCCAATCCGACGATGACGAGGCCCGCAATCACGATGTACTTGGTCGCAACGCCAGCGAGCGTGAGTGCCCAGGCAACACCTGCGAGCACCACGAGTACTCCGACGAGATACAGTCCGAACGACATCCGGTGGTCTCCTGAGGTGGGTGACTGCCAGAGCGTGTCTTGCCCTGGACCTCCCCAAGAGACGATACCGGAAGGTGAAGCCGCACCGCACCGCCTACTTGCGCACCGCGTCCCGGATCTCGCGCAGCAGCAGAATGTCCTCGGGCGTGGCGGCCGGTGGAGCGGGCGGGGCGGCGCGCTTCATCCGGTTCATCATCTTGACCATCTGGAAGATGATGAACGCCAGGATCAGGAAGTTGATCAGGATGGTGAGGAAGTTCCCCCACGCGAAGACGGGGACACCGGCGGCTTTCATTCCGGCGAGGGTATTTGCGGTACCGGCCGGGACATCCCCAAGCGTGATGAAATTGTTGGCGAAGTCGAGCCCGCCGACGGCCTTCCCGACTACCGGCATGATCAAGTCATTGACTGCCGAATCGACAATCTTTCCAAACGCGCCGCCGATGATCACACCGACGGCGAGATCCATCACATTGCCCTTGAGGGCGAATTCCTTGAATTCGTCGACCATCGACATGGCGCGGCTCCGGGTGGGATCGGGATCTGGAGGAACGGGCGGCCTGCGGGGATCCACAACAGTACCGGAAAGCCTTCCCCCGGGCTAGCGGCGACTTCCTCTGCGAAGCCGCCGAGGTCAACTCGCTCAGGCCGGCATCAGAAGTCCAGCCGCAGCGCCGTGGTGAGGCTCCGTCGCGGCTCGGGCCGGAAGAACGAGGTGTTAGAGGACTCGGCATAGAGGCGATTGGTGAGGTTGTTCACACTCACGTCGAGCTCGGGCACCGCATTGCCCACGCGCGGCAACCGGAGCGAGGCCCGTACAGCTTGCACGGTGAATGCTGGAAGCTCCGCTCCCACCGGACTGGTGCCCAGGTCGATGTCCTTGCGGACGCCCTGATGCCGGATCTCGTAGGCGAGCATCACGCGGCCACTCGCCTCACGCCACGAGAGCTCACCACCGACCTTGCTGCCATAGCTGTCGCCCACCGGATTGCTGCGGTCCACGTTCTTCGAGGTGAGCGTTGTCAGGTGCCCCAGCAGAGCGAAGCCCCGGCCGATCGTCACTTCGGCCAGCGCCTCGACGCCACGGTCGCGCAGGCGTGCGACGTTCTGGTTCTGGAAGGCCGGGAAGGCACCGACGGTGGAATCGAGCGGGACGATCCGGATCCCGTCGCGGATACTGTTGGTAAACCAGATCGCTTCGGCGTACACGCGCCCCGAGCGGAACTTGAAGCCCAGGTCGGTGTCGAGGCTCGTCTCCGGAGCGAGATCCGGCGAGGCAACCTGGTAGCCGTTGCCTTCTGGAGTGGCGCCGTCGAAGTAGCGTTCGATCAGGTTCGGCGCACGAAAGCCTCGCCCGACGGTACCGACGAGGTTCAGCCGCGACGACACGGCGAAACGGGCGCTGATGTTTCCCACAACAGTGCCGTTCGACGACGTCACCCCGGCTCGACTCGCCGGCAGACCCGGCGTCGCCGCGGTTGAGGCGTGGATGGTCTGAGCGCGGGCGCCCAACGACAGCATCAGTCGCGGAGTCAGCCCGAGTTCAGTCTGCGCAAAGGCGCCGGCCGTGGCGTAGCTCGCGTTCGGGAGCGACGGAGTGCTCGAGTTCCTCACCGTGGGCGGACCGAACACCGTGGTTGTCGTCTGACTGGAATCGGTGTTCACCGAATGATCGAGATACCAGTCGGCGCCGTACACCAAGGTGTGCCGACCGCCGAGGATCTTGGTCAGTTCGAGACGGGCGCCGTAGTTATCGATGTCGGTGAAGTTGTGGCTTCGGATCTGCATCCCGGCAGTGGGAGGCAGCGGCGCGCCAAACGGGATGTCGATCTGCTGATCGAAATCGCGAGTGTTACCACCGGTCACCGCCGCGATGGCCAGCCGGTCGGCGATGCCCCAGGGCAGCGATGTCGCCCGGTAAGATGCCGTCACGCGGTTCACGACCTGATTCGGGTAGAGCAATCGCACCAGCACGCCGGAGGTATCACCAAGCGCGGTCGGGTTGACGTAACCGAACCCGGCGTCACGCGCCACATATCGGGTGACCTTGAGTGCCACCGAGCCGTGCTCGCCTACGTCGTAACTCAGCTTGGCGCCGTAGTTCTGGTCGCGCACCCCCGCGTCATTGACGCGCTGCGTCGCGCCAAGCGTCAAGTTGCCGAACGAACCAGCAGGTGCGAGATAGTCGTCCGCATCGCGAAGCGACATCGACGCAACGAAGCCCAGTCGACCTTCGCGGCCACTCAGCCGGAAATGCCCGAGGTTCTGGTCGTCAGCGGACGAATGCCGGTAGAGGGCGGAGCCAGAGAGACCTTGGCGACCCCGGCCCGGCGTGTCGAAGGTGATCTCGTTGACGACCCCGCCGATGGCATCGGTGCCGTAGAGAACCGATGCCGGGCCGCGAACGATCTCCACGCGCGAGAGGGTATTGACGTCGGTGAGCGACGGAAGCTCGCCGAAGTCCTGCTGTCGCCGGGCGTTGTTGAGTCGAAGGCCATCTTCCGCGAGCAGGATCCGCTGACCGCGCTGGCCACGGATGATAAGCCGCCCCTGGTTGGGGCCCACCCCCGTGACATCGACCCCTGGGAGATTCCGGAAGAGGTCGGCGATGCCGTTGGGCGACTCGCGCCGGATGACCGAGGAATCAACAACGAGCACTGGCGTCGCGACGCGGAAGACGGGAGTCTCGAGGCGGGTCGCGCTCACGGTGATGGGTGCCAGGCGAGTGAGCTTGAGTGTGGTATCGGCGCGATGGCGCGTCGAGTCGGTTTGTGCAGCAAGGTGACGTGCCGGTGTGCAGCAGATTCCGAGTAACAGTCCCAACATCCGCGTTCGCATACCTTCTCCCAAGTGAGGCTTTCGATGCACGGTCCGGAGCGTCCGGATCGTGCAGGAAAGTTTCCTCGGGCAGGTGTGTTGCGGTATCGGGAGTGTTCGGGAGCGCGGCTACCGTAGTGCTACGCTCCCGCGCAACACTACTGCGGCTTGTTGAGATTCTTCCTGAGCGTGCCGATATCGAGGAGCGGGACACCGCCCTCGGTCGGCACCAGCACCACGAGATTGTTCGACGTCCGCATATCGTGAAGCACTTCGAGGTATTGCTTCATCAGGGCTTCAGGCGTCAGGGTCTGATTCAGGAAGCGCTGCTGATCCGACTGCAATCGGGCGACCTCGACCTTGTGCTTCTCGGTCTCGATCTGCTGGTCGGCGGCAATCTTGTTGTTGATCGCGGCCACGACCTGCGCCGGCGGCTCAAGATTGCGGAGGTAGAAGGCCGTGATCTTGGCGATCCGGAACGGCTCGCCGCCGGCGCGCGGCCGGGTGAGGAGGGCACTGTCGACCTGGAACTCCATCGCGCTGGCGATGGCATTGCGCTTCGAGATGTCGTTGATGGAAAACTGCACCATGCCGTCGCGGACGCCCTTGCGAATGGCGTTCACCACCACATTCCGGATCTGATCTTCGTTGCCGAGCTCGAGGAAGATCTTCGGCGCCTGCATCGGATCGATCTGCCAGCGAACGGCGGCGTCGATCTTCATGCTCATCTGTTCATTCGAGAGCGCGTCCATCGACTCGGCGCCGGTGCGCTCGCTGGGCCACTGCTCCTCGCGCGTGCTGTAGCGCTCGACCGAAGACCAGGGCGAGACGAAGCGGACTCCGCTCTGCAACGGCATCGGGTCGACCTTGCCGAAGGCGTGGCGCACACCGACCTGGCCGGCGTCGATGACCACAAAGCTCGAGCTGAAGAGGATCACGACGCCCACGGCAAAGAGGCCAAGAGCCACGAGGTTGAAGAGCGCACCGGATGCCTTGACGCCGGCGTTGCGAAGACTCCCTCCGGAGGCGCGGACCACGAGCGCCGCGAGCAACAGGAAACCGCCCAGCATGATCGAACCCATCGAACCTCCGTGGTGGTTGACCTGCCGCTCCCCGACGGGAGCGTCGTGCTACTTCACGATGCCGAAGCTGTAGACCGTCCGGGAGCGGTAGATGTCGCCCGGGCGGAGGATCGTCGAGGGAAAGTTCGCGTGATTCGGTGAATCCGGATAGTGCTGCGTCTCGAGACAGAAGGCGCCGCGCCGCGGGTACGGCGTGCCGCCCTTCCCCACGTTGGAGCCATCGAGGAAGTTGCCGGTGTAGAACTGGACGCCGGGTTCCGTGGTCGAGAGATCCAGAGTGCGCCCACTGACGGGCTCCACCACATGCGCGACGTGCTGCAGCCCGGGGGCCTTGCGCCGGATCACGAAATTGTGATCGTAGCCGTGGCCGTGCCGGATCTGTTCGTCGTCTGCGTCAATGCGCGCGCCGATGGCGGTGGCAGTGCGGAAGTCGAAGGGTGTCCCTGTCACGCTGGTAACGGCGCCGGTGGGAATCAGTGTGGCGTCCACCGGGGTGATGCTATCGGACTCGAGGGTGAGCTGATGACCGAGGATATCACCCTTCCCCGCCCCGGCGAGATTGAAATAGCTGTGATTGGTGAGGTTGACCGGCGTCGGCTTGTCGGTGGCGCCTTCGTAGTCGATCACCAGTTCATTGCGAGTTCGCATCAGCGTGTAGGTCACCCGCACCGTGAGCGTGCCGGGGTACCCTTCGTCGCCGTCGGGGCTCACCAATGTGAATGCGATGCCGATGCCACTGTCGCTGCTGACACGATCGGCGGACCAGATTTTCTTGTCGAAGCCGCGCAGTCCGCCGTGCAGGGCATTGGGGCCGTTGTTGACGGCGAGGGTGTACTGCTTGCCGTCTAGTGTGAAGCGCCCCTTCGCGATCCGGTTGGCAAAGCGCCCGACCGCGGCGCCGAAATAGGGCGAGTCCTTGAGGTAGCCTGCGAGCGAATCGTAGCCGAGCACCACGTCATCGAATGTGCCACGGGCATCGGGCACCTTGATCGAAAGAATGGTGGCGCCGTACGACATCGCGCGGACTTCCATGCCGAGATCATTGACGAGCGTGAAGACCTCGACTTCCCGACCACCGGGGATGGTATCGAACGGCGCGCGCGAGAAGTGCGACTCTTTTCGCATGGGAGGGTCCTTGGGGAGCTCGCGACTGCACCCGAGCACCGCCAGCAGGGCTGCGGAGAGGAGTGGCCACCGGCGTGATGTGGGGATCATTGCGCTGAAGGATAAGGCCTCAGCGCGGAAGCGAGCACTCTCCCTACGGCCCGGTGACCCGCATTCGTCCAGTGGGGATCGCCGAGGAAGTATGCCGGCGTGCCGGACTCTTGCAGGCGACGTAACTCCTCCGCCGGAAAGAGGCAGGCTATCGCGTTCGCAAGGCAGACCCGTTGCAATTCGGCCTGCACGGAGCGGGGCGTCCAGTCCGGTCCCATTCGCCAGAATTCAGCGGCCGCCTGCCATTGAACCGGTGTGACTGTCTCCCGCAACGGCGCGTGAAGGAGCAGGAATCGGTGCGCTCCCGCCGCGGCAGCATCCCGCGCCATCTCCCGGATCAGGGCCTCGGTCACCACCCACGCTTCCGCGATGTCCGGATCGAAGGGCGTGTGGTAGACCCGCATCTCGTCGCGCAATGGCGCCACCAGCATCGCGCTGGCGACATCGAGACGCGCGGGGCTGACGACGCTCGCTATCAGCTGGGACAACCTGGAATGACGTGCCAGCCACCCTCGCTTGCTGTTTCGCTGACTCTCCTGCGGCACTTGGTGGAGAGTCAGCAGCGAGGGGTGCTCCGTGAGAGCAGCGGATCCTGCTACCCGCGTCAGGTTGCCGTTATGAAATTCGAATCGGGGCTTGCGGTGGCCCTCCCAGCTCGCCTCGCGGTTATTCCAGATGTCATTGTCATAGAACGCGAGCACCACGGCGGTCGGGCGCAGCATCGGCAGGTACTCGCGCAGCAGCAAAAGTTCCTGATCCGTCGAGTATCCCTCAACCCCCAGTCCGACGACGCTGCAGTGCGATTCTCGTGCTGCCACTGCCCAGAACAGTGAGTCCGCGTCTACCGCATTCCCGGCCACGAACGAGTCGCCGATCACGACAACCCGACAAGCGGCGAGCGAATCCCAGGCGGTCCAGCGAAAACCGAACTTGTTCGTATGCAGCGTTGATTGGTATTCTGGCGACCGGAGGGTCACGGTGGCATCGGGGCGTGGTCGCCAACCGAGCAGGGTATCGGGAAGGGCCAGCGTCGGCCCCTCATAGCGGATATACGCACGATCTCGCTTCGGCCAGATTCGCTGGTATCCGCGGACGAGCGCCTCGGCGAGACCGAGCCCCACCACCAATGCGAAGGTGGCGAGAGCGCCGAGTGCGAATATGGGGTGGCGAAGGCGCGCAGGTCGGGCGGGTGGTGCCGACATCGCAATTTCCTGATCCAGGGGGGGACGGAAAACGCTGACGGTCTTGATTTGCCGATATCGCGGGGCCGAGAGACCCACGCTCAGCGGCAGCCCCCTCGGAGCTGCCGGTACCACAGGTAAATCGGGGCGCCGGGATTTGAACCCGGGGCCTTCCGCTCCCAAAGCGGACGCGCTACCGGACTGCGCTACGCCCCGTGGACGACAATCTAACCGGCGGCGGGTCAGGATGGCGAGGGCGACAGGAGGGAGACATCCTCCCGTCGGGCCCCACCCTCAACAGCCTCGTCGTTCAGCCCATCCTTCGGCACTCAACACTGAATCGACATTGAACTGCGCAAATTCTCGGAGCCGTCGTCGGGCCGGCAGTGCGAGGTTCGGTTGCATGCCACGCACCCGGACCAGGAAGGCACGGACAATCGTGGAATCTTGATAGGCCTTGGCGCGCAACGAATCAAGCGAACGACCCAGCGACCCTCGTGCCTCCATTAGCGTGTCCGAGCCACAGCGGGTGAGGAAGACTCCGCCTCTCACGAACTCCAGTTTTCCTCGAACCAGCATTTCGTGCGCAGGACGCCGGTAGACGATATCCAGCCGACCGTCGATCGCCTCGATTGCGGCGGCAAGGCGCTCCGGTGGTGCGGCACGAGCGTCCGGGTTGGAATATTCATAGGAGCGGTATCGACCACGATCGCGCACTTCAACCGTCATCGTCGTTCCGTCCATCGTAAGCCGACCGATCCTTCCGTCGTTCGGCATCGGTTCACGCGGCAGATTGCTTTGGTCTGGAAGTGTCCAGATACCCAGTGCGGTCAGGGAGTCCCACATTTGTTGCCAATTCGGTTCCTGAACCAGGCGGCAGTGTCGGGATTGCGGTAGCGGACGGCGGTCGTGTCGGAACCGAAGAAGGGGAGCGCCGAATTGCCCGCGCTCGCTATTCCGGTTGTTGCTCGAGGCGCGCACGCAGCCAGCACCAGACCCGCGAGCAGTGTCCGGGTGCGCCTGGGCCAGAGCTGTTGGCCGAATTGTTCCAGCCGAAGGATCAGCCCCCTCGCTTCGCTCAGGGTGACGTGGCGATGGGTCACCGTCGCTCCGATTCGAGGATCGCCACCAGCGCCCGCGCCGCCCGCGCACGATGCGACACCCGCTCCTTCTCCTCTGGCGTCGCCTCGCCAAAGCTCTTCCCGAGCTCAGTGCTCACGAACAACGGGTCATATCCGAACCCACTGCTCCCGCTCGGAGCGAACGCGATGTGCCCCTCGGTGACCCCGTCTGCAACCACCGGCGGCAGCCCCGGCCGGCAGAGCACCAGCATCCCGCGGTAGCGCGCGGTACGCTTGCCCAGCGGCACGTCGCGCAGTCGGTGGAGCAGCTCGGTGTTGTTGGCTGCGGTCACTTCGTGGTCGGGGCCAGCGAACCCCGCGAAGCGCTTCGAGTGGACTCCTGGCGCGCCGCCGAGGGCATCGACTTCGACACCCGAGTCGTCGGCGAGCGTGGGCAGTCCTGAGCGCGCCATGAAATACTCGGCCTTGGCAGTCGCGTTCTCGATGAAGGTCTCGAATTGCTCGAGGCCGTCTTCCTCAGGGAGCTCCACCAGCCCCAGTTCATCAGGAAAGCGGAGTTCCATACCCAGCGGTCCGAGCAGCGCCCGCAGCTCGGGCTGCTTGCCGCGGTTGCGCGTGGCCACCAGCAAGACACTCACTGGCCGATGGCGGTCCGCTGCAGCGCGAAGAGCTGGTTGAGCCCACCCTGCGCCAGATCGAGCAGCGTGTCGAG
The DNA here is from genome assembly GCA_040388535.1 of Gemmatimonadota bacterium. Taxonomy (NCBI): domain Bacteria; kingdom Pseudomonadati; phylum Gemmatimonadota; species Gemmatimonadota bacterium. The sequence goes on along the minus strand of JAZKBR010000005.1, from coordinate 45,903 downwards.
CTCGCTACGATCGAAGGTGCCGTGCTCCCCTGTCCCCTGCACTTCCACGAAATTGTTCGGCGCCAGCATCACCACGTTGGCATCGACCTCGGCGTCGCGATCCTCGAGGTACGCGAGATCGAGCAGATGCGCGCCAGCGACCTTCCCCACCGATACGGCTGCGACCAGCGTCCCGAACGGCGTCGGCTGGCTGGTCTTCTCCGCCAGCCAGGCACAGGCATCGTGGAGGGCGACACAGGCACCGGTGATCGAAGCGCAGCGCGTGCCGCCATCGGCCACCAGGACATCGCAGTCGACCTTGATGGTGTATTCACCGAAGGCAAAGGTCTTCATCGAGGCGCGCAGCGATCGCCCGATCAGTCGCTGAATCTCGTAAGTGCGGCCGCCGGGGCCGTTACGCTCGCGATCGGTACGCTCCGACGTCGCGCGCGGCAGCATAGAGTATTCAGCAGTGACCCAACCCTCGCCCTTCCCCTTCTTGAAGCGCGGCACGCCGGTTTCGACGCTGGCGGTGCAATGCACGAGCGTCCCTCCCATGCGAACCAGGCAGGAGCCTTCGGCATACGGATTGGCGTTGCGTTCCAGCACGGTGGGACGCAGCGCATCGAAGGCACGACCATCAGGACGGGGCACGGAGACGCTCGACAATATTGGAGGTGGAATGATTCGGAACCAGCGAGACAATTTCGACGCGGCCGCCGCGCGCACGGACGACATCAGCGCCAACCACGGTATCTGGCTGGTAGTCGCCGCCCTTGACGAGTACATCGGGCTGAAGCAACTCGATCAGGCGCAGGGGCGTGTCTTCCTCGAAGATGACGACACAGTCGACGCAGCCGAGCGCCGCAATCACCCGCGCGCGCGCCTGCTCGGCGACGACCGGTCGATCGGCGCCCTTGCCGAGGCGGCGCGCCGACGCATCGCTGTTGATGCCCACGATGAGCGCGGCGCCGAAGTCGCGTGCGCGCTCGAGCACTTCGACGTGGCCGGGGTGGATGAGGTCGAAGACGCCGTTCGTGAAGACGACCGGTGCCGGTGCGTGCGCGCGCCATGCGACCGCCTCGGACAGCGACCGGATCCGCGACTGCGAGGAGCCCGGGAGACTCAGAGCGCTTCCTCCGCGCGGGGATTGAAGTGGATCTTCAGCAACCCATAAAGCGGCAGCTTGACGTTCTCGATGTATTCCGACGAAATGGTGATGTTGGCCGGCGATCGCGAGCGCACGATCTTGAGTCGCTTCGCGTCCTTGGGAAGGCCGAGCGAATCGGCACTCGCCATCAGGCGGGAACGAATCACCGAATCAGGGAGCGAGACGGCGTAGCGGGCCGAGCTCTTCATGACATCACGGAACTGCTGGTAGCGGAACCACGGCTTGCCGAGCTGCACGGCAAGGAAGATCACGGCGACCACGACCACGAGTGTCGTCAGGCAACCGATCGACCCGGCGCCACGACGCGACCTGCTCGAGCTGGCATTTACCATTTGCTCTGCGCTCCTTCGACGATCTTGGCGACCAGTTTCTCAAGAGCCTTGCGGCGACCATCCGCCTCGCGACCCGGGTCGTATTCACCTTCCACCGACACTGATCCCGGCCAGATCACCTTGCCGGTTTTCCGCTCGACAATTTCCACGCTGACCGAGAGCGAGACGAGCCGCCGCGTCACCTGCACCGTGTTCGGAGTACCGGCCACGCCGGGTGTCCCCTGATAGGCAACCGGGAGGTCGGGCTCGTAGCGCGCCACTTTGCCTCGCACGACGACATCGGCCTGATTCTCGCCGGCAGCGCGAAGGCCGAGCCGTCGTTCGATCGCCTCCTTCACCGAGAGCATCACCTGCTGGCTGATGGTAGGATCGGTGGTCTCGTTGTCGAACGGGAGGACCGCGGCAGTCCGGACCGTCGGCGGCAGGCCGCCTCCCTTGAAGCCAAAGGAGCAGCCAGCAGTGAGGAGCAGCAGCGCCAGACTAGTTGTCGATCGGCGCATGCCAGATCTCCGGATCGAACGGCTTGGGCGTCGAGAAGAGCGTGAACTTCAGCGTGAGCCGCGCCTGCCCGGCGGGGACATCAAGTTGCGACTTCACGGGCTGACCTTGCTCGTTGAACGTGGTCACCACTCGGCCGATCCGCTTGCCGCCCTCACGCACGTCGGCGACGAGTTGCATCGGCGCGAGCTTGGTGCGGGCGTACTCCACCGTGTCGGCGCCGTCGACATAGCGCCACGCCGTGATCGTTTCGTTGTCGAGACCGGCAAGCTGGTCGCCGGATTTCGGGTCTCGCGCCACCCCAAGCATCGCCCAGAGCAGCGAGTAGTTCGGCACCAGTTTCTTGAACTGGTCTTCGGGCTGAGCCCAGTGGGCCGAATCACCGATTACAACCGCCGCACCACGGCCCATTCCCAAAGTGCCGCGATAGTCGAAGCGGAGCGAATCGGGGACCGCAATCTGCACAGAGCCCTTGCCGCCGACAGTCCCTTCTCGCGGGTTGTGGAACTGCCAGCCGAAGCGGATGAGGCGTCGTTCGGTCACCTTGGTGCTCTGCACCCACCCCTGCACCTGGGCGGCAGTGACCGGTTGGAGCGCCACCGGAATCACGGGGCCCGGCATCGCCGTGGCGCACCCGCTGATCAGCACGGCGCCCGCCAGCAGGAATCGCGTCTCTCTCATGGCGCCCAATTTACCCTGCCTCACCGGTGGATGGAGCGGATCACGTCGCCCTGAACGATCCGGTTCAGGGTGGCATAGCTGCCAGAAACTCGACCGAAGACCGTGTAGCCGCCATCGAGGTGCGGTTGAGCGCTGAGGTTGATGAACCACTGACTTCCGCCGGTGTCGGGGCCCGAGAGCGCCATCCCGAGCACGGGGAGGTTGTAGCGAGCACGGGTCATCTCGTCGCGAATCGACCACCCTGGGCCACCATTTCCGGTGCCTGTGCGATCGCCATCCTGGACGACGAAGTTGGGGACGACGCGATGCCAGCGGTTGCCGTCGAAATAGCGGCGGTCGACGAGCCGGAGGAAGTTGGCCACGGTGAGCGGCGCGTCGCGACCGAGCAGTTCGACTTCGACGCTCCCCTTCCCCTCGACTTCAATGATGACCTTCGGATTGGCCTTGGCGAGCACCAGTGTGCGCACTACTCCGCGATAGTCTTCGAGGGAACGGCCGGTCTCGAACGGCGCGGCGGGCCCCCACCGCTCCGCGAGCGCCGGCCACTGCGCTTCGGCGGCTCGACGCAACAAGCCGTCAGCGGGGCGATCGAAGAACGCACGACGAGCGGGGTCGGTCAGCCGATCCATCACTTCGGGATGCTGCCTGGCGAGCCCGGCGAGCAAGCCGAGCGTGGCGAGTCGGGCATCGAGTTCGTTGTCCTGTGCCCCAAGTCGCCACGCTTCGAGGAGCGGGTCAAGATCGTCGATGGTCACGTTGCCGCGGAGCACCCCGAGCGCGGCGTCGCGCAGGTCGCCGTCTCGCGACTTCAACCACGACCGCGCGACTGTGATGACGGCAGTGTCGGTCCGCGTGCGCGCGGCGCGCCAGGCGCCGAGGGCCGCTGCTTGCACTCGCGGATCGCCATCGGCAATCCCGGCGCGGAAGAGCGCGTCATCGGCCGGCTTCACGACGCCCCATCCCTCGATCGCCGCGATCCGCTCACGAATATCGGTGCTGCTGCTCCACGCCACCACGCGTCTGGCGAAGCTGGCCGTGTCGGCTCGCGCGAGCACGGGGAGCGCGGCGCGGCGCATGGCCCAGGAGGCATCGCGACGATCGAAGACGGCATCGATGGCCGCGAGTGCGGCGCTGCCGCGCAAGTCACCGAGCGTGGTGACCGCCTGCACCCGTACGTTGGGATCCGGATCAGAGAGGAGGCGCAACGCTCGCGTCGCGAGGGTCGAGTCACGCCAGCTGCTGGCGGCCGCCAGCGCATTTATACGCACGCCGGGTCGCTCGTCGTCGAAGGCGCGCACCAGTTCGCCGGTCACCGCTCCCGCGGGAAGCTTCGCCGAGTCGGCGAACGCCTTCGTCAGCCCCTTCGCCGCAGTCTCACGCACCATCGCGTCGGCGTCGCGCGCGGCTCGCAGAATGGCGTTGGCAGCCGGCACGGCACGCAGCCGCACGAGCGCGTATGTCGAGCGCCAGCGCAGGTCTGCCGAAGTGTCGCTGACGTAGGGAATAAGGGCCGAAACGGTCGCCAGCGGACCCAGGCGCCAGGACTCCAGCAGCGCATTGGGAATCAGCGCGTCACGGCGGTCACGCGCGAGCCCGGCACCGGATGCGATCACGTCGCCCAGGAAGCGCGCCGCGCCGGCGCCACCAATCTTCGAAAGCGCTGTCGCGGCTTCCGCGACGGCATCGGCCGAGAGCGAATCAGGGTCGCGGAGCCGGGAGATGATCGGCTCGACCGCAGCCGTGTCCTTGAGCAGGCCGAGTGCAAAGAAGGCATCGGCGACCACGTTCCGGTCGCGGTCGCGGATGGCGGTGATCAGGAGCGGCCCTCCGGCCTTGTCGCCGATCCGTCCGATGGTCACTGCGGCCGTGCGGCGCACTGTCACATCGGGGTTGAGCAACGCGCGAGAGAAGAGTGCGTCATCATAGGCGCGTCGGTCGCCAGCCATCAGCAGCGGCGCCAATCCTTCCACGATGGCAGGGTCCTGGGCCGCGAGCGGCGCGGCGAGGAGCGAACACGACGTCAACAGGAAGAGCATTCGCATCAGAGTCGCACCGGGCCAGTGACAGGAACGAGCATCGCGGCCACCGACTCGGGCAGGCGCGCGAATGCGAAGGATGCATCCAGAACAAGCAGGGTCGTCGTCGCGGTCGCGAGGAGCTCGCCGGTATCCTCGTGCTCGACGGCGTAGCCGAAGACGACCTTGCGGGAGGCGACATCCTTTACCCACGTCCGCACCCGCACGGGATCATCGTATCGGGCAGACCGACGATACCGGATGGCGAGGTCGCTCACCACGAGACGGAGTCCGAGCGCTTCAAGTTCCCGATAGGAGATACCGGTCTTGCGCAGGTGCTCGGTCCGGGCCACGTCGAGCCAGACCAGGTAGCGGGCGTGGTATACCACCCCCATCTGGTCGGTTTCGGAATAGTCCACCCGGCGACTGATGGTCGTCAGATGGCGGTCCTGAGTTGCCTCACCTTCGCTCATCGTCCACCTTTCGCGCCGTGATCGGTCAACGTCTCGTCGTGGTCGCCGACGCCCACCTGGGTTCGGCCCCTCTTGCGGATGAGGAAGCGTTTCTCGCTTTCCTCGACGCCGTCCCCACGCTGGGCGATTCGCTGCTGCTCGCCGGGGACATCTACGATTTCTGGTTCAGCTACCGCCGGGTCATTCCGCGTCGTGCAGCGCGGATCACGGCCGGCCTCATCCATCTCGCCCGGTCCTTCCCTGTTGCAATGATCGGCGGAAATCACGATCGCTGGGGCGAGACCTTCTGGCAGCAGGACGCCAAAATCGAGTTTGATCCCTGGCAGCTCCGCCTGCAGGTCGCCGGTCGCACGGCCCTGGCTGTGCACGGAGACGGCCTGCATGTCGAACGAGCCACAGCGACCTTTCTGTCGCGCCTGCTCGCCTCGCCTGCGGTGATCACAACCTTCCGGCTGCTGCCGATCGAGTTCGGATTCCGGATCGCCGATCGACTCGGCCACGATCCGGCCTTCGGTGCCAATCGTCCCGACGTCGTGGCCGATGCGGCGGCGCGCCAGCTCCGCTGGGCCGAAACGCGGCTGGCGGCCGATCCCGCGATCGATGCGCTGATCATGGGGCACACCCACCGGGAAGCCGCCGTCGAAGTCGCACCGGGGCGCTGGTACCTGAATCCCGGTGCCTGGCTCGATGGCCACCGCTATGCGACGCTCGACGCCAGTGGAGCCGTACTCTCGCGCTTCAGCTGACGGCGTCGTCCGCGTCGAGCGTGACCAGCTCGACCGCGTCCGGTGCCTCCCCCATGAACACTGCCCCGACCCGGGCGAAGCGCTCCACGTCATCGGTCGCCGCCCAGCGCTGATACGGCGCGACTGAACCGTCTGCCGCCAACCCGCTCGCATGGAGAGTGGCCGCAAGCTCACGCGCCGTTTCATCGGCACTATCAATCAGGCGGACCGCGGGCCCCATCACATCCCCGAGCAAGGACTTCAGCAGCGGATAGTGGGTACAGCCGAGGACGAGAGTATCGACCTGACGCGCCCGCAAGGGTACGAGATACTCCTCGGCCACGAGTCGCGTGGCGGGATGTGCCAGCCACCCCTCCTCCACGAACGGCACCAGAAGTGGGCATGCCTGCTCCACGACATCCAGCCCGGCCCGCGCCTGCTGCAACGCGCGGCGATAGGCACCTGAGGCAATGGTTCCTGCCGTGCCGATGACGCCGACCTTGCCGCCGACGGACTCCCGCGCCGCGGCGCGCGCGCCAGGCTCGATCACGCCGATGACCGGCACCGGCGAAATCCGGCGCAACTCCTCAAGCGCATGGGCCGTCGCGGTGTTGCAGGCGACGACCACCGCCTTCACGCCTTGCGATACCAGCCAGGCAAGAATTTCACGCGAGTAGCGTCGCACCGTCTCTGGCGACTTGGGGCCGTACGGAACGCGCGCGGTGTCGCCGAGGTAGATCGTCGACTCATTGGGGAGGAGGGCGTGGATCGCCCGCGCCACCGTGAGCCCGCCGATACCGGAGTCGAAGATTCCGATTGGCGCCGATTGCATCAGCGCAGCGGCAGCGTCATGCCGACGCCGGTGCGGCCACCCGGCAGCGGCCGCATGCGCAGGTCGCCGGGAAAGTCGTAGAGATTGGCAGAGACGAATGCTTCGAGCGCTGCAAAGAGATGGTTCACGCCCACCAGAAAGAACCAGTCCTGCCGCTCGGCCCGCTTCCCCTCGACACGCAGCGAGTTGGTGCGCGTGAGATATCGCAGTTCATAATTCGCTTTCAGGGCCATTCCGAGGGCGATCCCTTCGAACGCCACGAAGATGCCGCCGGTGAGCTTTCGATCAAGCGAGGCCTGCCCCCAGCCGGGGATCAGCAGCGAGCGGAAGAAATAGTTGAGCGGCTTGTGGCGGATGGGTGCGCTGTCGGCGACGGCCACGGGCGCCCTACGGGGCGTAGTAGCGGTTGCGGTAGTGTCCTGTGCGGCGAGTTGACCGCCTGCGGCGGCCAGCAGGAGGCAGAAGACGACGGGGGTGCGCATTCCCAAAAATGGCGATGGCGGAGGGGAATCCCAAGCAGGTCGCCGGGAGCCCCCTCCAGCCCTTGGCTTATCGGGCGGCCACGACCTCGATCTCGACGCGCACGTTCCGGGGGAGGCCGGCCACGGCCACGGTGGAGCGCGCGGGTCGGTGGTCACCGAAATGGCGGGCATAGACTTCGTTCATCGCGGCGAACTCGGCCATATCGACCAGAAAGACCGTCGTCTTCACGACATTCTCGAACCCCATCCCCGCGGCCTTCAGCACGGCGGCAAGATTCCGCATCACCCGCTCGCTCTGTTCGACGATGCCACCCGCCACGATTTCCATCGAAACAGGATCCAGGGCAATCTGGCCGGCCGAATAGAGCAGCCCGTTGACGACAATGGCCTGGGAGTAGGGGCCGATCGCCTTGGGGGCGTCGGGCGTAGCGATAGTCTCAAATGTCATCGGAATACCAGGCGACAGGAGTGAAGGTCAGCGCTTCGGTCGGGTGAAAAATACTCGTTCGGCATTGGCCGTGGTGGTCGCGGCGAGTTCGGTCGTGGCCTCGCCGCGGATCTCGGCGAGGCGACGGCAGACCTCGACCACGAAGCCGGGTTCGTTCCTTTTGCCGCGATGTGGCACTGGGGCCAGATATGGAGCATCGGTCTCGATCAGGATCCGGTCGGCCGCCACCCGCTCGATCGCCGCGAGGTCGGTCCAGGACTTGAACGTGACCATACCACTGAAGGAGAGATACCAGCCCGACTCGAGACCCGCTTCACGCAACTCAGAGCCGCTGGAGAAGGAGTGGAGCACGACGGTGGCGGCAGGTTGCTCCCGGAGGATCGCCACCACGTCGGCGTCGGCCTGACGCGCGTGGATGACCGCCGGCAGACCACACTCGACCGCGAGCGCGAGCTGTTCGCTGAAGACTCGACGCTGCACGTCACGCGGAGCGTGATCGTAGTGATAGTCGAGCCCCATCTCTCCGGCCGCAGCGACGGAGGGATGCCGCCATATCGCGCGGAGTCGGTCGGCCAGCGCGCCATCCCACCGGGAGGCATCGTGCGGGTGACACCCGGTGGCCAGCGCGAGGTTGGGCTCGCCGGCGATCCATTCGAGGGTGGCATCGAGCTGTGACAGGACACTCTCAACGACAAGCGCGCGGCCGACCCCGGCCGCGCGCATCCGCTCCAGCACCTCGTCGCGATCCGGCGCGAAGGCCGGATCGGCGAGATGGCAGTGCGTGTCGATCAGCACGTCGTCAGACCGTGCCGGGCATCGCCTTCGGCTTGACCTTCACTCCACGGTTGTCGATGCCAGGCCAGCGCTGCTCGATGTAGCGGAGCACCGGTGGGGCGATGAAGATCGACGAGAAGGTGCCGGTAAAGACACCGAAGAACATCACCAGGGCAAACGGACGGATCACCTGGCCACCGAAGATCGCCAGTGCACCAAGCGTGGAGAGCGTGGTCGCGTGGGTCAGCACCGAGCGTGGCAGCGTCTCATTGATCGAGCGATTCAGGATGCTCGTCAGTTCATCGCGCCGGTGCTTGTGCAGGTTCTCGCGCACACGGTCGAAGATGATGATGGTGTCGTTCAGCGAGTAACCGACCATCGAGAGCACCGCGGCAACCACCACCAGCGACACTTCCATCTTCACGATCGAGATGAAACAGATCGTCAGGATGATGTCGTGGGCGGTGGCCAGGACGGCAGCCACACCGAAGCGCCACTCGAAGCGATAGGCCAGATACGCCAGCACGGCGAAGAATGAGAGGAAGACGGCGAGGAACGCTTTGCTGCGCAATTCGCCACCGACTTTCGGCCCGACCAGCTGAGCCTGCCCCTTGGTCCACTTGCCGGCGCCGAGCACGTTATCGAGTGCCCCGGTGATGGCGGCAGAGGTCTTCGACGTGTTGTCGGCATCGGCGCCCTTCACGGCCGTGCGGGCCGTGACAAGGTACTCATTGGTGCCGAACGAAGTGATCTCGGCGCCCGGGAGACCCACGGCGTCGAGGCCCGCGCGTACCGCACCGACATTGACCGGGGTACCGGTCGGCACCGTGAAGCCGTACTGGGTGCCGCCGGTGAACTCGATCGAGTAAGTGATCGGGCGGATGGCCAGGTCGATCAGGCCGACGGCCAGCAGCACCAGCGTGATGATGAACGCCTTGCGCCGGTAGCCGATGAAATCGTAGTTCGCGTGTCCGAAGATTCGCGTCATGGGTCAGATGCTCAGCGTTGTAGCGTCAGACTTCCGATCCAGCCAGATCAGGAAGAAGGTCTTGGTCGCGAACACGGCGGTGATCATCGAGGCCGCGATACCCAGGATCAGTGTCACGGCGAAGCCCTTCACCGGGCCGGTACCGAACTGGAAGAGGAAGAGCGCGGTCAGCACCGTCGCCACGTTGGAGTCGACGATGGCAGCCATCGCGTGACGGAAGCCCTCCTCCACCGCGATGCGGGTACTGCGCCCGGCGATGAGCTCCTCGCGGATGCGCTCGAAGATCAGCACGTTCGCGTCGACGGCGATACCGACCGAGAGGGCGATACCGGCGATGCCCGGCAAGGTCAGGGTCGCCTCGATGGCGCTGAGCCCGGCGAGCGTGAAGAGCAGATAGAGTGCGAGCGCGGCAACCGCGAGGGCGCCCGACATCCGGTAGTAGCCCACCATGATGAGGATGACGCAGATCGTGCCGACGATGCCGGCGGTGATCCCCTCATGAATCGAGTCGGCACCAAGTGAAGCGAGGACCTGCTTCTCCTCGACGATCTTGAGTGGCACCGGCAGCGAGCCGGCCTTGAGCGTCAGCGCCAGATCCTGCGCATCGGCAATCGAGCGGCCGCCGAGTTCGATCTGACCACGACGGTCGATGCGCGAGTTGATGACCGGCGGCGGACCCTGAACGAAGTTGTCGAGGACGATCGCCATGAAGTCACCGACGTGCGAACCGGTTTGGGCGCCGAAGCGGCGGCCGCCCGCGCGGTCGAGGGCAAAGTTCACGATCGGGCGATTGGTCAGCTGATCAATCTGCGCCGTCGCATCCTCGAGCGACTCTCCGGTCACGATCGGCTTGTCGTCGAGGGCGTAGAGCATCCGGACCTGCTCGGCACCGACCGCCGTGGGCGACTGCGCCCACTTGAGGTCAACACCACGCGGCCAGAGTCGCTTGATCTCGGGGAGGTGCAGCAGCGAGTCGACGCGCGGATACGCGGACTCCTGCACGACGTATTCACCCGGCACCCGGCTGCCGATCGCCGTCGACGACGTGATCAGGCTCTGCAGCACCGAGCCAACCTTGGCCGAGGTGTCGGTGGCAGCCTTGGCCGCCGGCGCGGCCTTGCCCGTGTCGCTCTTCGCGGCAGCTTTCTTCGAGGTATCCGCGGCCGCCGACTTGGTGGTGTCCTTGCCACCGAGCAGCGCCTCGACGCCCTTCGCAGGCGCAGCACCATCGGGGGTCAGGCTCTTGACGCCGAGCTGGGCGAGCGCGCGGTCCATCGACGGCAACGCATTCTCGAAGGCGCCACTCTTGTCGGAAAGGCGGAACTCGAGGAAGGCGTTGCTGGTGACGATCGCCTTGGCGCGCTCCGGCTCCTTGAGCCCGGCGAGTTCGACGACGATGCGGTCACCGACGCGCTGGATCACCGGTTCGGTCACGCCGAACTGGTCGATGCGCTTGCGGAGCACGCCGAGCGCGATGTCGAGATCGCCCGATGGGTTGGCCGAGACCTTCTGCGACTGATCGAGGTCGAGACCGATATGCATCCCGCCCTGCAGGTCGAGGCCGAGCTTGAGCGGCACGCGCTTGATTTTGGCGTCGTGCATCACCCCGTCGGGGCCGCGCTCACGCACGGTCACGGTACGCGGGATGAGATACGCGATCGACACCACGACAAGCGCGGCGATCAGGATCAATCGGTTGCGGATGGTAGCAAGCATCATCACTCGGGCGCCGTCAGCGGCGCATCAAGGTCCGGATTCGCGGCGGCCAGCGTGGCCATCGCGAGGGTACGGTCGACCAGCAACTGCTGCTGGAGCGCCGCCACGCCGTCGAAACGGCGAATCTCCCGCAGGGGTGCGATCCAGGTGACACGCACCCAGCGGTGGTACAGATCCCCCTCGAAACCGAAGAGGTGGATTTCCAGCAAGCGGCGCCCGTCGTCGAACGTGGGACGGTGCCCCTGATTCATCATCCCGCCAAACCGGCCGACGGGCGTATCGACTACAACGGCGTACACACCATCGGGTGGCAGCAACTTCCGCGGCGTCACCCGGAGGTTCAGCGTCGGGAAGCCGATCGTCCGGCCGCGTGCCGCCCCGTGCTCCACCTCGGCACTCACTGAGTAGGGTCGACCGAGCCAGCGCGCCGCGTGATCGAGATCACCGCCCGCAATCGCCCGTCGGATCGCTGTACTCGACACCGACATGCCGCCCTCGGCCCGCACTGGCTCTACTACATCGACCGGAAAGCCGCGAACCTCACCGAGCCTGCGCAGCGTCTCGACGTCGCCGCTGCGCCCTCGCCCGAAACCGTGATCGTGTCCGATCACGAGCTCACGCATGCCGCAGCGCGCGAGCAGCACCTCGTCGACAAACTGCTCCGGCCCCATCGCCGCCATCGCCCGCTCGAAGTGCAACTCCACCACGCGGTCGAGTTGCGACACCGCCAGACACTCCAGCCGTTCTTCCCGCGTCGTCAGACGTTGCGGTGCAGCACCCGGATTCACGACTTCGAGCGGATGCGGCTCGAAGGTGACGAGGACACTCGCCCGCCCGGCTGCCTGCGCTCGCGCCGTGATCTCGTCGAGCACCGCGTGGTGCCCCAGGTGCACACCGTCGAAGGTCCCGACGGTCACCACGCTGCCGCTCGGTGGTACCGCGACCGGCGTCACGCGGCGGGCTCCAGGACCACGACCGGGAACCAGCTTCCGTCCCGCCCCTCCGCCACGGCCACGAGCCTGCCGTCGTCGGCGAGGAGCGCTCCGAAGCCGGTAGACGGCGACTGCTGCGGCAATACGCGTCCGAACCCCAGCTCGCGTACGCCATCGGCGCTTACCACTTCGGCCGGCAAGTGCTGCAGCATCTGCGCGGGCGTCAGCAGCGCACTCGCCGTCACCTCATCCGGCCCTACGGCATCCGCCACCTGAAACGGCCCGATCGATGTGCGGCGCAACTCGGCGCAGTGCGCCGGGATACCGAGCCGCACGCCCAGATCTCTCGCGAGGGCGCGGATGTACGTCCCGCGTCCGACCGTGGCCGCAAGTCGCAGATCCGGCGGCGTCCAGCTGGTCACTTCGAGCGCGTGCACCATCACCTCGACTGGCGGCAGTTCGACCGCGTGTCCCGCGCGCGCAAGCGCATAGCTTCGAGTCCCGGCCACGTGCTTGGCCGAATAGGCCGGCGGCACCTGCATCTGGCGGCCGAGGAGCGAGACTCTCGCGGCGTCGACCTCGGCGTCTGACGGCCACTCCAGGGGAATCGCCGTGTCCGACATCGCACCAGTGGAATCATCGGTGTCACTCGAGTGTCCGAATCGGACCTGCGCATCGTAGCGCTTCTCGGCGCCTTCGATGAAACGAGCCAGGCGTGTCGCCCGCCCGACCAGCACGACCAGCAAACCGGTCGCGAACGGATCGAGCGTGCCGGCGTGGCCGACGCTCCGGGTATTCAGGCGCTTGCGAACGACCGCGACAACATCGTGCGACGTCCACCCCGCCGGCTTGTCAATGAGCAGCCCCCCGATCAGGAGGGTTCCTCCTCGTGTTTCAATCCCGCGAGCAACTCGTCAATCCGCGCGGCGTGCTCGTGACCACGATCGCGGACGAAGTGCAACTCCGGCACGATCCGCGTGGTCAGCGTCTGTGCCACCATCCGCCGCAGGAATCCGGCGGCACTCACCAGCCCCGCGACCGCTTCATCCTTCGCGGCATCGTCGCCGTGCGGCACCACGCGGATGGTCGCGTGCGACAGATCGCGGGTGACTTCCACCGAGCTCACCGTCACCATGCTCACACGGGGATCGCGCACATCCCCGCGCAGCAACGCTTCCGCCAGCACGGCCCGGATGGTCTCGGCCAATTGTTCCGGCCGCCGAGAGGCACCCTTGCCGCCCACGGATCAGTCCTGCGCCGCCGAAGCGGCCAGGGTGCGCTTGATCTCTTCGAGACGGTAGGCCTCGATCCGGTCACCGACCTTGAGGTCGTTGAAGTTCTCGATGCCGATACCGCACTCCTGCCCTTCCTTCACTTCCTTGGCGTCGTCCTTGAAGCGCTTCAGCGACGACAACTCGCCGGTGTACATGGTGACGCCATCGCGGAGGACACGCGCCTTCGAGGTGCGCGTGATGGTCCCCGAGCGAACAATGCAGCCGGCGATGGTGCCGACCCGCGTGACCTTGAACAGCTCGATGATTTCCGCTTCGCCGAGGATGGTCTCCTTCTCCTCCGGCTTGAGCAGGCCCTCGAGCGCGTTCTTCACGTCCTCGACGGCTTCGTAGATGATGCGATAGGTCCGGATGTCGACGCCTTCACGTTCGGCGGCGTTCCGGGCATTGGCATCAGGACGGACGTGGAAGCCGAGAATGATCGCTCCCGACGCCTTCGCGAGCAGCACATCGCTCTCGCTGATCTGACCGACGCCACGGTGCACGATGTCGACGCGGACTTCGCCGGTGCCGAGCTGAGCGAGCGAGTCGGCCAGTGCTTCGGCTGGACCACCCTGGTCGGCCTTGATGATGATCCGCAGCTGGGTGACCGCGCCTTCCTTGAGTGCGCGCGAGATGTCTTCCAGCGTGCCGCCACGAGCGGTACGACGGTTCTGTGCTTCGCGCTCGAGCCGCTGACGCTTCTGCGCGATCTCACGCGCTTCGGTGGCATCGGTGAGCACCTGGAACGAATCGCCCGCGGCCGGAACACCCTCGAAGCCGAGGATCTGCACCGGAATCGACGGACCGGCCGACTTCACCGTCTTGCCGCGCTCATCGAAGAGTGCGCGCACGCGGCCGGAGAACTTGCCGCAGATGAAGTTGTCGCCAACGCGGATGGTGCCCTTCTGCACCAGCACCGTGGCGATCGGGCCCTTGCCCGGATCGAGCGTCGCTTCGATGACGGTACCGACCGGGCGGGCATCGGGATTCGCCTTGAGCTCGAGAATTTCGGCCTGCAGCAGGATCTGCTCGAGCAGGTCGGGCACGCCGAGACCACTCTTCGCCGAGATCGGGGTGTGCATCACCTGGCCGCCGAACTCTTCGAGCACGACGCTGTGCTGCAGCAGGTCCTGCTTCACCTTCGCGACGTTCGCGGAGGGGAGGTCGATCTTGTTGATGGCCACAATCAGCGGCACGCCAGCGTTCTTGGCATGCGAGATCGCTTCGACGGTCTGCGGCATGACCTGGTCATCGGCCGCGATCACCAGCACGACGAGGTCGGTGACCTGCGCACCACGAGCACGCATGGCGGTGAACGCCTGGTGACCCGGTGTGTCGAGGAAGGTGATGGAGCGCTTCCCCGGCAATTCGATGTGATAGGCACCGATGTGCTGCGTGATACCACCGGCTTCACCCGCGACCACATTGGCCTTGCGGATGTAGTCGAGCAGCGAGGTCTTGCCGTGGTCGACGTGACCCATGATGGTCACGACTGGCGGGCGCCATTCCTTCTCGCCCGTCTCCTCGACTTCCTCGACCTCGACCTCGGCGTGGTACTCCTCTTCCTTCACGGCCTCGAAGCCGAATTCCGACGCGATCAGTTCGATCTGGTCGAAGTCGAGCCGCTGGTTCACGGTGACCATCAGGCCGAGTTCCTTGAAGGCGAACGCGACGATCTGGTTGGCCGGAATCTTCATTGCGGCCGCGAGCTCGCTCACCGAGATGAACTCGTTGACGCGAATCCGGGTCTTCTCGCGCTCCTTTTCCTCGGCCGCACGCGACGCGATGATATCGCGGTACGACGGCTCGTCGGAGCGGGTCTTCTTGCGCGGACCAGCAGTGCCCTTCATCCCGTGCAGCGTCTTCAGGATGTTGGCCTGCACCTGATCCTGGTCGACGAAGCTCTTCTTTCCCTTCTTCCCCTTCTTGCGGCCACCGCCCGGCTGGGCATCAGGGCCGAAGGTGCGCGCGACCGGCGCGCCGGGCGAGGCCGGACCACTCCCAGCGCGCCCAGGTGCGGGCGTGCTCGAAGAGAAGACCGGACGCGGACGGCCGCCGGGTCCACTGCCCTGTCCACCACGTTGCGGTGGGCCGGACGGACGACCACCCTGCTGACCGCCGGCGGCAGGCGCCGGACGCTGAATGCGAGGTGGAATGAACGGCTTGGGGACGCCCCCGGGACCTGAGGGTGCGGTGGTCGGGTCGCCCTGCGTTGGTTGCCTGGTCTGAGGCGCGCTCGGCCGCGGCGGCATCGAAGGCCGCTGCGGGATGAACGGCCGCTCCACCGCCGGGGCTGGCTCGACAGCCGGTGCCACAGGCTTCTCAGCCACGGGTGCGGCGGCGGTTGGCTCGGTCTCGGCGGCCGGCTCGGCCTCGGGAGCCGCTGGTTCCGGCGGGAGGTCCTTGAAGAGCAGCTTCGCGCGCTCCTCGAGCGAGAGCCCCGGCTTCACGTCGGATGCCGGCTTCTCGAGCTCGAGCGCGGGCGGCAGCTCGAAGGCCACCTTGGCTTCGTGCTCCGCATCGACGGCGGCCTTGGCTTCCTGCTCGGCGACCTCGGCGGCGGTGCGACGACGACGCACCGGCTTCGCCTCGGCGACGGGTGCGGGCGCGGGCGCTTCGACGACCTTGCGGCGACCCTTCTTCGGGGCCGGCGCTTCAGCTGCCTTGCGCTTCTCGCGTTCCCACCGCACTCGCACTGCGGAGACCTGATCGGGCTCCAGCGACGACATATGGCTGCGCACGAAGATGTTCATTTCGCGCAGCATTCCCATGAGCTGTTCCACAGGAACGCTGAATTCCGCAGCGAGGTCGTGCACACGACTCTTGACCACTAACCACTCCTCCGTCAGGTCCCGTCCCGAGGCGCACTCGCCGCGAGAATTCCCGCCGCCAACGCTCGGTCCTTCACTCCTACCACCATCACCGGCGGGCGCCCGAGGCGTTGCCCCATCCGGTCGGCCGAGGGCCCGATGACAATCGGGATTCCGGTGGCCACTGCCAGTCGCTTCACCTTTTCCATCGCGCGGGGCGACGCATCCTCCGCGAGCACCACCGCGAAACACTTCTGCCGTTTCAGGAACGCGCGGGTTCCGTCGACACCGGCCACCACATTGCCACCGGCCGCGCCCAGCCCGAGCAGGGCGAGGACGCGATCATTGCCGTCAGGCCGCGGGGGCGTCTCCACCCTCGGGCTCCTCCTCGGTCAGCTCCGACAGGAACTTCAACAGCTCCTCGGTGATGCCGGGGGTCATGCCGGGAATCCGCTCGATGTCGTCGGACTCCAGATCGATCACATCATTCAGCGCCGAGAAGCCGGCCTGATCAAGAATCGCCACGAGCTCCGGGGACAGCCCTTCGAGCTGCGCCAGCGGGACGCGCGCTTCGGGATCGTCCTCGGCCGCGATCGGCGAGAAGAGCGGGCCTTCGCCCCCGCGCTCGAGCCATTCGCGGCTCGAATAGAGGTCGATCTTCCAGCCCGTCAGCTCCGATGCGAGGCGAACGTTCTGCCCGTTGCGGCCGATCGCCAGCGAGAGCTGGTCTTCGTCGACGACGGCCTGAATCGTCTTGGTGGCCGGATCGGAGAAGACCTTGGCCACGCGCGCGGGCGCCAGCGCCAGGCGCGCGAAGCGCTCGGGATCGGGCGACCAGGGGACGATATCGATCCGCTCGCCGCCGAGTTCGTTCACCACGGCCTGCACGCGCGATCCCTTGAGACCGACGCAGGCGCCGACCGGGTCGATGGCGTCATCACGTGAGATGACGGCAACCTTGGTGCGGGAGCCGACTTCGCGGGCGATGCCGCGGACTTCCACGATGCCCTGCTGGATCTCGGGCACTTCCAGCTTGAACAGTGCGACCACGAAGAGCGGGTCGCCGCGCGAGAGAATGAGTCGCGGGCCCTTGGGCGTTTCCTCGATGCGCTTCAACACGGCGCGAATGGTGTCGCCCTGATGGAAGTGCTCGCGATGATTCTGTTCGCGGTACGGCACGATCGCTTCGGCTTCGCGGAAGCGATTGAGCATGATCACGAACTTGCCGCGCTCGACCTGCTGGATCTCGCCGGAGAGCAGCTCACCGACCTTGCTGGTGAACTCGTCGCGGATGCGATTGCGCTCGCCTTCGCGGACCCGCTGGATGATCCGCTGCTTCGCGGCCTGCACCGCGAGCCGGCCGAAAGTCTCGAAGGGCACTTCTTCCTCGAGGACATCGCCGACCTGGAAGTCGGGATCCTCGAAGCGCGCCTCTTCGACCGAGACCTGCGCGCTCGAATCCTCGACCGCGTCGACCACCTGCCGGAGCCGGGTAACCGAGAGCGTCCCCTGCAGCTCGTCGACATTGAGCTCGAAGCGGACATTCGGACCGTACTTCTTCATCAGCGCGGCGTGAATGCCGTCGCGCAACAGATCGAGCAGTTCCGAGCGCTCAAGCTGCTTCGTGTTCGACAATTCACGGAAGGCCGACAGCATTTCGGCGGACGTCGCCATCTACGATTCTCCTGCTTCCCGGTTACCAGCGGTTGACCAGTCGACCACCAGGGTGGCCTCCTTGATCGCCTCAAGGGACAGCGTGACGGGTGCCCCGCCCAGCTCGAGTGTCACGTGCAAATCGTCGGGGACAGCGGTGATGCGTGCCTGTTGCTGCCCCGGAACTCCAGCGGCCTTGATGCGGATCGCCCGCCCGATGTAGCGGCGCCAGTGCTCGACGAAACGGATCGGCCGTTCGATACCCGGCGACGAGACCTCGAGGGTCCACGCCGGCCCCACGACGCCGGCGATCTCGAGCTGCTGCTCCAGCGCGCGCGACACGGTCTCGCAATCGCTGCTCGTGATGCCGTGACCACGTCGTCCGCCACCGGGCACGTCAATGCGCAATCGCACGATTCGGCGTGTCGCCGAACCAGCGATGCGAACGTCCACCAGTTCGAATCCGAGGTCATCCACGGCGGCGCGGAGCGCCTCTGGGCTGAGATCGGTGGTGGTCACGTCCGGACCCGGTAGGGGGTAAAAAAGAAAAAATGTCGGGGGAAACCCGACACTCGCCGACTGCACGCAAGTTCCCCCAGCACCTGAAGATAGCGCCGAAGCGGGCGGGAGGTCAACTAGAGAGGAGACTAGAGATGAGAGACTAGAGACTAGAGACAGGCTTCGTACGTTGTCGGCCTGAGTTGAGCCCGCGAAGCGGGCTCGGCAAACAGGCCACGCGTCTCTAGTCTCTGGACACTAGTCTCTAGTCTCTAGTCTCTAGTCTCTGGTCTCTGGTAGTCCCAAGTACGCCACCATCCTCCCATCAGCCCCGCCACTCCCCCGGTGGGAGAAGAAGTCAGCACGCTCTCTGGAGGTGCAGTGCGTCGAGAGCGTAAACTCTCTGATTCCAATGGTTTCCGCTTGCGACTTGAGAACTGACCTGAGGTCGAGATGCCACGGCCCGGGCCCCAAAGCCTGCTCCCCGACGCCGGTCATCACCTCGGCGCCCACCTCGTAGCATGGCCCGGAGATGGCCACCCCGGCGTGGCCGACGATTTCCTCGGGGCGGGCGCCGGTGCGCGCCCCCAGCAGGGCGACCCCGTTGGCCAGGATTCCTGCCGCGGTGCCGCGCCAGCCGGCGTGGAGGAGGGCGACTGCGCGCTGTCGGGGAGCCACGAGATAGACCGGGACACAATCAGCCACTGTCACGAGCAGCAGCCGGCCGGGCTGGCTGGTGACGTGGCCGTCGGCGCCCTCGAAGAGGGTCCAGCCGGCGGGAGCCGATTCGTGGCAGAGTACCCGACCGCCGTGGACCTGGTGGGCCAGAAGCGCCCCGGGGAAATCAGCGAAATGGCTCAGGAACTGACGCCAGCGCCCCATCACTGCGCCCACCTGAGCGCGGCCCCAGAGGCCGAGGTCAAACGGCTCTTCGCCCCTGCCCCGGCCAGTGATGCCGGCAACCACGCCGAAGCGCTCACGCCATCCCGGAACTTCCCAGAGCGGGAGTTCGCCCGGAACGGGCAGCTCGTCAGTCGTCGACACGCTCGATTTCGGCGCCGAGCGCGCGCAGCCGGACGTCGATCTTCTCGTAGCCGCGCTCGATCTGCCCGATGTTATGGATAGTGCTGGTCCCTTCGGCCGCGAGCGCCGCCAGCAGCATCGCCATGCCGGCGCGGATGTCGGGCGACTCGACCTTGCTGCCGCGCAAGGCGGAAGGCCCGCTGATGACCGCTCGGTGCGGGTCACAGAGGACGATCCGCGCCCCCATCCCCACCAGCTTGTCGACGAAGAAGAGTCGCGACTCGAACATCTTCTCGTGGATCAGCACCATCCCCTCGCACTGGGTAGCAGCAACGATGGCAATCGACATGACGTCGGCCGGGAAGGCTGGCCACGGCCCGTCTTCGAGCTTCGGGACGTGTCCCCCGAGATCGGGGCGAACGCGCCGCTCCTGACCCGCATCGACGATGAGATTGTCGCCATCGATGCGCGGCCGGATGCCGAGCCGGTCGAAGCCGAGCAGGGTGCTGCGCAAATCGTCGGCGCGAACTCCCTCGATCGTGATCTGGCCGTTGGTCACGGCTGCAAGGCCGATGAAGGAGCCGATCTCGATGTGGTCTGCCCCGATGCTGTAGCTGGCGCCGCCGAGTGGGAGTCCTCCTTCGATGGTGTAGGTGTTGCTGCCGATCCCGTCGATCTTCGCGCCCATCGCGACCAGCACGCGGGCGGTGTCCTGGACGTGCGGCTCGCAGGCAGCGTTCCGCAGGACCGTCCGACCCTTGGCCATCACCGCCGCCATCAGGGCATTCTCGGTCCCGGTGACACTCGGCTCATCCAGGAAGATTTCGGCACCCACCAGCTGTTTGGCGGAGATTTCGAAGCGATCACCCACACTCACCGACGCGCCGAGGCGCTCGAGCGCGAGGAAGTGGGTGTCTACGCGACGACGCCCAATCACGTCTCCACCCGGCGGAGGAAGCACGACCTGCCCGAACCGGGCGAGAAGGGGCCCCGCTAGAAGAATCGACGCCCGAATCCGGGTGCAGAGCACCGGGTCGAGCGGTTTGGGCTGGACATTCCGGGTATCGATGGTCAGCGCGTTGGGACCGTTCCACGAGACCGATGCCCCGAGGTCGGCGATGATCTCGAGCAGCGTCTCGACATCGCGAATCCGGGGAATGTTGTCGAGCGCGACCGGCCCGTCGGCGAGCAACGTGGCTGCGATGACCGGCAGGGCCGCGTTCTTGTTTCCTGCGGGGCGGATCGTGCCGGAAAGCTGGCGACCGCCGGTGACCACGAAGCGTGGAGGCATAGTCCCGCAAAGCTCGTCGGCTCGCGTGACAGCCGCAAGCGGCGCAACCCGGAAACGTTAGATTTCAGGTGATCCTGCAACAGGAGCAGAGGCTGATGGCTGAATGGATCGGGCCCACCGTGGCCATTTCACTGGCACTGATTGCAATCTGTTTCCTCGGGATCGCCGCAGCCGTGGCGTTCACGCTCAAGGAGGCGGTGGAACGAGGGCAGTCGCTCGCCAAGGAGCTGGGTGAGTTGCGTCGCGACCTCGGACCGACCCTGCAGGCGCTCAATCGCCTCGGGACTGGTGGAGCGGAGGTCGTGGAACTCGCCCAGGAGGAAGTGCGCGAGATCATCTACACCACGCGACGCCTCAGGAAGGATGTCGAGAAGAGTGTGACCCGGGCGCGACGGCGGCTCGCCGATTTCGAGGCGGTGGTCGAAGTGGTGCAAGAGGAGGTCGAGGAGACCGCGCTCGATCTTGGCGCGGCACTCCGCACTGTTCGCACCGGCACCGGAGTCATCGGACGGCTGCGGCGCATGGTCCTGCCGCGTCGTCGGGGCGCGGCGTGATCCAGTTTGCGGCGCTGCTGATCGTGGCAGCGATCGCACTCTGCTTCCCGGATGCCCTGCACGCCTGGACGCCGGGCACCCATGTCGTGCTCGGCGAACGAATCCTCTCTTCCCTGCACCTGCTCCCCGGCTCCGTTGCCGACCTGTTACGCGCCTTCCCGTACGACTTTCTCTATGGCAACATTGCGGCCGACACGACGATGGCCAAGAAATACGCTCCGGCCGATCGACACTGTCACGCCTGGCACGTCGGTCGCGAAGTGTATGATCTCGCACCGAGCGATGCCCTGAGTGCGTTTGGCCTGGGCTATCTCTCGCATCTCGCGGCCGACACAGTGGCACACAATCACTTCGTGCCGCGCCAGCTCGTGGTCACCAGCAGCACCCGCACGATGGGGCATACCTACTGGGAGAGCCGGGTCGAATCGATGCTCGGCGAGGAAGTGCCACGGGCGGCGCGCGATCTGCTCCGGCTCGATCACCGTCCTGCCGACGCGCATCTGGAGCGCATCCTTTCGCCGACGATCTTCTCGGTTCGCACCAACCGCCGTCTCTTCCGCGGCATGGTGCATCTCACCGACTCGCGCCCGTGGCAACTTGGCATGCAGGTCGCGACCGAACAGAGCCGGTGGGAATTGTCGGAGCCGCTGATCGCACGCTATCTCGATACGGCAACTGAACAGATCCGTTCGGTGCTCAGCGGGCCGGCCTCGCCGGTCTTCCAGATCGATCCCAATGGTGAAGCGGAGATTCTGCGCAGCAAGTCGGTGCGACGGGAAGCACTGCGGGGCGCGGGGCGTCGCGACCACGAGTGGATATCGGCAGTCGCGGATGCGCATTTCGGGCTCCCCGATGCCAAGGCGCCGGCGGTGGGTTCAACTCCCGCCTGGGGGCGGGAGCAGCCCGACGACCCGAAGCGCCTCACGGGTTCGTGAACTCCCTGCGATAGACCGAAACAGCGGCGTACTCAGCGGCTCGGACGTGAAGATCGGGTCCGACTCCTTGACCGCTCGCTCGAGCGCCGTGATCGCTGCCGCAGTATCTCCCACTGCCAGCTCCGCGTGCAGCAGCCCACCTGCGACGCCAGCCTCCCCTGCCAGGCTGCGAAGCGCATCGCGCTCCCGTCGCGCGCCGTTACTGTCGCCACGGCGCGCAAGCGCCTGGGCCAGCAGCCCCCGCAACAACGGCTGACGCGGCGCGAGCCGGCTCGCGAGCTGCAACTCGACGAGTCCGTCGCGATCGCGATCGAGGTAGAGCAAGGCGGCGCCGCCCAGAAAGTGGATGGAAGGGTTGGCCGAGTCCGCGGCCCGCGCCCGAGTGAGTGCGCGGTCGGCCTCCGCCCTCTGGCCGAGCAAGGCGTGCGCGACGCCGGCAAGCGCCCAGGGCAATGGCGCTGAGGGCTCGACTGCACTTGCAGAATCGAATTGTGCGAGTGCTTCGCTGCTCCGACCACGCACCAGCAACAGCTCGCCCAGCGCCTGGCGTGCCGATGCGGTGCCGCTCAAGAGCACTGCATGGCGCAAGTCCGTTTCCGCCATCGCCCAGCGCCATTGCGATCGGTAGAGTAACCCGCGGATCAGGATCGCTCCCGGATCATCGGGTCGGAGGGCCAGCGCCCGCGCGAGTGCGCGTTCCGCGGATGGCGCAACGTCGCGAGTGGGCACATTGGCGTAGAGCGGCAGCAGCATCAGCGCTTCGGCGAGTCCCGACCACCCGGCCACCAGCGTGGAGTCCCGGCGCACCGCCGACTCGAACGCCGAGACCGCCTGCACAATCGCCGTGTCGCGACGCGTCCCGACCAGGGCGCGACCACGGAGATAGTCGGCGTACGCCGCAGGATCACGCACCGCCGGCGTGGTCGATTGTGCCGCAGCCGCCGAGTCGAGCAGCACGCCGCGGACATTGCCGAGAACCTGCTCCACAAAACGCCCTGCGTCGCTCGGCGTCCCCCTGAAGGTGCCAGTCCAGAGCACCTCGCCCGTCGGACCTTCGACCAGTTGCGCGATGATCCGGAGCTCGTTCCCCTCGCGCCGCACGACGCCATCGAGCAGCGTCTTCACGCCCAGCGTCTCGGCCATCCGTCGGGGAGAGAGGTCCGCGCGTCCGACCTGATCGACGCTCATTCGTGACGCAATGCGTAGCCCGGGCGTTGTTGCCAGCTGCGCGGCGAGATCATCACTCAGGCCATCGGCCAGCCACTTGCTCGCGCTGTCGTCGCCCCGCGGGACGAAACGAAGTACCGCGATCGAGGCGAGCTTCACGGGAGCGACCGTCGCGGAGGAGACCGAAGCAAATCGCCGCACCGCCGGAACGGCGACGGCGAGCGCTACCGTCAGAATTGCTCCGGCGATGATCCGCTTGCCCCAGCGTAACCGGCCGGTTGCGACAATGCGCTCCGAGCTGCCACTGGCGCCCAGAATGGTTTCGAACTGCTCTACCAGTTCCCCTGCCGATGCGGGGCGCCCACCGGGCGATTTCGCGAGACAACGTTCGATGAGCGCGACGAGCGGCGGCGGCGTGTTCGCGCGCACACGCGAAAGGTCGGGAACCGGATCGGCGATGTGCGCCTTGAGGATCTCGTGCGACGAGGCGCCCTGGAAAGGGGGCCGCCCGGCAAGGAGTTCGAAGGCAACGACACCAATGGCGTAGAGGTCGGCGCGGTGATCGAGCGCGGGATCGGCCGACGCCTGCTCGGGGGCCATGTATGTCGGCGTGCCGAGGGTAAAGCCGACACGGGTAAGCCCGGGTTGACTCGCGTTGCCGGTGAGCGCCGCACCCAGCGCCTTGGCGATCCCGAAGTCGATGATCATGGCGGCATCGCCTGCGAGCAGCACATTTTCGGGCTTGATATCGCGATGCACGATCCCGTGGGCGTGCGCGTGGCTGCACGCCCGGCCGACGTCGCGAAGAATGCGCAACACGTCGCGAATCGGGAGCTGCCCTTCGGCCGTCATCCGCTCCCGCAGCGAGCGCCCCTCGACGAACGGCATCGAATACCAGGGGCAGTCGTCGAAGACACCGGCGGCGAGAATCGGGACGATATGCGGATGGTGCAGCGACGCGGAGAGCAGCATTTCCTGATGGAAGCGCTCGGGGGAGACGCCCCCCGCAGATGAGAAGACCTTGATCACGACCTTTCGGCCAAGGGCGATGTCGGCGGCCACGAAGACCCGGGACATCCCGCCGCCGAGCAGTTCGCGCTCGATCCGCAGCGAACTGCCGACGGCCAGCGCGAGCCGCTGGCGCAGTCGGTCGCCGTCGGGCGGCGGGGCTTGCGAATCTCCAGGTGATTGCGTCATCAGAGAATGAGACGCAGAACCGGGCCGAGTGGTTGCAGCCCTGGCTAGTGATGCGCTCCAATGCGCGCGACGCCTGACACAACTCGGTCAATTTCGTCGGCGGTGGTGTAGCACGCGGCACCGATCCGCACCAGCCCTGCTGATTCAAGCTTGAGTCGGCGCGCAACCGTGGTGGCGTAGAAGTCGCCGTTGGAAACGAAGCAGGCATCATCGACGAGTTGCGCGGCGACATCTGCGCTCGGGATGTCCTTGAGCGTGAACGCGATGGTCGCCGTCCGGGGTATCCCCGGCGGCGGGCCATAGCGAACGAGGCCGGGCACCCCGCCGAGCCCATCCCAGAGCCGCTGGAACAATTCCGCCTCCCGCTCGTGGAGGACCTGATAGGTTCGTTCCAGCCGGGGCCGCAGCGCACCCACGTTCCCAGCCAGCGAGGCGAGCCATTGCACCGCAGCAGCTGCGCCGACGATGCCTTCGTGGTTCTGCGTCCCGGTCTCGAACCGTTCAGGCGCCGTGTCAGGCGCCGGTTCGAGCTTGGGCGCGTCGAGCGACTCGAGCAGCTCCCGGCGGCCCCAGAGGATACCGGCGTGTGGTCCGAAAAACTTGTACGACGAGCAGACAAAGAAGTCACAGCCGAGCGCCTGCACATCCGGAAGCACGTGGGGGGAGTAGTGCACGCCATCGACGTAGACGAGGGCACCGGCCGCGTGCGCGATCCGCGCGGCCTCGGCCACGTCGGTGATGGTGCCGAGCGCATTCGAGGCCGCGCCGATGGCGACGAGCTTCGTGCGGGAGTTGATGAGCCCCGGAAGCAGGTCGAGCCGAAGGCGGAAGGTCTCGAGGTCGAGTGGCAACATGCGGAGCACAATGCCCCGCTCCCTCGCAAGCGCCTGCCACGGTGCCAGGTTGGCGTGGTGGTCGAGCTCCGTTACCACCACTTCATCGCCGGCCTGCCAGCCACGGCCAAGTGCGCGCGCCATATGGAAGGTGAGGGTCGTCATGTTGTTGCCGAAGACGACTTCGCTGGCGGCACCGTTGAAGAACGCCGCGTAGGTCTCGCGTGCCGCGGAGAGGAGCGCGTCGGTCTCGATACTCGACGGATAGAGCCAGTGAGTGTTGGCGTTGTGGTTGGTGAGGTAGTCGGTGATGGCCTGGACCACGGCTCGCGGGACCTGGGTGCCGCCGGGGCCATCGAAATAGGCCACTGGCGTCCCGAGATGGCGGCGCTCGAGTGCCGCGAATTCCGCGCGAATCGCGCTGACCGACTGAACCTCGCTCATCCGTTGAGTCTCCCCATCAGAATGGGTTGGATCCCCTTGGGATCGGCCTTCCCCTGGCTCTTCTTCATGATTTGTCCGACGAAGAAACCGACGAGCTTCGCTTCGCCACCGCGAAAGCGCGCGACTTCGTCCGGGAACAAGGCAATGACCTCGTCGACCCAGCCCGCGAGGGCACCCTCGTCACGCACCTGCACCAGCCCGAGGCGCTGGGCGATCTCCGCAGGGGCCTCAGCGCTCGCAGCAAGCTCCGGAAAAATCTTCTTTGCGGCCGAGAGCGAGAGCGTGCCATCGGCCACGAGCGCCGCGAGTGCGGCAAGCCGGTCGGGAGGCACCGCGAATTCCCCGCGCTCGTTGAACCCCGTCATCACTTCACCGAGGACCCAGTTGGCAGCGGTCTTCGGTTCGACGCCCGCAGCGATCACCGCTTCGAAGTAATCGGCGATGACCGGTTCCTGGGTCAGCACGCGGGCATCGTAGGTCGGCAGCGCGAGTGCCGTCTCGTAACGCGTACGGCGCGCGGCGGGAAGTTCCGGCAGCGATGTGCTCTGCGCCTCGACCCACGCCGCGTCGAGAACGAGTGGCGGCAGGTCGGGATCGGGGAAATAGCGGTAGTCGTGCGAGTCTTCCTTGGTGCGAAGTGGCTTGACCTCGCCCGTGGCCGCGTTGAACGTCAGGGTGACCTGGGTGACTTTGCCGCCGGATTCGATCAGCGCGATCTGGCGCAACCGTTCGGACTCGAGCGCACGCTCGACGTTCGCGAACGAGTTCATGTTCTTCACTTCGGTCTTGGTGCCCAGCGGATCGCCAGGGCGGCGTACCGAGAGGTTGGCATCAACGCGAAGCGACCCCTGCTCCATCGAGCATTCGCTCACGCCGGCATAGATGAGCAGCTGGCGGAGCGTCGTGAGGTACACGCGCGCTTCGCCCGGCGAGCACATGTCGGGTCCGCTCACGATCTCGGCGAGCGGCGTGCCGGCACGGTTCAGGTCGATCGCGGTCATCCCCGGAATCCGGTCGTGCAGCGACTTGCCGGCGTCCTCCTCGAGGTGCAGCCGGGTGATGCTGACGCTGATCGCCCCGCGCTCGGGCGAGTCGATCGCGACAACACCCTCGGTCGCCAGCGGCTTGTCGAACTGGGAGATCTGATAGCCCTTGGGAAGATCGGGGTAGAAGTAATTCTTGCGCGCGAAGATGCTGGTGTGATGAATTTCGCAGCCGATGGCAAGTGCACCGCGGACACCGAGCCGGATCGCTTCGGCGTTCGGAACCGGCAGCGCCCCGGGCAGCCCCAGGCAGACTGGGCAGACGTTGGTGTTCGGCGCGTCGCCGTATGTAGTCGAGCAGCCGCAAAACATCTTGCTGCGGGTCTTGAGCTGCACGTGCACCTCAAGTCCGATGACAGTCTCCCAGGTCATCAGCGCACCTCTGCCATTGGGTCGAGCGACGCCTCGAGCACACCCGCGGCCGCGAGCATCGTCGACTCATCGAAGTCGGCCGCAATCAGTTGACCGCCAATCGGCAGCCCGCCGTCGCGGCCGATGGGGACCGACATCGCCGGCAGCCCGGCGAGGCTCGCCGGAGCCACGAAGATGTCCGCGAGATACATCTCGACCGGATCGGCGGTCTTTTCGCCGGCCTTGAAGGCCGGCGTCGGCGTGGTCGGGGTAAAGAGCAGATCCACCCCGCCATCGAACACGCGAGTGAAGTCATCCGAGATCAGGCGCCGGACACCCTGAGCACGGCTGTAATACTGTCCGGCATAACCGGCACTCAGTACGAAAGTGCCGATCAGGATGCGGCGGCGCACCTCGGGACCGAACCCCTCGCCCCGGGTTGCCCGGTAGAGCGCACGCAGGTCGCCTTCAGGGCCGATCTTGCGTGGGCCGTAGCGCACACCATCGAAACGCGCGAGGTTGGCTGCCGCCTCGGCCGGGTTCACGATGTAGTAGGTCGGCACGGCATATCGCGTATGCGGAAGCGACACTTCACGCACCTCGGCGCCGAGTTCGCGCAGGAGCGCGATCGTCGCATCGCAGGCGGCTCGCACTCCTGGGTGGAGATCCGCCGGGAAATATTCCTTCGGCAGCCCGATCACCATGCCTCGCAAATCGGTGCGACCCTCGGGGAGCACGAGCGGTGCGACCTGGCGAGTCGTCGCATCGCGCGGGTCGTGACCAGAGATCGCGCAGAGCGTCTTGCCAGCGTCGGCCACGTTTCGCCCGAAGACGGAGACGCAATCGAGCGAGGAGCCGAAGGCGACGAGGCCGAACCGGGAGACACGGCCGTAGCTGGGCTTGAGCCCGACCACGCCGCAGAAGGCCGCCGGCTGACGGACCGACCCGCCGGTTTCGGAACCGAGTGCGGCAGCCGTCACGCCCGCAGCGACCAGCGCCGCCGAGCCGCCACTCGATCCGCCGGGCACCCGGTCGAGATCGATCGGGTTCTTGACCCGGCCGTAGGCAGAGTTCTCGGTCGAGGAGCCCATCGCGAATTCATCGAGGTTCGCCTTCCCCGCGATGAGTGCACCGGCCGCGCGCAGGCGCGATGCCACCGTGGCCTCGTACGGCGAGAGGTAACCCTCGAGAATCTTCGAGGCGCAGGTCGTCGGCTGATCCGGGGTGACGATGTTGTCCTTGAGTGCCACGGCGATGCCGCTCAGTGGCCCCGCAGGCGCGGCATCGAGCAGTGCGGCATCGCGATCGAGCAGTTCTTGCGACCAGTGCAGCGTCGCATTGAGCCCGCGGGCGTCGGCCTCGGCGAAGCGCTGCCCTGTTTCGCGGGCAAGATCGGCGGCGCTCATCCTTCGGCCAGCCCGCCGAGCTTCGGCACGACGAAGAAGCCTTCGCGGAATTCGGGAGCGAGCTGCGCGGCGGTGCGCGACATCGGGATCGGATCGACTCGGTCCTCGCGTAGCAGCACCTGATCTGGGCCAACCGCCGTCACGCCGGTACCCTCCGGCAGCTCCACTTCATTCAGCTGTGCCACGAACGCGACGATCCCCTCGAGCTGCGTCGCGAGGGTCGCCACATCCGCCTCCGCGACCGCCAGTTCGGCCAGCTTCGCCACGTGCCGGACTTCATCCGCTCCGATGATCATGCACTCTCCCAGTCGCGCTCGAGGCCCGCGAAGGCCACCAGCAGCTGCTTGGTTCCGATCTCCGGGTCGTCGAATGCGACGGAGACCTTGGTGTCCTTGCCGTTGCCGCTCAGGCCGAGAATGGCGCCAGACCCGAAGCGGCGATGTCGCACGCGCTCGCCCTTGACGAACCGTGGCGCGTCCTGGCTTTCGCTCGGCGGTTCCTTCTCGACGCTCACCTGAGAGAAGTCGTCCCAGCCAGCGCGCGGCGTCGCGATCGGCGGTGGCGGCGCCGCTGCCCGGCTCTTGCTGCTCCCCCAGTTGCTGGAACCGCCGCGCGTGCCACCGTACTGCCCGCTGCCGCTCCAGCCACCACCCATCGAGCTGCCGACCGCGAAGGAGGTCCGGCGCTCATCGACCAGTTCGGGCGGCAACTCCCGCAGGAAGCGCGAGGGCATTCCCGGACGCAGTTCGCCGCCCCGCCGACGCGATCGTGCCCACGAGAGAATAAGGGTATCGCGGGCCCGGGTAATCCCCACGTAGCAGAGCCGTCGCTCCTCCTCGAGCCCTTCGGGTGATTCCATTGCTCGGGACATGGGGAAGAGGCCGTCCTCCATTCCCGACATCACCACCAGCGGCCATTCGAGCCCCTTCGCGGTGTGCAGCGTCATCATGGTCACGCCATCTTCGCGCCCAGCGCTGGTATCGACCGCCGAAAGGAGCGTTGCCTCGGCGAGGAAGCGCTGCAGCGGAGTCCCGGGCTCTTCGACGTCGAGGATGACCTCGGACCATTCGGCCGCTGCTGCGACCATTTCACGGACATTGTCCCAGCGTTCCGTCCCTTCGAACCCTTCGGCGAGGAGGACGTTTTCGTAATCGATCGCGCGAATCACTTCTTCCATCACCACCACGGGCACGGCCTCGCCGAAGCGAGTGCGCAAGGTGGTGATCAGGTCGGCGAAGGTCTTGAACGCCGTCCGGAGGTTCGGGCGCAAGGTCGTGACGGCCTCCGCCCGCTCCGCTGTTTCGAGCAACGAACGCTGCCACTGCCGCGCCTGCTCGGCGAGCAATGCGATGGAGGCATCGCCCAGTCCACGCCGTGGCACCCCGATCGCGCGCAGGAACGCTTCATCATCGGCGGGATTGGCGACGAGCCGGATGTACGCGAGCAGATCCTTGACCTCTCGGCGATCATAGAACGATATCGAGCCTACCAGCCGGTAGGGCACACCCGCGCGTCGCATGGCATCTTCGAGCGCCCGCGATTGGGCGTTGGTACGATAGAGAATCGCGGCTTCCGTCCAGGCGAGTCCGTCGCGACTCCGCGCCTGCAGCTCCCTGGCAATCCATTCGGCCTCATCGCGCTCATCGGCCGCCGCCAGCACGATCAGCGAGGCACCGCCTGGCCGCCTGGTGCGAAGGGTCTTGCCCAAGCGCCCCGGGTTGCGCGCGATCACTGCATTCGCCGCATCGAGAATCGGCTTGGTGGAGCGGTAGTTCTCCTCCAGCTTCACCAGGCGCGCTTCGCCGAAATCGGTCTGCAGATCCTTCATGTTCCGGATATCGGCGCCGCGCCAGCCGTAGACCGACTGATCGTCATCGCCGACACCGAAGACGTTCGTGTGTCCACCCGCCAGCAACTTGATCAGCTCGTACTGGGCGCGATTGGTATCCTGGAACTCGTCCACGAGCAGAAAATCGAAGCGGCGGCGCCACCGCTCCAGCACTTCCGGATGTTTCCGGAAGAGTGCCAGTGGATGCAACATCAGGTCATCGAAGTCCATCGCATTCGCGGTGTGCAGCGCCTGCTGCATCGCGGCATAGACATCGGCCGCGACCCGCACCGCCGGATCGTGCGGAGCGGAGCGGCCGAGGTCGTCAGCGGTCTGCATCCGGTTCTTGGCGGACGAAATCAGGTTCTGCACCAGCTTGGGCGGGTAGAGCTTCACCGGATGGTTGCGTTCATCCATCAGGCGGCGGATCAGCGAGAGCTGATCGTCCTGGTCGTAGATCGTGAAGGCGCGCGTGAAGCCGAGATGCTCGGCCTCGCGCCGCAGCAGACGGGCCGAGAGCGAGTGAAAGGTACCGATCCACAGCCCCGAGGGATCGCGCTCCAGCAAGCGACCAATCCGCTCCTTCATCTCGCCGGCGGCCTTGTTGGTGAAGGTCACGGCGAAGATCCGCTCGGGCGGGACACCGTGGGCATCGATAAGGTGCGCGATCCGCGCGGTGAGCACCCGCGTCTTGCCGGAGCCGGCGCCAGCCAGCACGAGGATCGGGCCGTGCACGTGCTCAGCGGCGTCGCGCTGGGCCGGGTTCAATCCCTGGAGCAGATCACGAGGTGTGGTCACGCGACAGAAGAAGCGAGCGGAAAGCGCATCTGGAAAGTGGTCCCGTGTTCAGTTGGCTCGAGCGCCAGGACGCCCTGATGGGCGTCCTCGATCACCCGTCGCGCGAGCGCGAGGCCAATGCCCCAGCCGCCGCGCTTGGTCGTGATCCCTGGCTCGAAAATCGTCCGGCGCAGTTCGCGTGGGACGCCAGGGCCGTCATCGACGACCCGGAGCACCGCATCGGACCCTTCTGCCGTGGCCGCAATCGTAATCGTGCCGCCCCGGCCTTGCAGCGCATCGATGGCATTCTTGACCATGGCTTCGAGCGCCCATTCGAGCAGGACTGCATCGCCGAGGATGACCGGTCCGGCGCTCGGTGCCTGCACGGTGATCGCAATGGTATTGGTGTGCCTGGGGACACGCGGTCGATAATAACCCGCGACGCGTTCTCCCAATGCTCCGAGCCCAACGGGATCGCGGCGCGCCGGATTGCCGATCCGCTCGAAGCGCTGCGCGACACGCTGCAGCCGATCGGCGTCGGCATCGAGATACTCGGCCACCTTGGCCGGAGGTACCCCGGCAGAACGCAGCTGTTCGATCCAGCCCTGCAGCGAGGTGAGAGGTGTACCCATCTGGTGCGCTGCCTCGCGCGCCATCGCCACCCAGAGTCGGTCACGTTGTGCGGTAATCGCATTGCGATACGCCGTCACACCGACGGCGACCATCACGATCAGGGTAAGTCCCTGGAGGAGGCCGAGGCCAAAGAGGAGCCTCGTGTTCGGGAGCGGACCGAAATGCAGGACACCGAGTCCCTGCTTGAGCGTGATCGGTGGGTTGACGCGATCGAGTTCATGGGCGAACTCGCGCAACCTGGCTTCGGCACCGGTGGTGTCGAATGGGGCGTTGGCGACCGCGGTGACTCGGCCTGAAGAATCGGTGAGTACGATCGGGATCCCGAGTTCGCGCACTTCCTTGCCAAGCTCGAGGAGCGCGGTCGTGGCGCCATCGGCTGCCGGATCGGTCAGCCCTTGCGTGACGACAGAGTAGAGTCGCGACGCCGAGAGCGCTTCTGCCCGGAAGTGACGTGCAATGATGAGGCTCGAACCGGTCGTGAGGCCGGCGAGCAGTGCCACGAGCAGAACCGCCGCCCCAGGTGCGAGGCGTCGGAGCCGCTCCTTACGACCGCGGGACGAGGCGGTCGGTCCCGACATAGGGGACCAGCGCGGCGGGAAGGCGAACGCTGCCGTCGGCCTCCTGGCCATTCTCCAGCAGGGCAATGATCGTGCGTGGAAACGCAACACCGGACGCGTTGAGCGTGTGTGCGAACTCGGGCTTGGCACCGGCGGCCGGGCGATAGCGGATGTTCGCGCGTCGTGCCTGGAAATCGCTGAAGGTGCTGGCACTCGAGACTTCGAGCCAGGTTCCGACGCCGGCGGCCCAGGCCTCGAGGTCAAGCGTGCACGCACTGCCGAACCCGGTGTCGCCGGAGGCGAGTGCGAGGACGCGATAGGGAATCTCGAGGCGCTGCAGCACGGCTTCCGAGTGCGAGGTCAGCAGCCGGTGCTCGGCCTCACTGCTATCGGCGCGAACAATCCGCACCAGCTCGACCTTGTCGAATTGATGCACTCGGATGAGGCCGCGAGTGTCCTTGCCATGGGCGCCGGCTTCACGCCGGAAGCACGGGGTATAGGCCACGTAGCAGATCGGGAGCGCGGCGTTCTCAAGAATCTCGTCGCGATGGATGTTCGTGAGCGGGACTTCGGCCGTCGGGATCAGGAAAAGATCGTCGGCGTGGGTGCGATAAAGATCGTCCTCGAACTTCGGTAGCTGGCTCGTGCCGATGAGCGACGCCCGGTTCACGAGATACGGCGGCTGGATCTCCGTATAGCCATGCTCGGTGGTGTGCAGGTCAAGCATGAAGTTCGCCAGCGCGCGCACCAGACGGGCGCCCATCCCGGTGAAGAGCGGGAACCCGGAGCCCGTGAGCTTGGCGCCGCGCGGCAAATCGAAGAGCCCGAGCGACTGCCCCAGTTCCCAGTGCGGCCGCGGCGTGAAATCGAACTCGCGCGGAGTGCCCCAGGACCGCACTACGACGTTGGCCGCGACGCCGCCGGTCGGTACGCTCTCGAGCGGCAGGTTCGGCACATTGAGCAGGTGACTCTCGAGCAACGCCTCGATGTCGCGAAGATCGGTTTCGAGTGCCCGCACGCGTTCGCCGGAGCTCTTCAGTGCGGCAAGCAATTCATCAGCCGGTTCCTTCGCCTGCTTCTTCCGCGCCACCGCTTCGTTGGCCTGATTACGCTCGGCCTGGAGCGCCTCGACCGTTCCGAGCAACTCGCGCCGGCGGAGATCCAGCTGAATGGCGCGATCGAATTGCTCGAGCGCGTCGGGATCGCCGCGGCGCGCGAGTGCCGCCCGCGCGGTGGCGGGGTCCTGCCGGAGGCGTCGAATGTCGATCATCGGATCAGCTGGTCGGGATGCCGATTTCGAGGTTGCGGTAGCCGCAGTTCACATTCGCCAGAACCTGAAGCAGCACGGTACGCTTGGCATCATCAAACGAGAGGACTTCCACCTTGGCGTACTCCGGCACGCCGAGGTAACAGGCGATCCGTGAACGCGCGACGATGACATCACCGACGGCCACCACGATCGTGTCCTTGGTGAGGTAGCCGTTGGTCGGGGGCGAGGCTAGCGCGGCGAAGGTCGACGTGCTTCGGAGCAGGCCCGGGTTGGCACCGTTGACGGCGCCGAGTCCGAGTGCATCGAGCGGCAGCAGGACACGTCGCCCGGCCGCATCGATGTTATATGCAAAATCGAACGAGGCGGTCTGGTCGGTACGGACCGCGCGCGCATCGGGAATCGAAAACGCCGACGGAGTCGATATCGGCGTGCCGACCAGCGCCCCAAGGGTGATGGTGTCGACGATGTTGTCGATCTGGGCCGGCTCGAGGTCGGTATTCGAGCAGGCAGCGGCGGCGATGCCGACGGCGACGAGCAGGT
The DNA here is from genome assembly GCA_040388535.1 of Gemmatimonadota bacterium. Taxonomy (NCBI): domain Bacteria; kingdom Pseudomonadati; phylum Gemmatimonadota; species Gemmatimonadota bacterium. Next base: position 11,773 of record JAZKBR010000005.1, on the reverse strand, counting down.
AGCTGATGCGCTTCATGGGAGAAGGTTAGACCGCTTGGAGAGGCGCGGCAACCCACCATCATTGCTTGACTTCCGCGTTGTGAGGGACCTAGCTTCGCGCTTCACTCACCTGCCCGGGAGCGCCCCGCGATGCACCCCCTCCGCACTGTCCTCGCCGCCTTTGCCGACCGCCCGGACGTGCTCGGTGCCGCGGTGATCAGCGACGAGGGCCTGGTGGTCGAGTCGGCCCTGCCGGCCGCCCTGGATCCCGAGGCGATCGCGGCGCTGGCCGCGACCGCCCAGCGTACGCTCCAGACCCTGGGAGGTGCGACCGGCCACGGCATTCCCCGGCAGACGGTCGTTGAATCTCCGGGTGGCATCCTCATTCTGGAACGTCTCCCGACGGGCTCCTCCCTGCTCGTGCTCGCAGCACCGAATGGCGATCTGGGCCAGCTCCTCCACGACCTACGCCAGCACGCGCCGGCGTTGGTCGCCCTCGTGTAGCACCAGATGTACTGGGCTGTCCTTCTCGCCGGAGGCTCCGGAACCAGATTCTGGCCGCTCTCCTCGCCGGCGCATCCGAAGCAGCTGCTGCCCCTGGCAGGACCTCGTTCGAGCGCCGAAGAAGCCGTCGACCGGCTGACCGGCTTTATCCCGCCCGAGCGAATACTGGTGGTGACGGGCAAATCGCTCGCCGGCCGGCTCGCCGACCGCCTGCCGGTTCCCCGGGAGAATTTCCTGATCGAGCCTCGGGCCGCGTCCACTGCTCCGGCGCTGGTCTGGGCCACTCTCGAGGCATCTCGACGCGACCCGGACGCTTCAGTGGTCTCAATGCACGCCGACTGGTCGGTCAATGACCCGACTGCGTTCGTCGCCACGGCGGCCACAGCGCTTGCCACGGCGGCCCGCCATGAAGTGCTGGTGACAGTCGGCATGGTGCCGTCGCGCCCCGAAACCGGGTTCGGGTACATCGTGCCCGGCGAGCGGCTCGACAGCGCGTCCCGCCGGGTCGAGAAATTCATCGAGAAGCCTGGCGCGGCGCTCGCCCTCGACCTCATGGCCGAAGGGGCACTCTGGAACAGTGGTCTCTTCGCCTGGCGGGCCAGTGATCTTCGGCGCGAAGTGATGACGCACACGGATGAGATCGCGCCATGGCTGCCGCTGCTCGAGAGTGGGGATGTTGCCGGCTTCTTTCGCGACGTGCGGGAAGTGTCGATCGATGTCGGTGTCTTCGAGCGCAGCGGGACGGTCGCCGTCGTGTCGGGTGATTTCGCCTGGGATGATATCGGGACCTGGGAAGCACTGGCCCGGGTGCGACCGCGCGATCGTCGCGGCAACGTGGTGCACGGGCCAGTGACGCTCGTGGATTGCAGTGATTGCATCGTCTGGAATGATGGTCCGCCGATGGTGCTGAGTGGCGTTCGCGACCTGGTGGTCGTGCACGCCAACGCGCGGACCCTGGTGCTCGAACGGTCGCGCGCTGTCGACCTCAAGAAGATTCTCGATACCCTTCCCGCCGACGTGCGGGAGCTGGAGTAACATGACGGCGTTGTACCTGCTCGAACCCGATGCTCCTGGTGCCGCGTGGGCACCCTTTGCTGGCGCGACAACGCTCGCTTCCCTGCCGGTCGGCGCGTGGCGCATGCACGAACGATGGTCTCGCGCCCTCGGTGCCCCGGCCAAGGGGACCGTGGCGGCGCACGTGAGCGGCCATCACGCGACGGGGTCACTGCCGGTTGTGAACGCGTCGGCAATTGTCGGCCCAGCTTGGGTCGTCGATGCGACCTTCGCGCCGAAGCTGCCGATGCGCGCAGTGGGAGGGACTCGTCGACTGCTGCACGAAGGTCGCACGGTCGGCTGGCGGCTCGATGCTGGTCAGGCGTGGACCGGCCCATTCACTGCCGGCGACGGGCTGGTAGTTGAGGGTCGCACGCTGCGCGGCGCGTTCGACCTCGTCACGGCGCTGGAGCAGTTCCTCTTTGCTGATACGCTCTCACTCATCGACGAAAGCGGCGATCCGATTCCCGAAGGGACGATCGTGCTCGGAAATCCTGGCGCAGTGAGCATCAAGGGCGCGACGCTGGAGCCGGGCGTGGTACTCGACGTGCGCAAGGGCGGCATCGTGCTCGAGCAGGATGTGCAGGTCCGCAGCGGCACGCGCATCGAAGGCCCCGCCCGGATCCGCAAGGGGACCTGGCTGGTCGGTGGACAGTTCCGTCACATCTGTGCAGGCGTGCATTGCCGACTGCACGGCGAGGTCAGCACGACCGCCTTCACGGGCTACGCCAACAAGAGCCACGAAGGCTTCATCGGGCATTCGATTATTGGCGAGTGGGTGAACCTGGGTGCGGGTACAATCAACTCGAACCTCAAGAACACCTACGGTCCAGTGCGCCTCGACATCGGCGCGACGCGGATTGACACCGGCCGAACCAATCTTGGTTCCCTGATCGGCGACCACGCGAAGACGGCGATCGGCACCTTGCTCCCGACTGGCGCAGTCGTGGGCGCCGGTGCGAACCTCTTCGGCGGGCCACGCGCGCCGAAATACACCGCCCCCTTCGCCTGGGGGGGAGACAACGATGAGCGACTCGGCGTCGATGCCTTCGTCGAGACTGCGAAGCGCGTCCTGCCGCGGCGCGATGTTGTTGTCGATACGGCGACCGAAGCCTCCCTCCGTGCGCTGCACCGCCGCCTGACCGAGTGACCTCTCTCGTTGTGCTCGGTTCGGGGAGCCAGGGCAATGCGTTCGCCCTGGTGCACGATGGTGCGATGCTGCTGCTCGATGCCGGTTTCTCACTCCGCGAGATCGACAAGCGGCTGGGTGTGGCAGGGCTCGACCCGGCGATGCTCGTTGGTGTTGCCATCACCCACGAGCATGGCGATCACGCAGCCGGCGCCACCAAGCTCGCGCGCCGGCATGGCATTCCGCTGTTGGCGTCGATGGGGACATGGCGGGGCGTCTCGCGAGGTGGCGAACCGTGTGAGTGGCTCCCGCTCGGCTCCCGCGGAGCTGCGCACGTCGGGCCGTTCACGGTGAGCGCCTGCGCAACTTCACACGACGCCGCCGAGCCAATCGCGCTTGGTGTCGTGCTGCCCGACGGCTGCTCGCTCGGGATGGCCACGGATCTCGGTCGCCCCACGCAGGCGGTTCGCTGGTTCCTGCGCCAGCGGCATTGCCTCGTGCTCGAGGCCAACCACGACGCCACGATGCTGCGCACGAGCGGCTATCCCCTGGTGGTTCAGCAACGGATCGCAGGGCCGGGCGGCCACCTCTCCAATAGCGACTGTGCCGAGCTGCTGGCCGAGGTGCACCACGAGGGACTCGCGACGGTGGTGCTCGCGCATCTGAGCCAGCGTTGCAACAGCGCCGAACTGGCGCACGCTGCGGTCGCGACCCGTCTCGCGGCGGCGGGATTCACGGGTGAACTTCACCTGGCCGTACAAGACGGGCCGATGACGTCAATTGCACTCCGGTCACCGGTGCAAGGTTCGCTCTTTCGGTAGTTCGGGGGTATGTCGGGTCTCGGCGGGGAACGACGCAGGGTGTCGTGGAGGAGAATGCCTCCGGTCCCCTGAACTCATCCCCCGAAGCGAGGAACGCCCGACATGATCGTCCAGCACCGAAGTGCATCCGTGTTTGCCCTGCTCCTCATCGCCGCCTGTGCCGGCGAGACCCCCGCCCCCACCGCCGAATCGATGATCAGCGGGCACAACCACCCCGCCAACGGCATCGCGACCAAGCAGGACAAGTCGACCGAGATCAGCCGCGAGACCGAATCGGCCATCAACGTGGCCCACGCGGCGACCGCACGGTTCCACCCGCTCGCCAACCTGCTCAAGGAAAACGCGGTGCTGGCGTCGCCCTGCCTCGCAATTCCGACCGGCGGCATGGGTTTCCACTACCTCCGCGAGGCACTGCTCGACGACAAGGTCGAGTACGATAAGCCCGAGTTCGTGATGTACACACCCGACAAGCACGGCAAGATGGAAATGGGTGGCGTGGAATTCATGGTGCTGGCCGATGCCTGGGACGCGAAGCACGATTCGCCGCCGATGTTCGGCACGCAGGTGTTCAACGATCACCGCGCACCAGAAGCGCGCCACGGCTTGCCGTTCGCGCACTACGAGCTTCACGTCTGGCTCTGGACGCCGAACCCCGATGGCATCTTCGCGCCGTGGAACCCCAGCGTGAGCTGCCCCGCCGCTTGATCTGACCTTCATCCTGGAAGGAGGCAAGGCGCTCAGTGCGTGCCGAGCGCCTTGCCGATGATCGCCTGCGCTTCGTCCTGGATGCGGCGCAGGTGATCAGGGCCGGAAAAACTTTCGGCGTAAAGCTTGTAGACGTCTTCGGTGCCTGATGGTCGCGCGGCAAACCAGCCATTCGCTGTCGTGACCTTGAGACCGCCGATCGCCGCGTTGTTTCCAGGCGCGTTCGTGATCCGCGACGTGATCGGATCGCCCGCGAGTGACGGGGCGGTTACCTGGGCGCCTGAGAGTTTGCCGAGGGCGACCTTCTGTTCCGGCGTCGCCGCAGCGTCCACGCGGGCGTAGACCGACTCGCCCAGTCGACTGGTGATGTCGCGATAGAGCTCGCCAGGATCGCGGCCGGTGGCCGCAGTCATTTCTGCGGCGAGCAGGCCGAGGATGATGCCGTCCTTGTCGGTGGTCCACACGGTGCCGTCGCGCCGAACAAACGATGCGCCGGCGCTTTCTTCGCCACCGAATGCCAGACTCCCGTTGCAGAGTCCGTCGACGAACCACTTGAAGCCCACCGGGACTTCGAGCAAAGGTCGCTGCAGATCGGCCGCGACTCGATCGATCACGCTGCTGCTCACCACTGTCTTCCCGATCCCGGCGGCGGCTGACCACTTCGGACGATGGGTGAAGAGGTACTGAATCGCAGCGGCGAGGTAGTGATTCGGATTGAGCAGCCCGGAAGTACCGGTCACGATGCCGTGGCGGTCGTGATCCGGGTCGGATGCCCACGCCACGTCGAAGCGATCCTGCATTGCGATCAGCCGTTGCATCGCATACGGCGAGGAACAGTCCATCCGGATCTTGCCGTCCCAGTCGAGTGTCATGAAACGGAAAGTGGGATCGACTTCCGTGCTGACGATCTCGAGCGGGATTCGAAAACGCTCCGCGATCTCGCCCCAGTAAGCGACGCCGGCACCACCCAGTGGATCGACGCCGAGCCTCACATCGGCCGCGCGAATGGCATCAAAGTCGATCACCGCATCGAGATCGCTGATGTACGCTGCCCGGTAATCATGGCGCGCCGTCGTCTCGGCCGCCATCGCGCGACTCAGCGAGACCCGGTGAACACCCTTGAGTCCATCGGCAAGCAACAGGTTCGCGCGGTCCTGCACCCAGCCGGTGATGACCGAGTCGGCTGGGCCGCCCGACGGCGGGTTGTACTTGAAGCCGCCATCCTCGGGAGGATTGTGCGACGGCGTGATCACGATGCCATCGGCGAGCCCCCCTTTCCGCCCGGCGTTGTACTGGAGGATGGCGTGCGAGATCACGGGGGTGGGCACGTAGCCCGAACGCGAATCGATGCGGACTTCGACGCCATTGGCGGCGAGGACTTCGAGTGCTGACGCCGCTGCTGATTCGGAGAGTGCGTGGGTATCGATGCCGAGGAAGAGCGGGCCGCTGATGCCGGCACTGCGACGGTGTTCGCAGATGGCCTGGGTGATCGCGAGGATGTGCTGTTCGTTGAACGACGCGACCAGCGACGTTCCGCGATGCCCCGAGGTCCCGAAGGCGACGCGCTGCGTGCGAACACCGGGATCGGGGGCGGTCGTGTAATACGAGGTCACCAGCCGCGGCACATTCACCAGCTGATCGGCCGGTGCCGGAAGCCCGGCGCGCGGATGCAGCAGCGGTGTGGTCATCGGATCAGCCGGCGGTGTCGGGGTCTCCGGGAACCTTCACGTTGGCCGGGCGCGGCGTGGCCGGACCGACGCGCTTGAGGGTGACCGGCTTCTGCAGATCGCCGCCGGAGAGTGTGAGGGTCTGCTCCTTCGGCTTGAGCTTGACCTTGTACGTCTCCCACTCACCGCCCAGCGCGATGGCGATCTTGTCGTCCTTGATGCGCCAGCGCACGGTTTCCTTGCCCCAGCTCGCCGAGGAGTCAGCTCGGATGATCACTTCGCGCGGGCCGTTCTTCACATCGGCGCCGGCGTCGACCTTCCAGGTGCCGGTGTAATCGGGTGCGGCCTTCTGGGCCGAGGCGGTGACCGGGGTACCGGCGACAAGCATGGCAAACAAGAGGACAGCAGCGCGCACGCAATTGCTCCAGGACGATGGTGTTGCCGGGGACGCCAGAAAGATAGCGGCGCGCACAGCGCACTGGGGCAGGATCAGTTCGCTCGACAGCGGAAAAGGCAGTGGTCGAGTCCGAGTGGCCCCCAGGCGACCAGATACCAGATCGCGACAAAGACATTCACCCAGATGAGGGGCCCTCGGCGCACCGGTAGCAGGGCAGAGCACCAGGCCGAGCAGCCCCGGCGCTCGCAGCGGGTTGGCGGCGCTCGCAAGGAGCGGCAGCGTACGGCCTGCGGGAGGCCCCCTACGGCTTCACCACCACCGGCACCACCCACTCCGTCTTGTCCCACGCAATCACCAGCACGCCGTCGCGCACGCCGATGGTCAATCGCTCGACCGGCGCAGCGATTGACGCGCGCCGGACCGGAATCCGCGCAAAATCCCTGGCAGGGTTGTAGCTGGTGCCGAAGACATTCACGGCCGAACTGACGACCAGCAGCGGTGCGGTCTCCGACGGAATCAGCCAGAGCGAATACCGTCCCGCTGGCACTGTGGTCCCGCCGATCAGCAGGTCCGCGCTGGTGGTGAAGTGGGTCGCCATGTCGGCGCCCAATCGCCAGACCTTGTCCCACGGAACGATGTCGCCCCAGATGACGCGGCCGCGCACGGCGGGGCGCGAGTAGTCAAAAGTGAGATTGCTGCTCCCCACCACGGCCTTGACCGAGTCGCGCGGCGAGATGGTGCCAACACCCTTCCCCGCCCGCTCGGCGGCGATCCACGCCGTGGCAATCGTTTCGAGATCCACCTTGCCGACCCGTTCGACCAGGTAGCGATAGGTGGTTCTGGTCCAGTCCGACCGGAGCAATTCGCCGGCCGCGTTGAACTTGAAGCCGCTGCGCGCCACGCCGAAATAGTCCAGTTCCGCCGAGTCGGCGGCGACGAGCCAGGCCCGGGAGCGCTGTGGCTTGAGCTGCGCGGGAAAGAGCGTGATCTGGTAGAGGTACGGCACCGAATCGACGCCGGCAGCGATGCGACGTCGCGCGGCAGCGAAGCCATCTTCGTACATCAGGTACGACAGGCCGAAATACGGGATTCCGGTGTACGGGACCGCGCCGTACGGTGCGGGCGAACTGACCTGCACGAGTTCCGACGTGGCGTTGTAGACGTCGCGCACCAGTGAATCGTTGCGGAAGGTCATCGTGCCGGTGTAGCTCGCCAGCATGGGCGCGCCGTCGGCGTCAAACGACTCGGCACGAAAGCGGAGCGGCGTGCCGCGGTCGTCGTACGTCATCGACCACTGCACCCGCCGGAACCTGGGCGCATGCACCAGGATCGTGCCGTGGGTGGTGTTCCCGTTGCGGGTGAACTCTTCCACTTGCATGGTATCCGCGCCGAGCCGGGCGATGAAGCCGCCGTGACGCTGCGCGGCGAGGGGAGCGGCGGCGATTAGCGCGATCGCGACGAGTGCACGGAGCGGCCGTTGCGCGTCAAGTATGGGCATAGGTGATCATACGCCGGAAACGGATCGGCAAGTGCCCAACTGCCGCGTGTTGACGAGACCCTGACAGGACGGCACCGGGATCCCCCCGGTGCCAGGAGAACCCTCGCGCCGGTCAACCAAGGCAGTAGCGCGCTCGGGCGCGAGATGCGATCACTCATTGTGTCGCTCCGACCGACTCGGCTCGCAAAGTCACACCACCCGCGTCTTCCACTTTCCTCTCCGGAAGACCAGCGCCGACGCACCGGCCAGCACCGAGAAGGCGATCGCGACCGCCCAGAAGGCCCCATCAACGCCATACCCGAGTGGATGGGCGAGTGCCCACGCCAGCGGGATCTCGAGGCACCAGAAGATCGCGAAGTTGAGCCAGGTCGGTGTCCAGGTATCACCCGCGCCATTGAGCGCCTGGGTCAGGACCATACCGAAGGCGTATAGCGGGAAGCCGAGGGCGATGATGCGCAGCCCGCGCGCGGCAATCGCCGTGACCGCTTCATCGTGCCCGAAGATCGAGACCAGCTGGGGCGCGAACACGACGAACAGCACTCCTAGCACACCAAGGAAAACCAGGTTGTACCGGCACGCGGTCCACACGCCGGCCTCCGAGCGCTCCGGTTTGCCGGCACCGAGCCCCTGCCCCACGATGGTTGCCGCGGCGTTCGAGAGCCCCCACGACGGCAGGATCGCGAAGATCACGATCCGGATCGCGATGGTGTATCCGGCGAGCGCGACACTCCCGAAGCCGGCGATGATCCGCACCAGGCCGATCCAGCTCGCGGTGCCGATGAGGAACTGCAGCGTCGCCGAGGATGCGAGCCGCAGCATGGTACCGAGCACCTTGGGATCGAAATGGAAATGCCGCGACTTCAGCAGCAGCCGGCCACCGGGCGTAGTCATCGCACGGAAGGCAAGCAGTGCCCCGACACCGCGACCGATGGTCGTGCCGACGGCACCGCCGGTGACACCGAGCGCCGGGAACGGGCCGACGCCGAAGACCAGCATCGGACAGAGCACGATATTGATGGCGTTGGAGATCCAGAGCACGCGCATCGCAATCGCCGGATCACCTGCCCCCCGGAAACCGGCGTTGAGCAGGAAGAGCAGGATCACGGTGACTTCGCCGCCGAGCATGATGCGCGCGAAGGTGGTGCCAACCGCGAGCACTTCGGGGGACGCGCCCATCATGGTGAGCAACTCGCGCGCGAAGATCGCACCACTCACGCCGAGCACGACCGCCACCGCGATCCCGATCATCAGCCCCTGCGCGGCGGCGTGCGACGCTCCTTCCGGATCTTTCTCGCCGATGCGGCGCGACACCACGGCCGTGACACCCATGCCGAGGCCCATCGCGAGCGCATACACGATCGCGAGTAACGACTCGGTGAGCCCCACCGTCGCCACCGACGCTGCGCCGAGGCGTGAGACGAAGAAGATGTCGGTGACGGCAAAGATCGACTCGAGCGCCATCTCCAGAACCATCGGGATAGCGAGGAGAATCACCGCCTGCCCTACCGGCCCGGTGGTGTAGTCGCGTTCGACGCCGCTGAGTGCGGCGCGGATGGTTGCCCAGACGCCGAGGGGCGCGGCCGCGGGGGATTCGGTCATTGAGTCGGGGAAAGTAGCTGCGCCTGTCATCCTGAGCGAAGTGCCGGCGCGCTAAAAGCAGACGGCCACCCCGAGGGGTGGCCGTGATCCTGCTGAGAGCAGTTCCTTCGCGGCCCTGTTGACGGGGCCGCTCAGGATACTAGTCGGCGTGGCCGACTAGTACATCCCGCCCATGCCGCCACCGCCGCCGCCACCACCGGCCGGGGCGCCCTTCTCTTCCTTCCGCTCGACGATGACGCACTCGGTCGTCAGCAGGAGGCCCGCGATCGAGGCTGCATTCTGCAGCGCCGTACGGGTGACCTTGGTCGGGTCGATGATGCCGGCCTTGACCATGTCGACGTACTCGTCGGTCGCCGCGTTGTAGCCGTAGGACTTCTCCTTGGCCTCACGCACCTTCGCGACCACGATCGAACCTTCGACGCCCGCGTTCGCGACAATCGCGCGAATCGGCTCTTCGATGGCGCGACGGATGATCTCGACGCCGATCTTCTCGTCGCCGCTCGCCTTGACCTTGTCGAGGCAGGACTGCGCGCGCAGCAGTGCCACGCCGCCGCCGGGGACGATTCCTTCTTCGACGGCCGCACGGGTCGCGTGCAGCGCGTCTTCGACGCGGGCCTTCTTCTCCTTCATCTCGGTCTCGGTCGCGGCGCCGACGTGAATCACGGCGACACCACCGGCCAGCTTCGCGAGACGCTCCTGGAGCTTCTCACGATCGTAGTCCGAGGTGCTCTTGTCGATGGCGCCACGGATCTCGGCGATACGGCCCTGGATGGCGTCAGCCTTCCCCTTGCCGTCGATGACCGTGGTGTTGTCCTTGTCGATCACGACGCGCTTGGCCTGACCCAGCTCGGCCAGCGTGGCGTTCTCGAGCTTGAAGCCGACTTCTTCCGAGATGACCTGGCCACCGGTGAGGATGGCGATGTCGCGGAGCATCTCCTTGCGGCGATCGCCGAAGCCCGGCGCCTTGACGGCCGAGACCTTGAGCGTACCGCGGAGCTTGTTGACGACCAGCGTCGCGAGGGCCTCACCTTCGACGTCCTCGGCGATGATCAGCAACGGCTTGCCGCTCTGCGCGACCTTCTCGAGCACCGGGAGGAGTTCCTTCATCGACGAGATCTTCTTGTCGTGGATGAGGATGTACGGCGCATCCAGCGACGACTCCATCGCTTCCGGATCGGTCACGAAGTACGGCGAGAGATAGCCGCGATCGAACTGCATCCCTTCGACCGTCTCCAGCGTGGTCTCCAGGCCCTTCGCCTCTTCGACCGTGATCACGCCTTCCTTGCCGACCTTGTCCATCGCTTCCGCGATGAGCTTGCCGATCTCGGGATCGTTGTTCGCCGAGATGGTGCCAACCTGGGCAATGTCCTTCTTGCCGCTGGTCGGGACCGACATCGACTTCAGCTCGGCGACGAGGGCTTCAACAGCCTTGTCGATGCCGCGCTTGAGTTCCATCGGGTTGGAGCCGGCGGTGACGTTCTTGAGGCCTTCACGGAAGATCGCCTGCGCCAGCACGGTGGCCGTGGTGGTGCCGTCGCCCGCGAGATCGGAGGTCTTGGTCGCGACTTCCTTCACCATCTGCGCGCCCATGTTCTCGATCGGATCGGCCAGCTCGATTTCCTTTGCCACAGACACGCCGTCCTTGGTGACGGTCGGCGAGCCGAACTTCTTGTCGATCACGACATTGCGGCCCTTGGGGCCGAGGGTGACCTTCACCGCCTCAGCCAGGGCATCGACGCCCTTCTTGAGCTTTGCGCGTGCATCGACGTCGAAGAGCAATTCCTTCGCTGCCATGTGTAATTCCCCAGTTCAGTAAGTGTGGATCAGCCGAGCTTCGCGAGGACGTCAGAGGCCTTCAGGATCATGACCTCCTTGCCGTCGATCGTGAACGGCGTGCCGCTGTACTTCCCGTAGATCACCGTGTCGCCGACCTTGACGTCGATAGGCACCCGGGCGCCCTTCTCGAAGCGGCCTGGTCCGACGGCGATGATTTCACCCTGAGTCGGCTTTTCCTTGGCCGTATCCGGGATGTAGAGCCCGCCCCGCATCGTCTCGCCTTCTTCCGACGGCTTGATGACGACACGATCTTCGAGCGGCGTAATGGTCTGCTTGGTCTTAGCGCCCGCCATGATGCCAACCTCCAACGTGAGCGTGATGCTGTAAGTGATTCTTGGACAATAACTTGGCAGTCTGATTGCGGGACTGCCAACCGGACACGAAAGTAACCTCCGGGTCCCCGATTAGCAATCGACGTGCCTGAGTGCCAAGCCAGAATGACAGACAAGAGCCGAGAAGGGAGGAAGAGCGAAGGGAGAAGGGAGAAGGGAGAACTGCCCCCCGGTGCGAGAAACCCGCGGCCGGGTAGGCTTCTCCCTTCTCCCTTCTCCCTTCTCCCTTCTCCCTTCTCCCTTCTCCCTTCTC